>JANPGW010000029.1:0-5595 GCA_031424115.1 Saprospiraceae bacterium | reverse complement strand
CTTTGAGTAGACAAAACAAGTAAAAGGGCTTCACTGTGCAAGAGCGATTTATCCAAAGTTTCGCTCTTCACTTTGAAGAAATTTTATATTCGTTAAGATAATTCTCTTATTTAACTGTCCGTCTAAATTAGACCACCTCATACATACATACTTACATACACGCCAACCGAAAAATGCTCGCTAAATTTTATTAACGTAAACGTTATCCACTACCCTCTTTATACGGCGGAAAGTGGGTAGTGTAGATGAACAGAATATTTTCGAGTCGCTCCCCTACCCTCCGTCATATCCGTTATACTATCTATCCATAACTGCATAATAGCACCTATAATCTGCATATCTCTTCTCAAGACTACTCTTCGTTGGGATTAGGCAATTTTTTAGTCAGCTTTGATAAATCTTTGAGACGATTAGAGCGCACTAATATTTCCATTTCTTCAATGGCCGTTTCATTCAATATCTGTAAACGCTTGTCATGCGGAATTTTCCATTTGAGTAGACGCGCATTGAGGCTTTGCAAATTGGACAACACCAAGAGTTGTTCAGGTGTAGCATTATCCCTAATATTACCTTTAGCTGTGGGGTTATTAAGACGCCAATCTTTTGCCGTCAAGCCAAATAAAGCGACATTTAGCACATCTGCCTCGTTGGCAAAATATAAGCCCTCTGTTTGAGTATTCTGCAATCTCGGCGGAATAAGATGCTCCCTGACGGCTTCGGTATGAATCACATAATTGACTTTTGACATCAGGCGTTTGACATTCCAATCAAATGCTTGTTCCAATGCTTTATTTTCTTCGACTTTAAGTCGCTGAAATTCTCTTATAAGGTAAAGTTTGAAGATAGGGCTCAGCCAAGAACAAAATTCAAGGGCAATATCTTGATGTCCAAATGTCCCACTATTATACCGGCCACTTTTGCTCGTGATACCAATGGCTTGTGTGGTTTCAATCCATCGAGTAGGCGACATACTGAAAGCATTCCCCCCTGCCTGTAATCTAACCGCTTCAAATTCGATGCGGTTAAAATTAGGGTTGTGCAATTGTTCCCAGACCGATAGATAATCAAGAGTTGAAGCAGTCCGCATCCAGTTTTGAATCACAATGCGCGGCTCACCAAACTTTTTGGCTATATCCGTCATTGATATAAAATCAGATTGTTCGTTTGACCACAGAGATATTTCAACTCCTTCGACCGTGATTGTCTTCATATTACTGAAATTAATTTTATTTTAACAATGAGCCTTTTTATAGCTACTATTGAGGATTACGCCAATAAGAATAAATCAGTGCTCAATCGCCAAAATGCTGGCGAACCAGCGTCAAAATAAAATCTCGAATGGTTTGTTCCTTGCGGTCGGTTTCATCCACAACTTTGGTATATAAACCCCGAGGGAAATCTACTGAAACACGCACCACGTCCCGAACGCGTCCTTTATTTTTCTTTAGGTCTTGTGGCGTTTCCTTCACCACCTCGTATTTTTCTTTTAAAATATCTTCAATACTCACTTGCTTCTGAGTAGTTTCTTTTTCTTTAGCTAATTTCGATTTCATATCTGATATTATATTTTAATGAAATTTTACTTAAAATTTGTTCAAAATTTAAACATTTAGCGTTTTACTAGGTTTTCAGTTGTTTCTATTTTAGAATTTTCGGTTTTCAATATCTCCTTGCCACTCCTGCCCTACTCGCTTGTTAATTTTATTTTGAATGAAAAACTACCCCCTCAATATCAAGGAAATTTATTCTTTGATGAGCTCTTATAAAAATGGTTTTTCTGCCAACCTACTCCATGCTCATTGTCAAATCAAGCAGTCGTTGAAAATAGCTTTAAAAGAATCAAAATTAGGGTTTGAAATATTTTACTCAAATTTTAAGTAAAATTTACTCAAATTTTAAACAAATTTTAAACAAATTTTAAGTCATCCTTAAGTAAATGAGTTGATAACCGTTTGAACCTCCGCCATCAGTCGCCCAAACTCGATTTTTGCATTCTCGTCTCGCCATTCCATTACGCCCTTGCCTTCTTCCGCACTGCGGGCATAAGCCGTCCGATTCACAAGCCTTGTTTCCAAAATAGGCAGTTCATAATCTTTCAAAGCTTCCATAATGTCACGGCTTACACTCGTGTTTTGGATGACTTTATTGACCAGTATGCGTATTTCCAATTTCTCGTTCAACATCTCCCTTTTTTTTATCAAATAAGAGAGATTTTTGAAAAAACTATGAAAGGCGTCTAAACTGTAGATACTCGGCTCTAAAGGGATTAAAACGATGTCACTGACCAAAATAGCGCGGTCTGTAATCTCACCAACGTGCGGCGTACCATCCATGATAATCAAATCGTACTTCGTAGCCAGTTTGCGGGTATTGTCACCGATTTGGGAGGGCGTTGTTGCCGCCACTACTGTGATACTTGGCAATCCTTCATCGCGTTTGCCATGCCAGTCGCTGCTCGATTTTTGCTCAATATCGGTATCAATGAGGCAAACATCTTTTCCGGTGTGCGCAAAAGCAACGGCTAAATTTGTGGCAATAGTTGTTTTACCAACCCCGCCTTTCAAGTTTAAAATACTGATAATCATAAAAAGAAGATTTTTATTGGATTTCTGAATGAGTCCGCAAAATAATCAATGTTGAATATTTAAGTAAATTTTAAGTAAATATTTTACAAAATTTAATCAAATTATACTTAATATACCATATTTGATGATTTTAGGTGTTTTTTAGAGACTATTCAACACATGTTATCCCCCAGAGTTGGCTAACTCCAATCCAAAATTTAAGTAAATTATACTTATTTTTTACTTAAAATTTAAGTGTAATTTCAACAGATACAATATTTTAAAGACGATAAGACCAATTCTCATGGTGCCATTCGTATTTTAAAGAATGGACTTCTGATCATAGAATATAAAAAGTAGGGTAGTGAAAAGGCTCAGAATCTTTAAAACAACCCCGTATTTGAATTTGGAGGAGATTTTAGGGTATGAGGCACAAAGTTCTGATGAATGACTGTAAGTGCTTTAAAGTCAAAAAAAATGTTGTACACCTATGTAAGGATTTAAATTAAAAAGCAATGGAGTAGGGGAGGGGAGCATAACTTTGATACCCTTTTATTGCTTAATTTTTGTTACTTGAGCTTCATAGTCTTTTAAAATATCAGAAAAAGAGGCGATGTTTTTAATGAAAATCGTGTCAATAACCAAAGAACGAAGGACTTTTATTTGTCTAAAATCCTCGACTTCAAGTTTTCTATTGAGTTTCTGTTCTTCTATTTCAATGGCTTTTTTGCCGGCATCCGTGAATTTCAATGTTTCAATAGCCTCATTTGTTATAGCGGGATTGAGAGACGTTAATTCTTTAATGCGGTCAAAAATTCTGTCTTGTTTTTCAATTTCCAAAGCCGCCAATAGTTCTTTGTGCCGTTTCCGGACATCTTCTTTTTTCTCTTTTTTTAAGCGTTCTTCTTTTTGGTCGGTATAGTTATTTTTCAAGGCTTGAACAAAAAAACCGGAAATATTGGTCTTGATAAGCCCTTCTATCTTAGCACGGTGAGTAACTCTTATGGCTTGTTCGAACTGTTCATCAGTATAAACTTTGATTAAATCAATAAATACTGAGGGGGTAACGCCTAACGTTTCCACCACTTTGGGGTAGAGTTTGGCAAATCGGTCATTGTTCACAGAATCAGCAGGTTGAACACCCTCATTTTGCATTTTTGTAATCGGAAACTCAATCAAAACCTGCGGTGCTTCCGGTATTTCTAATGGTTCTTTCAATTGCTTCTGGACTTTGAAATCAAAACGGATAGCCACAATCCGCTTACCTTCTTTGATTTGTTCCATTTTAGTGACGTACAAATCCGTGTATTTGTTGATTTCTTTTACTGAGGGGTTAATTACTTTGGCAAAAAAGTTGGCAAATAAGGGGTATTTGTCTTCTAATTCAAACATTTTTTTCATTTCATCGAACCCTAAAGTCCGGTGCCCAATGGATTCATATTGCTTTAAAAGTTCATATACACGAATCGCATATAGCCCCAAATTAGTTATATTTGCGAAATCGTAGGTCGTAAAACTCTTTTGTAACTGCAATAAAAGCGGCTTCATCTCATCTTCAATCTTCACATCTATGTATTCTTGGTTCTCAATCCCCGCTTTTCCTTCCTGACCTTCCTTCAAAACGTTAATTTTGCGAATGATATGGTAAATGTCTTGCCGTTGAAAGCCATCCACCACGGTATCTACATAAAATTTCTTATCCAAAAGGCTTTTGGCAGACTCTCTAATTTCGGCATAGCCGCGCTTAAGATTTAAGCCAAAAGTCTTCGCTACATCGCGGTAATAGATGCGATAGGTGCCAAAATCTTGATCATCACGGCGAATTTGACTAATTAACATCAGAAAAAGACGCATTTCCCATACATCAAAATTATACTTTGCTTCAATAAGGTTGTTCGATTTACGAATCAATGAAACAACTTTTCCTTTCTTTTGCTTTGCCTTTTTTACCGTCTGATTCATTAGACAACTATCCGTTTTATTATAACAAATTTGTGGCGATACTTAGAGAAATACGACAACCCTAAAATACAATCTTCAAATCAGCCACAAATAAGTTATAAAAATTGAAATATTCAAACTTTTGCCACGCTAAAGTTATAGTAATGCCTAAAAAAGGAAATGGAATACTAATAAGATGCTGATTGCCACATAAAAGTTATAGATGCCACGTTAAAGTTATAGAATGCCACAAGGAAGTTATAATTTGCCACAAAAAGGTTATATAAAATTTCATAACTCATTCATAATCAATAAGATGTGAAGTAATAAAAGGAATAAAAGTATTTAAAAAAGATAAACAACAATAAAAGGGAAAATATGAGATTGTTGTTGATTTATTTTTATAAGGGTTTGATAATTGAATTTTCCCTGCTTAATCCAAATATTCCGCGGCAGCGGCTTTTTTCAAAAATATGCAATCATATTGGGAATATTCGGTCAAAATCGGTCAGCCCAAAGTTAGAACCTGAGAAGGGTTGATGGAATACACAATTCTAAAAATATTTCAATCCATCCCTCAGTATGCGAGCGATGAAAGTGCGGAAATATTGTTGAAAAGGATAAAAGCAGAGAAAGCAAAAGTGGTATTGGCTAAGAGAACAAAAAGTAGGTATCATGAGAAAGTGAAAAATGTTGCAACGGTTTTTTTATATATACCACAATTGCGTTAATTTCTGCGGATGTTATCATTCACTTTGTCTTAGGAGATAGTTTATTGTTAAGAATCCAGAAATGAAAAATGATATTTCTTATTTAATTTTGCTAACCTTAGCTCTTTTTTTATATTAAACTCTTCTAATCTTGTCTGGAAATTGCTGGCAATAGCACCCACTTGAAACAATTCTTTTTTAGTATATTGACTCTTTTTCAGAGTGTCCGCAATTTCTGCTTGCATAAATAATCTGGATAATTGCAAAAAAATATCAATACTTTCTTGAATATGATTGGCAAGGTCTATATCTACATTCGACAAGTCAACTTGAGCGTAGGAATCCGCTAACCGCTTAAATTGTTGTGACATGGGTTGTAC
>JANPGW010000028.1:0-1982 GCA_031424115.1 Saprospiraceae bacterium | reverse complement strand
ATAAAATCTCATGCGTTGGCGTTCTTCAGCAGAGGTCGCTGTAATACCTTGTAGGGTGACAGTGTTCCCTGAAAAATTATCCATTTTGACATAGCGCAAGGGACCAAAAGTGATATTGACAGCGGCGCTACCACCGCCACTGAACCAAACCTGCTCGGGGTTGGTGTCGGTGATGAAATATATGCCCTCTTCGAGTTGACCCGAAAGTTGCAAGGTCTCAAATTCGGCTAACGGCTTGTCAAAAGATTTTAAGCCCGTCGTTATGCCGGTTGCACTGCCGATACCCTGGGGAAAAGCCGGAGGCTCTGCCAAAGAAGCCGCATTTCTGATGTCAGCATCCGGTGAAAAGTTATTTTCCGCTAAAATCGGTTGCAGCTGCCATTCCCAGGCATAGATTTTTTCGCCATCATCCGCGATGGTTTCATCCGTTTTGGATTCGATGACAGATAATCCATAAAACTGAGTGCCTGTCACATCGAAAATTCTGTATGATAGTGACACTTCAGAATAGGCTTCTTTCTGCTTTTGGGTCAAATAGCCGCTTCTGTACGTGTATTTTTTATCCACCTTAGCGGCTAATCGCTCATTTTTGACGATGGACACGCCGGATTGAATGTTTCTGATGGCTGTCCACGTCTCTGCCGTGATGCTGATGCGGGTCGTGAGGTTTCCGGTACACGTGGCGATTTCTGGCACGCCAAAAGCGTTGAGATACGCCAAAAAACGGCATCTCTCGTTGTTATCAATAATCAGCGCTCTTTTGGGTGAAAGGTTGTTGCCTTGAGCCGATTTGACCTGAAACTCGTAATGGGTCGCGCTGTTGCCCACACCTAAGGCTTGCGGGTGAATCGGGAAAGTCACGCATAGCCCGGCTGTTACCGTTCTGGTTGACTCGGTCGCCACGTATTCGACGCCCTGAGTCGTGCCATTGTAAGGCGTGACGTACAAAGACACGGTTTGGGTCGCGCCAGTGAAGTTGAACCAAGTGATGTACTCAATGCCTGAGCGTGGTATGCGTTTGAGGTCGGGTTGAGAGGTCAAAAATGACTTATTGAGTTCAATATTTTGCAATAATTGATAAGAGAGCCATACACGGTTAGGCGTTCCACCTAACATCACGTAGCGGACATCGTCGGCAATAACTTCATTTTGATAGCCAAACTTGGCGTAAAACCGTCGAATATTGTTTGCCACAACACTCTGAGAGCGGCTATAATGGCTGAACGGGTTTTCTGGCAGACTGTGCAGACATTCCGCATCAATCATATCTGAAATATTCAGATAAGTAAGTCCCCAAAGACCGGTTATAATGGCGGTGCCGTTAAAAATCTCGTTCCATTCGCCGCTGTTGTACCTTTTTTCAAAAAAAACTTTGACAAAAGCCTCCACATCAGGCGTGATACTGAGGGGGGTATTTTGGACGGCAAAATTTTGCGGATTGGGCGATAAAGACCAATTGACCGACCAATTGGGTTCTAATTTTCGGCATTCGGCCACAAAAAGGTATTGATCTACTTCGTTGATAGCCTTGAATTGTAGATAAGGCGCAACGATATGGTGGGTTTTTATTTTTTGAAAAATGGCTTCCAGCGTTTCCGCTACGCCGATTTCATCACCGACCGGCACATTTTTAAAAGTGAAATTCTGGGTAATGGTTTGCCCTGCGGGGTTGGTGATAGTCAATGACAAAACCTGCCCATCTTCAAAAGTTCCCAGTGTTTGAATGCCACCAGAACCGACGCCGATGGTTAAAATGCTTTTCGCGCCGATGCTGACAATCAGTTCACCATTGTTTTCATTGTGTACTTTGAAAACGATGGGATTTTTTGAAAAACTGATTTGTTGGGGCTTTTCAGCGATACGCATCATAGGTCAGTCCAGTTTGTGGCGGTTACAATTTGGTCAATGTCTTCGATAAATTCGGTTTTAAATTGGAATAGGCACAACTGCCCGGCATAAGTACCATCGCCTTGAAAAGCAAC
>JANPGW010000027.1:0-11482 GCA_031424115.1 Saprospiraceae bacterium | reverse complement strand
GACGATAGGAAAGTGAGTCATTTTGGGAAATTTCTTTTTAAGAATATCCCCGCTACTCAAAAACTCCTGCGGGAAGGCATTTATTGGCTATTCGAATTTCTGGGAAAAGCTTTTATCGGTAATAAAATGCTCTATAACTTGTCGGAATACCTGGCTTTAAATAAGCTAAAAAAGGAAGTAAAAGACCCCGAAACACGTCGAAAACTGACCCCTCAGTATAAGCTCGGCTGTAAGCGGGTTTTGGTATCGGACGATTATTATCCGACTTTTAATCGCCCCAACGTTAGCCTCATAACGGAAAATATAAAAAAAATAACGTTCAACAGTATCGTTACAACTGATGGTATGGAACACCCAGTGGATATTATCGTTTTTGCCACGGGTTTTGAAGCCGCTGATATTGCTCTTTATACTACAATTTTAAATAAAAACGGCGTGAACCTGATTGACGAATGGGCGAAAACGGGCGCGCAAGCCTATCATGGCACGACAGTATCCGGCTATCCGAATCTGGCGTTGCTCTTAGGCCCCAATACGGGTTTGGGGCATAACTCCGTGATACACATCATGGAATCACAAATGAATTATGTGGTGCAATACCTTGATTTATTGGAAAAAAACGGGAATAAAGCCTATTTAGATGTCAAACCCGAAATTCAAAAAACGCATAACGCATCCATTCAACAACAATTTGAAGGAACCGTTTGGGCTTCGGGCTGCAAAAGTTGGTATTTGAATAAAAACGGGCGCAACACCACGCTGTATCCTCGATTAACTGTTGAGTTCAGAAAAGATACCCAAACCCTTAATCCCGATGATTATGTGATACACAATGGGCACAGTCAGACTGACCAAAAGAACTCCCTCGGAGAAGGGGATATACAATCTAAACAAAAACAAACTCATTAAGATATGCGCATTTTTTTTATTCACGGCTTCGGAGAAGATGAAGCCATTTTCGATAAAATTACCCCGAAGATAGGCGGTGAACACATTTTCTTAAACGCTTGGACATTATTGGGCGATGAACCGCGTCCCGATATGAATGTGCTGGATTTTGCCAAAGAAATCATTGAAAAATACGAGATTTCTGAAAAAGACGTCATCATCGGTCACTCGATGGGCGGTTGGATTGCCTATCATATCAAGCATATCATCGGTAGCCCCATCGTGCAAATAGCCTCCTGGACGCATCCGGATAGGGTTATTTTACCTATTTCCAACAAACGTTTTATTTATTGGGCAGTCCGGAAAGGCTTATTCTTTAACGGGTTTCAAAAATGGGTTTATACCACTCTGGGTTATAACAACAAGCCTTCAAAAGCGGTATTCAGCGGTATTTTTGATAAACTGATTGAAGGCAATCGAGACAATGTCATCAACCAATTGCGCTTGATACTCACACCCGTTCCGGAAGCTGTGACTGTCACACCTGATTTGCGTATTCATGCCCGAAAGGATATTGTGATTCGCCCGCCCCGCGAACCGTTTCATGAAGTGTCCGGCGACCATTTCACTCTACATACCAGCCCAGAGGAGGTTTATGAGCCGATTGTGGCATTTTTGAATCAAGCATAAAAGCCTTAAAAACAAGAAAGCCTTGCATCTCTGCAAGGCTTTTTTTGCGCTTGATCTAGGGCTCGAACCTAGGACCTACGGATTAACAGTCCGCCGCTCTAACCAACTGAGCTAATCAAGCTTGTGCTTGTTTTAAAAAGCGATGCAAATTTATGCTCTTTTAAAATAAAAATGCAATCTTTGTGCCATAAATTTTAAAAAAAAATTAAAATTAATTTTATCTAAAACTATAACTCACTGATAATGAGCCTTTTAACAGTCGGAACGGTAGCGTTCGATACCATAGAAACACCCTTTGGAACCGCAGAAAAAGTCGTTGGGGGTGCTTGTACCTACATTAGTTTGGCGGCAAGCTACTTCACAAAGGACATAAACTTAGTGGCCGTCGTCGGTGATGACTTCCCTAAAACAGAATTGGACTATATGAGGGGCAAGGGTATCAACCTTGATGGACTCCAAATTAAGCAAGGAGAAAAATCCTTTTTCTGGCACGGGCGGTACCACAAAGACATGAACGGGCGGGATACGCTCGAAACCCAACTCAACGTATTGGCTGACTTTGACCCTATCCTACCGGAGAGTTACAAAAATTCTCAGTTCTTGATGCTCGGCAATCTGACGCCTGATGTGCAAATGCAAGTACTCAACCAAATGCATCACCGCCCAAAATTAGTGGTGTTGGATACCATGAACTTCTGGATGGATATTGCTCTCGAAAGTCTTTTGGCAGTTATCGCCCGCGTCGATGTCTTGACAATCAATGATGAAGAAGCGCGCCAATTGAGTGGAGAGTTCTCATTGCGAAAAGCAGCCAGAAAAATTTTGACCATGGGACCCAAATATTTGATTATTAAAAAAGGAGAACATGGCGCCATGCTTTTTCACCAAAATGATATTTTCTTCGTGCCGGGATTGGCGCTTGAAGAGGTATTTGACCCGACAGGTGCGGGCGATACTTTTGCGGGAGGATTCATCGGCTATTTGGCCAGCGTAAACGATACTTCTTTTGAGAGTCTCAAACGGGCGATTATCTACGGCTCAACATTAGCGTCTTTCTGCGTTGAAAAATTCAGTATCGAAAATTTGAAAGACTTGACAAAAGAACAGATTAATGCTCGAGTGAAAGAGTTTACGGATATGGTGAAAGTTGATATTTAAGGTATACAGTTTTACAACTTTGACAAAGTCCTTGTGTAAAATCGTTTTAAACTATTTTATACAAGGACTTTGTCAAAGTTGTAAAACCCTAAAAACCCAAAGAATAATTAAAAAATAGCCCTTTTTCTTTCAAATGATTCATGCTGTATTCCACGCGCCACACCATATTGTAATAAGCAATAATTGTTAATCCCACGCCACCGCCCAAGAGTTGACGATTAGTAAGCTTGTTATTCTCTTTTTCAAAAGGATTATTCACATATCCGGTATCAAAATTAAAGGTTAAGTACGTTTTAAAAGGTACCTCTAACCATGATTGCATAAACTTCCATTTGACATAGCGGCGCAAATCAAAAGTTTTATTCAGCATTTCAACCCTGAAACTATTTTTCACATAGGCATAGTCCAATCCATCCACCACATAATATTCATACCCTCTGATAAAATCGCTTCCGAAACCTAAACCCCGCATATTAGTATAAGGCAATTTGTTCCTGATAATGGCTGTTTTACCTTTTGCAACAATCTCCAAACTCAATTTTGGACTAAAACTCAGATATTGGGCAAATCGGCTACTCACGTCCAAAGCATTCACATCATCGGAAGGCAACAAACCTGTTTTGCTAAAATTGACGCTAAAATACTTGCCATGTAAGGGGAAAGGTCGAATGTCTCTATTGTCATATGAAAAACCCAAAGCCAGCCAAAAATACCGCTGTTCGGTTCGGTCGTCGAGATAATAATCTCTATTCAAATTGCTGACTACAAAAGAATCCACTTTATTGCGTGTATAACCCATAGATGCGCCAAAATTGGTCAACAACTTGGGTGTGTGATTAATGCCCACGCTAAAACCGGTTCTGCGCAACAAAAACCTATTGGCATCTTTGAAAAACGAAATTTTATTGCTATCAGTAGCATACCCCACTTCCCTATTTACTGCGTTGAAATAACTCGCCGAAAAGCCGACTGTTTGTTTTTTATTGATATAAGGCAAGGAATAATTGAAAGAATATTTGGGTGTATAGCCCAATTGGACGGTTGCGCTGAGCGGGTCGCGCCTACCCGTAGCATTATTATAAGTCAATCGCATCCCATAATTAGTTCTTTTGAGGTTGTGTTTTTGCTCTTTCCACCACACATTGAAGTTGCGGTCAGCGAGTTCAAAAATCGGAATGGGAAATAAAAACCAATTTTCAACCACCTGAACATTAACCGTTAAATGATTATTTTCAGTCCAGTTTTTAACATTCATTTTGGCAGTGAGGAACAAATTGGTGTTCATCAGACGCAAGCGATTTTGTTCCATCGCGGCACTCAACATACTGAGGGGTATGCTGTCACCGGCGGCAAAAGTCATTTCCCGAAGCATGACCCGACTTTTCGTTTTTTTATTGCCTTCTATTAGAATACTGTCTATAACGACAGTTATTTCCTGTGCATGAGAACGGCAAATACATACCAAAACAAAGATAAAAATAAGGAATAAACGACTCATAGTGCAAAATAAACATTATTTATAGAACAGCCAAATAAAAAATCACATATCAGATGTGATTTATATTTGCAATTTTGACTCTTAAGGAATAGTTTTGTACCATTAATAAAAACATATGATATAATTAACTAATAAAACTCGAAAAACAACGAACTCATGAATCCCTTAGTATCATCCGATTTATTACTCTATGGCTTTTTGCTGATTTGTCTCGTTCTCATGGCTTTCCCGTCTCGGTCTGAAAACAATCGTAAAACGAGTCCTTAACATTCTTATTTCTATTTCTGAAAAAATTTATCAATCCTGAATGTTTTTTTTTGAAAGACTTTTCTTTTCAAAAAAATAAAACTACCTTTGCCCCTCGAAATTTAAAAGTCTAAAAAATTAGAGACATGAAAAAAGATATTCATCCTAAATCATACCGTTTGGTAGTTTTCAAAGATATTTCAACTGATGAGATGTTCATGACACGCTCAACAGCTAATACAAGAGACACTACCGTTTGGGAAGATGGTAAGGAATACCCATTGATTAAAATGGAGGTTTCGTCTTATTCTCATCCATTCTTCACCGGCAAAGTCAAATTTGTAGATACAGCAGGTCGTATTGACAAATTCAACAAAAAATTTGCAAAGTTTGCGAAATAAGAACGAAGAGCTAAAAAAAAAGTCCTGCACGCAAGTTCAGGACTTTTTTTTATTTTTACCATAAAACTTTTATGCGATACTATCGTTTTTAAGGTGAAAATACCTTTTTTAAACAACTCAAGATGAAAAATATTATTCTCTTTGACTCAGAGACTCGTGACCAATTGCTTCCACTCACTTATACTCGACCTGTGTGTGAACTGCGCATCGGTATCTTGACCATTCGTGAAAAGTGGGAAAAATGGCTCGATGGAAAAGTGTCGTACATCACTCAAGACTATTTATCTGAAAAATTTCCTATCTCCATTGATAGTGATAATTTGGTTATTAATGGCGCCATATTGCCCAATCCTGAATTGTGTAAACTGATTATAAATCTCAAATTCAATGAGGCTTTACTCAAAAATGGCGAACTGATAGCGGCAAGACTGGATGAAAGCCAATTTTACAACCTTATGGAAGATAATGATATTCAGGAATTAGAAGGTTTTGAAATTGACGATGATCATAAGTTTTTGACTATCAGTCATTTATGGGATATTTTTTCTCTAAATGAAGTAGTACTCAAAAGCGATTTCGAATTGATTACAAAAGGGCGCACATCGGCTCCCCTCAGTATAACTAACCAATTATTAGGTGACCCTTCTCAACTTTTTATCGAAGAAGGGGCTATTGTTGAATGTTCTATTTTGAATACAAAAACGGGACCCATCTATATCGGGAAAAATGCCCAAGTCATGGAAGGTTGCGTCATTCGCGGCGGACTGGCTTTGTGCGAAGACTCGGTACTGAAAGTGGGCGCTAAAATCTATGGTGCGACGACCATTGGTCCCGATTCTAAAGTCGGTGGGGAAGTGAATAATACCGTCATTCTGAGCCACTCTAATAAGGCGCATGAAGGATATTTAGGCAACTCGCTATTGGGAGAATGGTGTAATATTGGCGCCGACACCAATACATCGAACTTGAAAAATAATTACGAGCAAGTTAAACTATGGGATTATACAAAGGATAGTTTCGTCAAAACAGGTATGCAATTTCTCGGACTCATTATGGGTGACCATTCAAAATGTGCCATCAATACTATGTTTAATACCGGGACTGTTGTTGGCGTTTCCGCTAATATTTTCGGTGCCGGTTTTCCCCGTAATTTTATTCCGTCCTTCACTTGGGGAGGACCGGGTGGTATTGAAACGTATCCATTCAATAAAGCCATGGATACAGCAGAACGGGTTTTAGCCCGACGAAATATGACAGTCTCTCAAACAGATAGAGATATAATGAAATATATTTTTGATTTTTCAGCCCGCTATCGCTCTTGGGAGAGGGAAAAAGTGGATTGATTAATTGTTGTTATTGTTGTATGGCATGATGCCGGGTGATAACATTACAACAATAACAACAAAATCAACCTACTATAGTATCCTTAAATGTCTTCTCAAAACTCCAAGCATTTGCTTCTTCCATATAAGGTTTCCAATAGGCAGGAATTGTATGATCCGTCAATAGACACCCTTGTTTAAGATAAGGATATAACTCATCATACCGTTTACTGTCACTCATTGTAACGCGCCGATTAATCATAGAGCGTCGAATTTGATTCGGATCCACTAAACCTGCGGCGCCCATCAAATCAATAAAAGAGTGAATTGTTGATTTATGAAAATTATAAACACGTACTTTTTTGTCATCCACTACCAGCCCTTTCACTAATTCAGGATCCTGAGTGGCTACTCCCGTAGGGCAAGTATTTCTATTACATTCTAAAGCTTGGATACACCCTAATGCCATCATCATAGCTCGAGCTGTATAGGTAGCATCTGCTCCTAATGCAATGGAACGCAGAATATGAAATCCACTGACAATCTTACCCGAAGCTAAAATTTTGATATCTTTCCTAATATCAAAGCCTACCAAAGCATCATGGACAAAAACCAATGCTTCTTTAAAAGGCATCCCAACATAATTGGAAAATTCTAAAGGAGCAGCACCCGTACCACCTTCTCCCCCATCTACAGTAATAAAATCCGGCTTGATGCCTGTTTCAATCATTGCTTTACAGATAGCCAAAAATTCACTCTTATGACCCACGCACAGTTTAAAACCAATCGGTTTCCCATCTGACAGTTCTCTCATTTGTTTTATCATTTGGCACAACCCGACTGGCGTACTAAAAGCTGAATGATTGGGTGGCGATAAAACTTCCGTTCCGGGTTCAACACCTCTGATAGCAGCAATTTCGGGTGTGTTTTTTTTAGCCGGTAAAATACCGCCATGTCCCGGCTTAGCGCCTTGCGACAACTTCAACTCAATCATTTTGACCGATGGATGGGAAGTAGTCAATCTAAAAGCTTCCGGAGAAAAGTTGCCAGCTTTGTCACGACTGCCAAAATACCCCGTTCCTACCTGATAAATCAAATCGCCACCCATGGTCAAATGGTGCGGACTTATACCCCCTTCACCTGTATTATGAGCAAAGTTGCCCATTTTTGCCCCCCCATTCAAAGCTAAAACAGCGTTTGTACTGAGTGAACCAAATGACATAGCCGACACATTATAAATACTCGCGGAATATGGCTGTTTACAATCAGCACCTCCCACCATTATGCGGGGGTCATGGTTCAAATCTTTGTAGCCTTTAGCAGCAATAGAATGGTTCATCCATTCATAGCCCTCTTCATATACATCGAGTTGTGTACCGAACGGGGTGGAATCCTCTTCTTTTTTGGCGCGTTGATAGACAATACTGCGCTCTGTACGGTTAAATGGTCGTCCATCAATATCACTTTCTACAAAATATTGGTAAATTTTAGGTCGTAGCCATTCCATCCAATATCTTCCTCTCCCAACGAGTGGAAAAGTGCGCATAATGGCATGCTTCGTCTGATACATATCGTAAATGCCCAGTAAAATCAATGGCATCAACACTACAAAAAACCATAAAAAAGGTTGCCAATAATAGGCTATGGCTAATGTAAGTGTTATAGAAATTACTGAAAAGTATTTAAAGTCATTTCTCATTGATAGAGTGATTTGGTTATGCTAAAACGTGTCTTGTATTCAACTGTAAATGTAAATTTTTATCCGCAAAGTTTTATACTCCAGTTATTGCTTTATCAATTTACCGCTCACATTCATCCGTTCATTTTTTAAGCGATAAAAATATACCCCTGGCATTAAATCCGGTATAAAGACATTGAAGACAGCCGTGTTTTTTTTCGTCGAATAAACAGTTTGTCCACTCATATTAAAAATATCCAATTGAATATCCGCTGTTTCCCCTCCCACAAGTGTTCGGGGCATGCTCTCGGTATAAAACGTAATTTCAGATGAAAAAGGATTGGGATACACTTTTACAACGGATGAAGTCTCCATTGTTTTTGATGTTAATTTATACAATAAAGCTCTTTTGACGGCGGCTAAAGCATCAACACGGCCAAAACCATAGGTATGATTGGGCACTTTAAAACCGGCAATTGTCCCACAATTTTGGGTGGTTGTCATCGGTTTAGCCGTCATTTCGATAATGCGTTCTATGGTATCCACCTGACCGGCCAAAGCCGGATTAGCCGAAATCATCAAGGCTACTACACCGGCGACGTGTGGACCTGCCATACTGGTTCCGCTCCAATTGGTACTCTGAAAACCGCCGCCCGGTACTGTTGATAAAACCTGAACGCCCGGGGCTGAAACATTCGGTTTCATGCGACCGCTACCATCAATCGTCACGGGTCCGCGGCTGCTGAAATTGGCAATTGTATCATCTGAACGAGTAGCACCAACCGCAAATGATTGGGCATAAAAGGCAGGGGGCCCATTCACGGTTGAACAAGCCGAACCGGAATTACCCGCAGATACAACTACTACAATACCCGCAGCCCGACAAGCATTCATTGCTTGTTCCAAAACGCCAAAATTACTTTCGTTGCAACCCTCTTCACGAGCACAATACCACGAATTATTGATAACATGAGGGGCTTTTCGGGGGCTTGGATTTTTTTTAGCAGTATCGGTTGGTGCCAAAAAGAATTGAAAGCACTCGACATAACTTTCTAAAGTGCCATTTCCTCTATCCATATTTCGCGCACCAATCCATTTAGCATCGGGCGCAACACCCGTGATCAAAGTATCATTAGAGCCTACCATGGTTCCCATTGTGTGTGTACCATGACGGTCATCATCGCAAGGCATTTTCAAATCATAGCCGCATGGATTGCCGCTTTTACTCGTATCAGCGTGAATACCATCGTACCAATTATAGTTATGGTCAGCGGTTGTGCCATTCCAGCCTCTGTATTTGGGCTTGAGCGCCGGATGGGTCCAATCATATCCGGTATCCTCACCAGCTACTACTACATTTTGCCCTCTATAACCCAATGCCCAAACGCTATCGGCTTTAATTTTCTGAACGCCCCATGCGATTTGCTGGACACCACGGGTTTCAAGCTGCGCTGGTTCTTGCACAGTGGGTAATTCCCGCTTCGTTTTGGGATTATTGATAATCTGAGCCACTTCTTCTCTTTTCACAATTTGTTGGATAAGTGATAAATCACCTTGTGAGTATATGGCATTAATTATCCAAAGTGATTGAAAATCAATATGTTGTGACTGCAAAATAGCTTTGACAGGTGCTTGCAAACGTTCGGCATTTTCTTTGAGTATTTTATACACATACTCTCCTTTTTCCTCTTTGGTTGTTAAAAATTGCGCCCCGGACAAATCCGCTTGTTCTTTAAAAACAATGATAAATTCAGCTTTCCCGCCTTGCATAGCGTCCCATACTGAGGGGTGTACTTTTTGTAAATTATTTTGTGCTGCCAGAGAAAAGGTGGTTGCCCAAAGGGCTAAAATGAGTTTTAAACGGTTCATTCTTTTTTAAAATTAAATTTTATGAAGTAAAAATCAATAAATATAGCATAACGCATGGAGTTTAAAAGTATATACGCTTAATTTGTTGTTCCAGTAAATTACTGGAGTCAATCAATACTATAAAAATGGCGTTTTAAGGAAAAAAATATTCAAAATGACTGAAATAATTATTCAACATCTATCCAAAGACCCTAAAATGTCGGCTATTATACCACATATCAGCCTGTCCCCTGTTAACGTGAATAACGATATTTATCACGATTTGTTGGATTCTATCGTGTCACAACAGCTGTCTGTCAAAGCGGCAGCAACTATTTTTAGTCGTTTTTTGGACTTATTTCCCGACCGTAAACCCCATCCTGAATATGTGGTAGCGACTGAAGCGGATATACTGAGGGGGGTAGGATTATCGTACCAAAAAGCCGGTTATATTAAAAATATTGCAGCTTATTGGATTGATAACCAAGAAAACAGCAAAAACTGGATGGCAATGAGCGATGATGACATCATTCAGGAACTCACCCAAATCAAAGGGGTTGGCAAATGGACCGTTCAAATGATTCTGATGTTTCGGCTCAATCGCTTGGATGTTTTCCCTATTGATGATTTGGGTATTCGTCAGGGTATGGTAAAAATGTATGAATTAGAAGAGACCGGAAAAGATTTGATTAAAAAATTGCATGAAATAGCAGAGAATTGGCGTCCCTACCGCACCATTGCCTGTCGCTACGTGTGGAAATATAAAGACGCTAAGTAAAATATGAAAAGACTCATTGGAGAATATTCGGGAACAAGTCACGGTGTGCTTATCATGGCAATTGGCGCCATTCATGGCAATGAGCCGGCAGGGGTGAGAGCATTGCGGGACTTGTTCGGCATGTTGGAAAATGAGTCGAAAATAAATCCTTATTTTCAATTTCAAGGGCGTATAGTCGGTATAATCGGCAATCTTCAAGCCTTTGAAAGGAAAATTCGCTATATCAAAAAAGACTTGAACCGCTCGCTTACTTCAGCTGATATTCAATGCGCAAAAGCCATACCATCCGAACGCATTGCTTTTGAAGATTTGGAAATTCTGGAATTGACCCAATTCGTTGCTCACGAACTCCGGACGTATCAACCGACCAAGTTAATTGCTCTCGATTTACATACCACTTCGGCAGATGGCGGCATTTTTACCATTGTGAATGAAGATAGAGAATGTCTTGATATTGCTTCGACTCTTTTTGCGCCCGTTGTGAAAGGTTTGGTCAAAGGTACAGGCGGCAGTACTTTACATTATTTCACTACCGAAAATATGGGTATTCCGACGCTTTCTATGGCTTTTGAAGGTGGTCAGCATGAGGATACCGCTTCGGTACGCCGCATTATAGCTTGGCTTGTGAACAGTCTTCGGGCTTTGGGTTGTGTGAAAAATGAAGATGTCGAACACCGACATGATGAAGTACTGAGGGGGTATTCTAAAAACCTGCCCAAAGCGGTTGAAATCACTGGGCATCACCGCATATTGCCTCTCGATAATTTTAAAATGAAATCCGGTTATCTCAATTTTCAGGCAGTTAAAAAAGGAGAGATTTTAGCAACTGATATACATGGCAATATCACTTCCCCGGACGATTGCATGATTCTTATGCCGTTGTATCAACCTAAAGGCAATGACGGCTTTTTTTTAGTGAGAGAGATTGAATCTACTCATTGAAAACGCACGTGTCAGACACTTTTGAAGTGTCTG
>JANPGW010000026.1:0-5865 GCA_031424115.1 Saprospiraceae bacterium | reverse complement strand
TTGGATGGCGTATTGTTCGGCAGGTAAGCCAAATGAATCGTAACCCATTGGATTCAAAACATTGAAACCTTTGAGGCGTTTGAAACGGGCGTAAATATCCGTAGCAATGTAGCCGAGCGGATGCCCCACGTGCAAACCTGCACCCGATGGATACGGGAACATATTTAAAATATAAAACTTGGGTTTTGAACCACCGTTCGTCACTTTATACGTTTGGTTCTGGTCCCAAAACTTCTTCCACTTATCCTCGATTCTATTTGGATTAAATTCCATATTTGCTTTGTTTCTTTTTTCTTTAAAAATGCGCGCAAAATTAGGATATTTTACGATAAAAATAGATACTTAGTTGGCTTCTGTAAAATTTAATTGTGAAATACACCATTTGATGCGGAAATTGCATCTTGTTTTAAAAAGTAAAAAATGAAAAGATATATTTTCTTCGTATTTTTAAAAACAATTATCATCCATAATGGATTTGCTCAGAATGCCAAAGATTGGACTATTATCCAAAACCCACCTTCTTTTGTGGGAGGTGAAACGGCTTTGAAAACCTTTATAAAGCAAAATTTGAGATTTTCTACACAAGATGATGTTCAAGGAACTGTATTTGTAGGATTTACCATTGAAACCGATGGCTCGGTTACTGATATTAAAATCAAAAAAGCATTACGTCCCGATTTGGATGCTGAAGCCATTCGTATATTGCAAATAATGCCTAAATGGATTGCTGCAAAAGACCCCAATGGAAAAGCCGTTCCCTGTCTGATGACTTATCCTATGAAATTCAAGTTGGAATAATGATTTATTATAAAAAAATAGCCGTTGTTAAAAACAACGGCAACTCTCTGGAATAAAATTATAAACTGCTATTTTTTTGATATGCCGATAAATTGTCGTCATGCGCCAAAATTAAGTTGTTTTATGCAAAAAATCAAGAAAAAAGCGAAAAAGGTTTTATTTTTCGTAAAATATACGGTGTTAACCGCCCGCTTTTTTGGTGCTCGTATAACCTTCGGTCAACAAAATTTGTAAAACTTTATCGCGGTGATTGCCTTGAATCAAAATTTCGCCGTCTTTCACCGTACCGCCGACACCGCATTTGGTTTTCAATAATTTGCCAATTTGTTCCAAAGTATCGGTAGTGCCGACAAAATCCTTCACTACCGTTGCCTCTTTATTGCCCTTGAGACGTTCGAGGTGAATGCGGAGTTTTTGCTGCCCTTTAGGCAAATCTTCGACCCCCTCAGTATTGTCCGCGTATTGGTATTCAAAATCGGGATTGGTGGAATATACGATACCGTCTCTGAGTTTTTTACTTTTGCTCATTGTCAATAAATATTTAATTGCATATTGATTATCAATATATAATTTAATCCCAATGGATTTAGGAAATTTGGTTTTACAACTGACCTTTCGATTTATAACATGAAAAAAAAAATGAAAGTATAAAATGTAAGTTGTAAAGTTACGGCTTTCCGGTAAAATTGATAAGTGAAAAAAGGTTATTAAAAAAAATCTTTCTAATACTGTGCATATTATAACTTCTTTGTACCTTTTGAGCATTATTTTTTATTGAAGAATTTTATCAAAAAAAGAAAACTATGCAACGAAGAAATTTCACTAAAAAATTATTGGCTTTGGGTATGATGCCTACTTTAGCATCTTTTATGCCCAACGAAGCACAAGCCCTGCCCTCTTCCAAGGTATCAGCTTTGAACAAAAATGCTGCTCAACCTTTCAAACTCAAATATGCGCCCCATTTTGGTATGTTTGAAAACTCGGCGGGTAAAGACCCCATTGACCAACTCAAATTCATGGCGGATAATGGCTTTTTGGCTATGGAAGACAACGGCATGATGGGCAGAACACCCGAATTGCAAACAAAAATCGGTGAAACCATGTCTAAATTAGGTA
Source organism: Saprospiraceae bacterium (assembly GCA_031424115.1). Taxonomy (GTDB): domain Bacteria; phylum Bacteroidota; class Bacteroidia; order Chitinophagales; family Saprospiraceae; genus JAAFJT01. The sequence continues at coordinate 3,951 of JANPGW010000026.1, read as the reverse complement.
TGAGCATGGGGGTTTTTGTAGTCGCTTTTGACAATTGGCCCGTGAGTACCTCTCTGGCTTCCGGAAACGAAGAGTGGCGCAATAAATTTATTAAAGCCTGTAAAGAAGCGGTTGACGTTGCCAAAAGGGTCAATGCCAAATGGATGACCGTCGTACCAGGTAATTATGACCGAAGTTTGCCCATGGGTATTCAAACCGCAAACGTTATAGAAACGTTGAGGCGCGGAGTAGAGATATTTGAACCACACGGATTGGTAATGGTTTTGGAATCCCTGAGCGATACACCTGATTTGTTTTTACGCGGTTCCGATCAAGGCTATATGATTTGCAAAGCCGTCAATAGTCCGTCGTGTAAAATGCTTTACGATATGTATCACATGCAGCGCAATGAAGGCAATATCATTAAAAACATAGACCTTTGCTGGGCAGAGATTGGGTATCTCCAAATTGGTGACAATCCGGGACGCAATGAACCCACGTCAGGCGAGATGAATTATCTCAATATTTTTAAACACGTTGATAAAAAATTGAAAGCTTCAGGGCGGGACATGATTCTGGGAATGGAGCATGGCAATGCACAACCCGGCAAAGCAGGTGAAATGGCGCTTATAGAGGCGTATCGCGCATCGGATAAATTTTGATGTGTGGAAAGTTTTGGGTATCCTTTCATATATATATTAATGGGCAATTGGTAATGTAAAAGTTTCCAATTGCCCATTGCTTTTTTGGCATTCTCAGAAGTAGTTTGAAGCGGTTAAATAATTTTTTTTTAGCTCACACAAAAATTATTTTTTATATGAGAATACGCCATTATTGACATACATTTTTTTTTAAAATATCAATACAATAAAATATATTTGCAAAAATTTCATATCACTAAAACATAAAATAAATGATTATTGACGTATCCAAACTCGCGGCTTTCTTATTGTGTTTTTCGGCTCTTTCCATTTTTGCTCAAGAAGCAACCATTATTAAAAATGACAATGATACTATTCAGGGATTAATTGACTATTCCGAGGTTCTGAAAACGCCTAAACGGATTGCTTTCAGGACTCGCCTAAAGGATGAGAAACAGTATTTTACACCGAATCAGATCAAAAGTTTTATCATCAAAAGCGAAAATTTACTCTATGAAACCGCGCCGATAAAAATCAATTCTGAGAAATACAAATTTGAAAGCGCCCGCATGTACAATTCTCTCTCGGAAGCCATCAACGATATTCGATGGCGAGAAGACACGTTGTTTTTGCTGACATTGGCAAAAGGGAAAATTAATTTATACGAATACGTGGATGAATTTGACGAGAGCCACTTCATTATCAACAAAGAAAAAGGCGTTTATGAAACGCTCTTAAATTTAAGATTTAAACTGCGGATAGATTCTTACAACAGATCCACCAGTGGAGAAGCCGAAATTGAACATTATAAAACCCAGCTCAAAGTTTTGCTATCGGATTGTCCGTCAGTGGAAGTCAACGCCAGAAAGTTGACTTACAACAGTCTCGTGATTCAAACCCTCGTCAATCAATACAATGCCTGCTCCAAAAACGTGATTTATTCCAAGCCCACAAAGCGATATCAACCACATTTCTATTTTGCCGGAGGTGCTACCAAACCTAAAACTCGGATAATTGATTATTTTGGCGGTAAAAATTTTTTTGAAGCTTCTGTCCAACCTAATATGAGTGTGTGTATGGAATTTGACCCATATTCGACCCATCCCATTCCTAAATTTGGCGTAGCAGGTCTTGAATTGAATATTACTTCGTTGCGCATCAATGATTCAGTAGATTATGCGTTTTTAGGTCGTCGCTACTATTATGACTTAAAGGCTGTGGGTATTAACTTAATCCCTTACTTCCTATACAATTACAAATTCAGTAATGCGCCCAATCATAAGTCAGCCATCTACGCAAAAGGAGGACCTATTGTCTCTTTTTATCCCGGTATGAAGTTCAACGACGAGCGCTACTCCCGTTTGAATTTGGGTTTTCTCACCGTTTTAGGCTATCGCTGGAATCGTTATTTTGTGGAAGGTCGCTACGAGCCGAGCGGATTTAACGTACTGCCACCTGATTTATCGACATCGTTAAGTCAAGCGCGTTTTTCAATAATGGCGGGATATTATTTCAAATAAGGACGAAATAAATATATTTTTAACCACACAGGGCAAATCATTTTATAACTTATTGAAAATCAATATAATAAAACGCACGTGTCAGACACTTTTGAAGTCTGACACGTGCGTTTTATTTTCCAATTAGCCGATAAATCCGTAAAAATAAAATTTGAAACAAAATTCATTGAACACTAATGATTCATCATCTGTCATTCATCATTCCCTATAACCTATTTCTTCTTTTTCATCGTCGGCTTCAGCGTTTGAATCTGAGGCTTTGCCACTTGCGGTTTAGCTTTTTCAAGTACTACAACATCCTCTTCCGGCAGATGATCTACATCCGGTAAACCTTTTTGGCGGAAATATAAAAAGACACTCCCCAATAACAAAAGCAACAATGCCGCAGAAGCCACCATGCTCACCGTTTCGCCGGTGTAATACGATTTTGGCGCAAATTCCATCACCACTTTATGCTTGCCGGAAGGCAATTTTGCAGCCCGAAGAATATAATTGGCTTTCGCAAATTGAGCGGGTTGACCGTCAATCGTCAATGACCATCCTTTTTCCATCGGGTAATAAATTTCACTAAAAACAGCCAACTGGTCGCCATTGGCGGAGTATTCATATTCGAGTTTATCGGGATTGTAAGACGTGAGTTTGATGGTAGCAGTCGAGTCATACTGAGGGGTAAAATTGTTGCCAAAAATATCCGCAAATTTTTTCTGAATCACCACATCGTAGCGCGGATTAATTTTCCCGACTTCCGTCATTTCGGCATCGGCATTGTCAACAAATTTAACATTTTTTACAAACCAAGCATTGCCATACGCATACGGGTTGGGTTCAACACCAGACGCAGCATCGTTCATAATAATGTATTTAGCATTCAGCATACCATATAACGGCAAAATTTTCTGTTGCGTTATAGGGACATTTTGTTCAAAATTGCCTAAATATTTTTCAATCATTTCCTGATAAATCATCAATTTGGCAGCGTGATAACCGCCTACGGATTTATGGAACATAGAGGTTTGAGCATTGGTAAAAGGCGCACCTTGACGCAAATCCAATACTCTGAAATGCGGGTCTGGGTCACTCATTACTATTTTATCAGAAGCCTGAGGCTGGAAATCAGCATTGGCTTCTTGCCGCGTTTCAAATTTATCCGCAGGTAGAATGCGTTTGGCAACTGTCCAAAAATCTAAAACCGTTAAAATCGCAATCCCTGCTACCACTATTCCTGCTTTTACTCGGTTATTCAAATATAACCAAATCAAACCGGCGGTCAAACCCACTAAAGCCAAAGTTCTGAAAATATCCGCCCGCAACAATGCCGTGCGGTCTTCCTCGAGCATTGCTACTATTTCGCGTTGCATTTGAGCGTCTTGTTTGCCAGCTCCGCCACTCATGCTGCTCAAAAAAGCCAACACTGCGGTAATGCCCACAGCTATATATAAACCTTTCAGCTTTTTATCACGCGTTACTGCGGGGTCAAAAATCGTTTGTAAACTCATGCCCGCCAGCACAATCAAGAGCAATTGTCCCAAACCTAACGCCTGAGTGACCGCTCTAAACTTATTGAATAACGGGAAATATTCGAACATGAGGTCAAAAAAGAAGAAATTTTTACCCCAAGCAATCATCAACATCACCAACGAAGCGACTCCTAACCACCACTTTTTATGGTCTTCAATCAACACCAAACCCATGATGAAAAGGAAAATAAAAATGGCTCCCCAATAAATGGAAACCCCGACAAAAGGCTGAGAACCGGTATAAAAAAGACTTGAAATTTGCTTATCCGCTTCTCTTGTCGCCTTATCGAGCGT
>JANPGW010000025.1:0-27036 GCA_031424115.1 Saprospiraceae bacterium | reverse complement strand
GTAGCTGATGTGCTGCCCGGAGGGAATACCAGAACGCGATAATTATTTTGGTCACCGACAAATAAATTACCCGCCGCATCCATACGGATAGTGGAAGGGAAATTAAATTGATTCAAAGCAGCACCTACACCGTTGCCACCCGCTACCGTAATCCCGTTTGTAGAAGTATTACCATTGGTTGGAAATTTCTGTATTCTATTATTTTCTGCGTCTGAAACATACATATAGCTTTCAGTCGCATCGAAAGCAAATAAAAGTTCCGTACCGAGCTGATTTGCGCCATTTCCGTTGCCGTTGCCGCCAGCTATGATTGTGCCACTCGTTTCAGCCGCACTGTTCGGAGGAAATTTAAGCACCCGATTATTTTCTCCATCGGCAACATAAATATTACCTGAGCCATCAACGTAAACATCGTGTGGCGTAATTTGATTTAAAGCGTTTCCCTCGAGGGTGTCACCCGCAACCACCACACCAAAGGTAGCTTTCATACTGTTTGGCGGGAATTTGATGATTCGGTTATTTTTACCATCCGCTACGAATAGAAAGTTGAAGGCATCTTTAAAAACACTGGTAGGATAGGATAATTGATCCAAAGACATGCCTGCAGTATCTATACCGGCTACTATAACCCCATCTGTTGAAGCAGTGCTGCCCGCAGGAAATTGTAAAACTCTGTGATTACCAAAATCGGGAATATACAAAGTATCGTCAGAGCCTATAAAGGGATTTTGAGGATAAATAAATTGATTGAGGTCTGTCCCGATATTGTTACCACCGGCAACAATAAAGCCATTCGGCTCGAATAAGGGTACTCCATCTAACTGCCAACTTATTTTGTTTGAAGCAGTTACGCCTTGAACTTCTAATCTGGTGCCCGTTGCGCAATCACCATTTGCCGTCAAAGAAACAGATGGCGGGTTACTCACTGACATGACAATACTATTACTTGATACGACTTCAACACTACCTGAACTTTGTCTATTCGGACATACGAGGGGACTGGCTTGAAGTTGGCAAGTTATGATGTCACCGTTTTGTAAGGCGTTATCAGAGTAACTTGTAGCATTAGTGCCAACATTATTGCCATTTTTCTGCCATTGATAAATAGCACTAAAACCAGCGAATTGTCCAGTATAAATATTGCCTGCATCGGTTGTTCTGGTCGAGAATGTTACCGGAGTACCCGTACAAATTTTTGAGCTGCCAGAAGTTGTGCCGATAGCAATAGTGGCTTGAGTATTAGGCAAAACAGTTAATGAATCGGATATATCGGAACAACCTTGGTCGTTTGTGACGACTGCAAAATAAGTGCCTGCGCTTGTGGGTTTGTAATTAGGGTCTGGATAAGTAGTTATTGTTTTATATTTAATCTTGAATCCATTATAACCATCAAAAACCTTCATAGAGGTTACGTTTCGTGTTTCAACGTTGGTCTCGTCCTTGTACCAACTTAATGATTTATAAGTACCGCTTATATTGGCAGCTAAACTTGGATCATTGATACAATTTGTGCCAGCATAATACGTAACATTTAAAGATACTGAGGGGTGTGCAATGGCTTTCATGGTTAGGCTATTGCTCGTCACAATAATATTATTGATGGCATCATCGCTTGGAGTCATACTACAGTTAATCACATCGTTGTTCTGCAAAGTTGAATCTATATAAATGCCAGTATTATCCCCAACAATATTGTTGTTCTTTTTCCATTGAAAGGTAGGCGAACTACCACCATCAAAAGGAGTTGCAGTGAATGTAACCCGTGAATCTAAACAGAAATTTTGATTGCCCGTGGAAGAAACGATTGTCACACTCGTTGAACTTTGAGATAATCCGCCATCGGTAATGGCATATACTTTCGAACCTGAAACAAGACTCCGATACACGATGTAATTACCCAAATTGCCTAATCCTGAAGCCGTTGAATAAGTGGAAAACCGAGTGCTCCCATTTGTTAAAACAGACATCCCCGAATCAGTTGAAGCAAAAATATTACTCCCATTTAAATACACATCATTCACATAGTTGTTTCCTAAACCGTCGGCCATTGAATAGTTGGTAAATGTCGCATCATTTTTTAAAACGGAAACGCCCGAATCGGTTGCGGCATACACATTCCCACTTGTTACAAAAACGTTGTTCACATGGTTATTAATCAAGCCCTCGGAAGTTGTATAGTTAGTAAAACTCGTATCAGTAACAGTTGAAATGGCTAATCCAAAATCGGTGCCCAGGTAAATTTTGCCACCCGTCACAAAAATGCTGTTTACATGGTTGTCGCCTAAGCCAGTAGTATTCTTAGTTGAATAGTTAGTGAACTGGGACATACCTTGTGGTAAAACAGAAAAACCAGCATAAGTACCTATGAATAAAGTACCATCAGAAGCCACAAACATACAACTTGCATGATTATTCGGTAATGTGAAAGTATTACTAAATGACATTCCGCTATTGGTAGATAAGTAAAAACCGTTATTTGTGGCAACATAAAGCGTGTTGCCAGAAGCATAAACCGCATTTACAGTTACATTGGGTTGATTGGTTGGGTCAATTATTATTTGAGTGTAAGTAATACCCCCATCTGTTGAAACGGCAACACCTCCTTTAATGGCTACGTAAATTTTATTTGACACAGCATCAATATAAAAATTTTTAACCCCCGCCAGATCAGCTGTATCTGTTGTGAAGACGATGTCTTGCGCTGCAATAGGTGCGTTGTGCGCTAACAAAAAAAGAATTATTGAAAAGCCAGTATATAAAGAGTGATATATTTTGTTCATTTTTGATGAATTTAGTGGATTAAGAAATAGTAAAATGACTAAGGTCTATTACCAACAATAAATTCATCAGCCTTTCCCTGATTGTAATTGTTATGCGTTAGATTACGAACTAATTTTTGAATACTTCCAGCAACATCGTTAAAATCAAAAGCAAAAGAAAGGCTGACATCTTTGCCTAAAAATTTTACGTTTAAAGCCATTGAAACTTTAGAATTGGCTAAACTGCCCAACTCTCCCTCGAACTGGGCAGATTTTACTTCAAATAAACCACCTCCGAGAACACCACTCGAAATGGCAGAAGCAGCAGCATTTGCACCGTCGGTAGCTTTGCTAAATCCGGAAAGCGTTTTTTTAGCTGAATACAATGCGGCATCTGCTAAACCTTGTTCCGCTGCTTGCAGTGCTTCACCGATCTGTTTCAAATCACGCTCAAGCTCATTCAAGACAGCATCAGCAATAGCTTTTGCATCTTTAAGAACTTCTAACTCGATTTTTTTCCCATCTCTGATAGCTTCGTACTTTATAATATCGCCTAAAACACGAGCTTCACATTTCAAATCGGAATGTGCTCCGAAGCAATGCCTTTTACCAAAAATACGCACACACGATTCACATCTGTTGCGTGCAGCATCGTCTCTATTTCTTTGGGCAGCGTCTATTTCGCGTCTGACATTGTCGATTAGCCCTTGCAATCGATCTACTTCTTTTTTAGCATTATCCACATCGTTGGATGCTTTATTAAAGGCATCTGTTATTGTACTATTACCATCGATAACAGCTTGCGCATCTGATACATTGCTCTGGGCTTTAGCAAAAGCGCGTTGTTCTGCTTTTGTCGCTGCATCCAAACCACTTTGAACTTGTGCATTCAAGTATTCGTTGAAGGAACTACTCATACTGGCGCGTATGTGAAAATCTTTCGGGTTCTTGAATGTTCCTTTAAGTTGTGCGTCAATATCCGCCTCAAATAGGTTGTAAATTTGTCCGTGTAATTTAAAATACGTCCCATTATTACCAAGTAAAATATTCGCTGAACCTTTCATCCCCAATAATTCAACTGCTGCGTCAATATAAACCAGACTGTCGCCATTCCTTGTAATTTGGTCTGTACTAAAATCAACGCTGACCTCTGCCGAGTCACTGGGATTAGTGGCTGCACCAATCTTGAGCACTCTTGTGCCGTCTATTTTGAAATCAAAAGGCGCAATTTTAGCAGTCCCTTTTAAACCATTAGCCCCAATATCCAGACTTAGTCTACCGCCAAAGCCCCAAAAATGAGCTTTACTGTATAAAGAAAATCCTTGTGGGTAGGTAACACCAAAAAAAGTACCCCCAGTTGGTGCAATGGTCATAGAAAGCGTATCCAAGTCAAATTCTGTCAAAAAAGGCGGTAAGGTTTTTATTTCAATATTATCAGGAAGAAATAGATTAAGAATATCTTTTTTAAAATTAAGTTCTTTCTCTGCGGCTGAAATTTGAGGGCCGCTTATAAGCGATATTATAGACATTTCGGGTATTTCCGCATCAAATATACCAACACCGCCGCGGATCATACCATTGAAATTTATTTTCCCACTAATCCCCAATACAGGTATGGGCCCGTCCGTTGTGTAACCCGTTAGTAAACCCAGACTACCGAGATCGAGATTGGGTATGCCAAAAGGATGGTGCCAAATGTTGTCATCACCAGGGTCTTGAAAAAACTCGAAATTAACTGTTCCACCTACTGCTGAAAGCGTTATTTTAGCATCTGTTGTAAAATTGATATTTTCTAATTTTTTAAAATCTATACTTGTCGGAAGCGACGCTTTGAATTTTAAGCCGGCGCCGTAAGTTACGCTTGGGATGGGCAGTTCTACTGTGGATAATGATAAAAAAGCAGATTGTAAACTAAAGTTTTTTGGCGCAAAATTGCCTAATGCTCCTAATTCAATATCACCTTCCAACTGAGGAAGTGCATTAAGCGTCTGTGGGACGATTACTTTTAGGTTTACGTTGGGAATTTTGTCAAACGGCTTTGGCAAACTTGGATTAAAACCGGCCACAAGATTAAATCCTTGATTCAGCGAAGTGGTTTTAAAATTATCGAAAATTCCTGTCGAGGCATTTTTCCCAACCTTACCAATGGCAGAAATAGTCTGGCTGGCATTGACGTAAGCAAAAGATATATCCTTTAATCCAATATCATCGAGCGGTGAAAAAATAGAGGAAATATCAGCGAGCTTAGGCACACCACCAAATTTGAAACCGACAAGATATTTGCCATTCACTGTTCTACGAGCTTCGATGAATTTTCCATTGATGACACTGCTTATCACAATGCTGCTATCCGCATTGAGCGCCAGCATCAAGCTATCCATCGTTATGTCTGTAAAAAAAGCGGGTAATATACTACCAATGTCCAGACCAGAACCGGTTGTTTCCAAAATATCCGTGATGACTTTTCCCATCGTGAAAGACTGGAGCAATAACCCGCTCACTGACCATTTCTTTTGGTTATCAACTGAGCCTTCTACCTGAAATTTAGTGCTGTTAATATTTATTGTCCCCCCTAAAGTCGCACTCATTACCGCCGCTGCCGGGCTTTTTTTGCTGATTGAAAATATGGCGTACGAATCTTCAAGCGAAGTACCGGCATAGCTTCCCGTCGAGCCTAAACCAAACGCTAAGGCTAAATCATAATCTTTCGATTTTTTCTTGTAAGAATAGGTCAGACTATCAAAACTGATATTGGGAATTGAAAACGGAAGACTATTGACCCACTCACCAATATTGAACCCCTCAGTAATGATGCTGCTCAGCGATGCAGTGTTGAAATTATTAAACTGCGTTTTAAGCCTCACGATGGAATCGCCGGGTCCACCAAATTTCACATAAAAATTACCTGCACTCGTGTTTACGTTGATTTCGTAAGCACCACTTTCACTTTCATTTAAAGAGAGGTCATTAACGCTAAAACCACTAAAATAAGAGGATAAATCTGGAGAAGTTTCCGTTATACTATTGATGACATCTCCTAACGAAAACGAGCCCGTTGCATTAGCACTTAAATGGGTGATTTTAGAACTGTCGGCAGTAGCACTTAACGTTAATTGAATTGCATTCCCGAAATTAACAACACCCACCACACTTCCTGAAATATTGGTTTTATTGTTATTTGCCCCTCGCGAAATGTTAATATTTGTTGCCAAAGAATCAAGTGACAATCCTTGATAGGATAACACTGCCCCTGCTCCCGCTTGACTACCCGCAAAAACATTGAGCGCATACGATTTTAAAACTTTATTGTACTGGTATTTCACTGAATCTAAACCAAAATTAGCCTCACTAATGTAGGTTGGAATATATTTTCTGATGTCAAATCCTGCAACTGTTTTCAATTCATTGAGCTTGACAGTCTTCAATTTTAAATTGAGGTTGACTATTGAATCCTTTGCCGCGAAACCAAAAGTGGCATCGAACTGATCACCTGATTGCAAAAAAGTCGTCAATTTATAGGAACTTGTATCGAGCGATTTTAAAGACAAACTATCAATATTAAAGTTTATCAAAGGCGCAATCAGCGAACTGATGTCGCTTGTGGCACTCTGAACGATACTTTTAAGAATGTCGGATGGAATAATGGGATGGGGTTTTAAAAGAATAGCATTGAAATTGACAAAATGGTTAGCAACCACATCCGCAGAAAACTGACCCGTCGCGGCTGTACCTAACGAAACAACCCCAAACACGCTGGCATCTATGAGGGAATTGGCGTTGGCTGATGCTCTTGAAATGCTGATACTTGTACTCAATGTATCAAGCGATAAACCTTGATAAGATAGTACCGCCCCTGCTCCTGCTTGACTGCCCGCAAAAACATTGAGCGCATACGATTTTAAAACTTTGTTGTATCGGTATTTCACCGAATCTAAACCAAAATTAGCGTTGGTAATAAAGTTCGGAATGTAGTTGCTTAAATCATACCCTGCAACCATGCCCAAATTCATGAGCGTGACAGTCTTCAAGTTTAAATTGAGATTGATTAATGAATCCTTTGCCGCGAAACCAAAAGTGGCATCAAACTGATCACCTGATTGCAAAAAAGTCGTCAATTTATAAGAACTTGTGTCGAGTGATTTTAGAGACAGACTATCAATATTAAAGTTTATCAAAGGCGCAATCAAGGAACTGATGTCGCTTGTGGCACTCTGAACAATATTTTCAAGGATGTCAGATGGATTAATGGGGTGGGGTTTTAGTAGAATAGCATCGAAATTCACAAAATGGTTAGCGACAACATCCGCAGAAAACTGACCCGTTGCGGCTGTACCTAACGAAACAACGCCAAACACGCTGGCATCTATGAGGGAGTTAGCGTTGGCTGATGCTCTTGAAATGTTGATACTTGTACTTAATGTATCAAGCGATAAACCTTGATAAGATAGCACCGTTCCCGCACCCGCTTGACTGCCCGCAAACGCTTGTAGGGCGTAGGATCTATCTTTTTTGTCGTATTGATATTTTACTGAATCTAAACCAAAATTGGCATTGGAGATAAAGTTCGGGACATAACTTTTGATATCATAGCCCGCAATAGTACCTAAATTAGATAGGCTTACAGTTTTCAAATTTAAAAAAATAGTCAGTAAAGAATCTGCTGAACCGAATCCGGCAAAGAACTGATCTCCTGATTTCAAGTATGCAGCCACTTGGTAACCACTCGTATCGGTGGTTTGAATCGTAATGGAATCGGCTGTCAAACTCGTTAAAAACGGTGAAACTACTGAACTAAAATCAGCACTGACATTAGAAGCAATACCGCCTAATAAATCATTGAAATTAACGGGTTTTAAAATACCACTAAAATTTACTAAATGATTCGCGGATACTTCTGCTTCAAATTCCCCGGTACTGCCTCCTAATGTAACACTGCCCATTACATCGGCATTAATAATTGTCTTTTTTGTTGCGTCTCTTATTGCTGTTACGGATGCGGAAAAGGAGTCAAAAGTCAATCCTTTATAACTCATCGGAGTACCGGCAGCAGTATTGTTTGAAAAGAAGGTAGTAGCGGAGTAAGTCGAATCAGCCGAATTGCTCCTTATAAGCAAACTATCCAAAACAATTTGGCTATTGGTGATGAAAGAAGGAATTTTAGTCGTCAGATCAACGCCCCCTAAATTACTCCCGGATGCAAGACTTAAGTTGCTGAAAATAAAGGTGCAATGAATATCAGCACCGAAAAAAGAAGCCTCAAAAGGGAGATTACTGGATCCGTATAAATTCAACGTCCCTGCAATATAAGTACTGTCAGTAGCATCAGCAGCTAAATGAGCAGTAGTAACAGAAACCGTGTTGCTCCAATTCGCTTCATCTAATGCGTAATACAGTGAATTCTTAAAAAGTGAGCTGAGCGAGTCTTTTTGGGCAGTTGTCTGCGCTTTGACTGTTGACGTCAGAGTTAAAAAACTCAGAATTAATCCCAAGGCTTTTGAGTAAAGTTGATATTTCATGGTTCAATAATTTGCTTACACAAAAATGTTATTGACAAAGAATAAAAATAATGTCGGCTTTGAGATGAGAACGGAAGGAAAAGAGGTTCACGACCCGCTTTTTGAAACAGGCACGCCTTTCAAGTGTGCCTTTATACACATTGCAATAATATTTTATAAGATTAGTGGAACTCAATTAGAAAAGTAAGAGAATGTTCACGAGTTCATAGGTTTGAATTTGAATACTAAAACTTCATGTCGCAAACTACGCAATATATATGAAAAATGCAAATAAATTCATCTATTGATTATCATTCGGGTAATAGATTGGTTCAAAATAATTTTTCATAAAGCTATTTGAACAAGTCAAATAAACGAAACATATTGTTATATGTTAACATACTTCACCACAATCTGAAAAGATTTTCCCGATGAATTAACAGATTTTGGCGATATTTTGGGTGGCTTGGTTTTGTAATGATAAGAATACTGAGGGGTATCATTCTGAGACGCTGAGAGGGGTATCATCGGTTGTTCAATCACTTTTGGTGTTACTTTAGGCAAGCGGAAATGAATATGGATTTCTTTATGAAAAATAACTTTTAACCCTTTGGGTTGCTGAGGCACAACAAAGCGCAACAATTTGACAAGGCGAACAGCTTCTTCATCACACCCATAACCCACACTGGCAACGATTCTGGTAGCAATAACATGCCCTTTCAAATCAATATCATATTTCAATGAAACCGTCCCTTCTTTTTTGTGGGTGAGTGCCTCTTTGGGATATTGCAGGTTTTCAACTATTTTTTTTTCCAGGGCTTTGGCTCCGCCGGCAAAAAAAGGGTGGGTAATAAATTTTTCTTTTTTCATCGCCTGTTAAAAAAGTTTAAGGAGTTTTGAAGATAGTTTACGTTTTTATCGTAGGCGAGTTACAGTCACAGACGTTTGAGATAAAACTCATTTCTTGTTAAACTGATTCATCGTGAATGGTAATCCAATCGTCCCAAACGCCTTCACAGTTTCTGCCGCGTATTGCAATATTTCGGGTAGTTGTTCCGCTTCTTGTTTCGTCCATTTGCCGAGCACATAATCTACCTGCTTGCCTTTCCCAAATTCGTTGCCGATACCTATACGTAAGCGAGCATAATTATTGTCGCCCAAAATTTCGTCAATGTGTTTTAAGCCATTGTGCCCGCCGTTGCTTCCATTGGGGCGGAGACGTTGTTTACCAAAAGGCAGCGCTAAATCATCCACTACGACCAGCAAATTTTCTTTGGGGATAGTGTGTTTGTTAAGCCAATACCGGACAGCTTTCCCGCTGAGATTCATGTAGGTTGTCGGCTTAATGAGTACAAAAGTCCGCCCTTTGTGTTTAAACTCCGCAACAAACGCTTGATTGTCAAATTTAAACGATACGCCAAACTCTTTTGCTAATTCGTCCAGCACTTCAAATCCTACATTGTGGCGAGTATTGTTATAATCGCTACCAATATTGCCTAATCCTGCTATCAAATATTTCATGGTATCGGGTTGTGATTCTGGTTTTAAGAACAGTTTTTTTATAAAGTTCAACATAAATGTAAAAATGATGAATGATGAATGATAAATAAGTCCAAATACTTCTTTCACCCTTTGTGATATTATGAGCTATACTGAGGGGGGTATTTTTGAACCGCAAAATTAATGAGATTTTTATCAATGTTTAAAAAAGTTGATTTAGAAGGGTTTAAAAGCCCTGAAAAAAGCCATCCTTTAAGAAGTCGTTAATGTTTTACCCGTAAATTAAGCTGTTTTAACGTTCTTTAACGCGGCTAAGAAAGACTTTAATGTTGTGTTAACCAAATGGTTTTCAATATGGTCATAAATTCGTTTTATGATTCAAACGAAATTATTTCATATTAAAAAATCACATTTATGAAAAGAGTAAAACTCCTTTTGAGTTTATTGGTTGCTTTGTTTTTTATGCAGCCCACAGAAAGTTCGGCACAACGCGTAAGGGTCGTACTGGAAACCTCTCGTAGAGCTGCCCGACCGCCGTCGCCCGGATCTGATTATGTTTGGGTAGAAGGCAGATGGGTATGGGACGATTATTATCGCCGCGATGTGTGGGTGGAAGGATATTGGATGTTGCGCGAAAGAGAACATTACTGCGACCGTGGGTGCTGTCAAAAGCACAATCACCATTACAAAAGACAAAAACATGGTTATGCTTACGGACGCCATAAAAACAGACACAATCATGATGATGACGATTATGATGATTGATATTTTCTTAAAAATATCAAGTTTTTAAGAATGCGTCTTTATTTTTACGAAATAGCTTTACGAGGGTTATAAGTCCCTTGTAAAGCTATTTCGTAAAAATAAAAACAAACTAATCAGTATTTTCCCTTTCAGTAGGTCAACTTTGTGCTTTAAGTTCTCTTGCCTTCTGTACTCTTGCCGACACCACTATGCCGATTTCGAAAAGCCCATAAAGAGGAATGAATACCAACAGTTGAGACACTAAATCCGGTGAAGGAGTAATTATACCCGCGGCAATAAGCAATATGACGACGATATGTTTGCGGTATTGCCTCAGCATTTGAGGTGTTACAATACCTACTTTGGATAAGAAATAGATAATAATCGGCAGCTCAAATACCAAACCAATCGGCAAAGTAAACATCGTTAAATAACCAATATAGTCATCGAGAGTCGCTTGTCCACCTATCCCACCAATTGTGTAATTAGCTAAAAAAGAGACAGCAAAAGGTGTAATAATAAAAAAACCGAATAAAACACCAATCATGAATAAACTTGAACAAATCGTGACAAACCCTCGTGCGGCTTTAATTTCTTCGTCCATCAAGCCGGGTTTAATGAAGAGCCAAATCTGCCAAAAAATAATGGGGGCAGAAGCTAACAAACCAAAAATTAGGGCAACTTGCATCTGTTTGAAGAAAACTTCTCCCAATTGGGTGGTAATAAGGTTCAATTTAGGCGCTTCAATACACAAATTGCTCATACCTGTTTTCTGTCCTAAATCACACATGAATTTATAGGTAACAAATTCTTTATTAAGAGGGGCATAAATGACATTTAAAAAAACTTGCTCCCCGAGGGCAAAAAACACTATGACCCCTACAAAAATAGCTATCACTGAACGAATAATCCGCTTCCGCAACTCTTCGAGATGCTCCCAAAAGTTCATCTCATCGGTGCGTTTCACTTGATAGATTTCTTCCTTGTCAACGTCAATTTGATCTAATGGCATAATTATATAACTGAAAATAATTGTGATTAATAATCTTGTGTAGTAACTGAAAGCAATTAACTAAAAGGCAAAGTTAGAAATTTAGCGCAATACTGAGGGGGGTAATAAATGAAATTATGAGTTAAAATAAAAAAAATCTAAAATCAAGGAGGATTTAACATTTTTCCCAAGCATTAGTCTGACAAGTTCCTTATTTTTGTAAATGTTAATTCACACATATTAGTTTTTAAAACTATCACATACTGCCTTTTACAAAAACTTAACAAACAACTATGATGACTTCAACAAACATTTTCAGACATTGCGCTCTTGCAATGTGCCTTTTTCTATCTCAGTTAACTTATTCTCAGAATTATGAACTCGGGCTATTCGCCGGTGCATCTAACTATCAAGGGGACGTTGCGGACGGCATTTTAGTCTGGAAAGTAACACAGCCGGCGACAGGCTTGTTCATAAGGTATTCGCCGATTGATTTTTTATCCTTTAAATTGGCTTTCACAACCGGTAAAATTATCGGCAGTGATTTGAATTCCAAAGAGGCAAGTATTCGTCAACGAGGTTTTGCATTCCAATCCAATTTACGCGAATTTGCTGCATTCGGTGAGTTCCATTTACCCAATTATGGTTCAAGCGATTACGGCGTGTTTAACCCCCGTTTTTCGCCTTTTTTGTTTGCGGGAGTGGGTCTGACCACTATGAACGGAAAACCGACTGCCCCTAAAGATAGAGTTCCCTATCCGTTTCCTGAGGAAGGAACCAAAAATCAATTCATTGCGGTACCATTTGGAGTGGGTGTAAAATTCAGATTTGCCGAATCATTCGCATCAAGTTTTGAATGGGGAACCCGCGCTGTTTTTAGCGATTATTTAGATGGCATCAGTAAAAACGGTAATCCTAAGAAAAACGATTGGTATATGTTTATGGGTGTAACATTGTCTTATATTATTGATGGAGGGTATTGATTGTCCACCGAATTACGATATTCACGGGTGATATAATAAACTTTTTTAAAAATAAAATAAAAACGGTTTAAAAATCTGATAAAATGATTTTTAAACCGTTTTTATTTTTTGTACCTTTGCGCCGTTTTTTAATACAATTAAAGTAATTTATAGAATGCTGACAGTCAATAATGTAGGCTTACAATTCGGAAAGCGGGTGCTTTTTGATGAGGTTAATTTAAAATTCACAAAAGGCAATTGCTATGGCGTCATTGGCGCAAACGGCGCCGGTAAATCCACTTTTTTAAAAATACTATCAGGTGACATTGAAAGTACTCGTGGCAGCGTTGATATTGCACCCGGCAATCGGATGGCGGTTTTGACGCAAGACCATTTCAAATTTGATGAATATACGGTATTGGATACAGTTATCATGGGCTATAAAAGGCTTTATGATATTATGAAAGAAAAAGATGCTATTTATAATAACCCGGATGCCACGGAGGAAGAATCTATGCACGCAGCGGAGTTGGAAGGCGAATTTGCTGAAATGAACGGCTGGATGGCTGAAAGTGATGCCGCTGAACTTTTGAGCAATTTGGGTGTGAAGGAAAGTCAACACGATAAATTATTGAAAGAATTGACCGGTTCAGAGAAAATTAAAGTGTTGCTCGCTCAAGCATTGTTCGGCAATCCGGACATTTTGCTGATGGACGAACCGACCAACGACTTGGATGCTGAAACAACCGAATGGCTGTGCGATTTCTTGGCAGATTACGAAAATATTGTGATTGTTGTTTCCCACGACCGTCACTTCCTCGATATGGTGTGTACGCATGTAGTGGACGTGGATTTTGGCAAAATCAGAATGTATTCTGGTAACTATACATTTTGGTACGAATCAAGCCAACTATTGTCGCGTCAAATGGCGGATAAAAATAAGAAGATTGAACAGAAACGCGCTGAAATGTTGGATTTCATCGCCCGTTTCTCGGCTAACGCTTCGAAATCAAAACAAGCCACCAGCCGTAAAAAAGCTTTGGAAAAATTGAATCTGGAGGATATGAGTCCTTCTACCCGTCGTTATCCTTACATTGCTTTCAAGCCTGAACGCGAACCGGGTAACGAAATTTTCTCATGCGAAGGTTTGTCTAAAAAAGGTTTGGATGGGGAATATTTGTTCAAAAATATCGAATTCAGAATGAATAAAGGGGAAAAAATAGCCCTTATAAGCCGTAATGCAACGGCTTTAACGGCATTTTTTAACGTTATTTCCGGTGAAGATAAAGATTTTGAAGGCAAATATGAATTTGGCCTCACCATCACCCCTCAGTATCTCCCTAATGACAACTCAGCGTTTTTCCAAAAAGGGAATGATTTGAACCTCATGGATTGGTTACGTCAGTATTCTAAAGAAAAAGATGAGTCATTTATTCGTGGATTTTTGGGACGCATGTTGTTCAGTGGTGAAGAGGTTTTCAAACAGTCGAGTGTGTTGTCCGGAGGCGAAAAAGTGCGTTGTATGATGTCTAAAACGATGTTGGCAAACCCTAATTTCTTAATATTGGATGAACCCACCAACCACCTTGACCTCGAATCTATCACAGCCTTGAACAATGGTATGAAAGATTTTATTGGCAATATGATTTTCACATCACATGACTATCAGATTTTAGATACTGTTGCTAATCGGATCATCGAAATTGGCGATAAGGGCGTCATTGACCAATTGATGACTTATGGCGAGTATATTCACAGCGATAAAATCAAAGCCTTACGGGCTGAACTATATGGAGAAACAGCTTTTGCCTAAATTTTAATTTCTCCTTAAAGGCTGTCTGATAGGTAAAACTATCGGACAGCCTTTTTTTTGGGTCATGGATAAACGAGGTTTTATTTTCTGAGACTGCCGACTATTCAACCCCTTAATAATGTATCGCGCTGCTGTTTAATCCGTTTTTATCTGTTCATTTATCAGTCTAAAGAACATTCTTGACTAAGACCTTCATCAAAATCGCAAATAAATGTATCTTTGCGCTCATTGTCAGATACAAAAAGCCCTCATAAGAGTATGAAGCAACAAACAATTAAAGATGCCGTAGTGATTGATGGGATAGGATTACATACAGGACGACAAGTGCGTATGACCCTCAAACCGGCTCCTGTAGATTTTGGTTTTAAGTTCCAAAGAACCGATTTGGAAGGAATGCCTATAATTGCCGCTGATGTTAATAAAGTGGTTTCGACGAATCGTGGTACAACTCTGAAAAGTGATGAAGCACAAGTCAGTACAGTAGAACATGCCCTTTCAGCCTTTATTGGATTAGGTTTGGATAATATTTTGATTGAAATTGATGGGCCCGAAGTTCCGATTATGGATGGTTCCGCTATGCCTTTTATCCATGCCATTGAACGTGTCGGTATTATAGAACAAAATGCTCAACGAGAATATTTTGAAATTCTGGAACCCATTTCCTACAAAGACGAGGTGACCGGAACCGAATTGCTTGCGTTACCGGCAAATGATTTTAGTGTCACGGTGATGATTGATTTTAAATCTCCCGTTCTCAGCCATCAATACGCCAGCCTTGAGCATACCCCTCAGTATAAAGACGAAATAGCCCCCTGCCGGACTTTTGTTTTTTTGCATGAATTAGAACAACTTCTTGGGCAAGGTTTGATTAAAGGCGGCGATTTGGAAAATGCAGTCGTTATTGTTGACCGGTTGATGAGTCAAGATGAATTGGATATTTTAGCGAAAAAATTAGGTAAGCCCAGCGTTAAAGTTGAACGGGAAGGCGTATTGAATACCACTCAATTGCGTTTCAACAACGAACCCGCTCGTCATAAATTACTGGATGTCATGGGTGATTTAGCTCTGGTAGGCAAACACATTAAAGGCAGAATTGTAGCGACCAAACCGGGTCACATGGCGAATGTCGCTTTTGCCAAAATTTTGAAGAAACAGTATATGGAATCCAGAAAATTGCAAGGTATTCCAAAATATGACTCTTCAACCAAGACAATCATGGATATTAACCAAATCAGTAAAAAACTGCCTCATCGGTTCCCTTTTTTACTGGTCGATAAGGTGATAGAATTGACCCCTACCGTGGTAGTGGGTGTTAAAAATATCACTATGAATGAATGGATGTTTCAAGGGCATTTTCCGAATAATCCGGTTTTTCCGGGTGTTTTGCAAGTCGAAGCAATGGCTCAAACTGGCGGATTGCTCGCTTTAGCCAATACCTCCGATGATGAACAATGGGATACATATTTTCTGAAAATAGAAAACTGTAAATTCAAGGATAAAGTCATCCCTGGTGATACCATGGTGATTAAAATGGAGCTCAAAGAACCCATAAGGCGTGGAATTGTCCATATGCAAGGATACTGTTATGTGGGCAATAAAATGGTATCGGAAGCTGAATTAACAGCGATGATACAAAAAAGACAGTAACGCAGAAAAATTAGAAAAAATGTCATTCACGCGTAATGAAACAACTGAGAGGTGCGATAAAAACCACCTTCAATCAATACCAAACTATTCCGATTCGTCAATAAAAATGAATTACAGCGATTTTACCGTCATACATCCCGATGCAAAAATCGGCAAAAATGTCACAATCGGTCCTTTTACAACGATTGCCGCTGATGTCGTCATCGAAGAGGGGACTTGGATTGCTCCGCATGTGAGCATTATGGATGGTGCGCGGATAGGTAAAAATTGCAAAATATTCCAAGGTGCCATAGTCGGCTCAGTTCCACAGGATTTAAAATATAAAGGCGAACGTACCTTTCTCGAAATCGGAGATAATACCATCGTTAGAGAGTATTGTACCCTCAATATCGGTACAACGTCCAATTGGCGCACCGTAATTGGCAAAAACTGCCTAATTATGGCTTATGTACACGTGGCTCATGATTGTATCATTGGTGACAATGTTATTCTTGCCAATAATGTGACTTTAGCCGGGCATATCGAAATTGGTGAATACGCCCGTTTGGGCGGTATGACAGCTGTGCATCAATTCGTAAAAATTGGTAAAGATGTGATGGTGAGCGGCGGCTCGTTGGTTCGTTGCGATATACCACCTTTTGTTACAGCCGCTCGGGAGCCGCTCGCATACGCCGGCGTCAATCGAATTGGATTACATAGACGCGGCTATACACCCGAACAAATTGAAAATATTAGGGATATTTACCGCATCCTTTTCGTCAAAGGACATAATTTCAGTCAGGGTGTCCGGCAGGTTGAATCTGAAGTAAGCGAGTCATATGAAAAAGAGCAAATCATTGGTTTCCTTCGCCAATCCACTCGCGGTTTGATTAAAGGATACAAATCTTTGAATGGTAAAAGCAATATGAGGAATGAGGAATGATGTGATGTCCTTTCAAATACAGTTAAATAACATTGGTAAACGCTTTCGATATGAATGGATTTTCAAAAGTATCAATCATTCTTTTGAAAAGGGTCAAACATACGCTCTTTTAGGACCCAACGGCTCCGGCAAATCCACGTTGATGAAAATATTGAGTGGACATTTAACACCCTCCACCGGAGATATTCATTTTTTGAACAATAATAAAAAAATAATAGCTGATGAAGTGTATCCTTTCATCAGCTATTCTGCACCCTATATCGAAGTCATTGAAGAAATGACTTTAACCGAAATCATAGATTTCCATTCAAAATTCAAACCCCTCAGTAGTGGATTAAAAACCAGTGAAATCATCACGCTTTTAGGCTTTAAAAATGCGGCGGATAAAGAAGTTCGTTTTTTCTCTTCCGGTATGAAACAACGCCTTAAACTTGCGCTAAGCATCTGCTCCAATACCCCAATCCTCCTTTTAGATGAACCTACTACCAACCTCGACGCTCAGGGTGTTGCTTGGTATCGGGATTTAATATCTCGCTTTTCAGATAAAAACAGACTTGTCATAGTGGCGTCAAACATAGAACATGACTATGACTTCTGCGCTGAAAAATTGGATATCTTGGATTATAAAAATTAAAGCTCGTAATTAGGCGCCAATTTATGATTGCCTTCGTTATCGGCAGCATAAAAATCATTGATAATTTTAACCACTTCTTCCACATCGTCTGTGATGGGTAAAAGATTAAGATCATCGGCATTGACATTGTGTTCTTGCTCCAACATGATATTTTTAATCCAGTCTTTCAAGCCATTCCAAAAACTGGAACCAAACAATACCACCGGCACTTTAGTAATTTTTCCGGTTTGAATTAATGTTAAAACCTCAAAAAGCTCATCCATTGTTCCGAAACCCCCGGGTAAAACCACAAAACCCTGAGCATATTTCACAAACATTACTTTACGTACAAAGAAATAACGGTGGTTCAAACTTTTATCCACGTCAATATAAGGATTGTGGTGCTGCTCAAAAGGTAAGTCTATATTCAAACCAACTGATGCGCCACCGTAAAGTTTAGCGCCTTTATTGCCGGCTTCCATAATGCCGGGACCGCCGCCCGTGATGATACCATAACCTTCTTCAGTCAAACGGCGCGCAATGTCAATGGCTTTTTTATAATAGGGATGTTCGGGCTTTGTTCTTGCTGAACCAAAAATAGAAATACAGGGGCCAATATTATTCAAAATTTCAAAACCATCCACAAATTCAGCCATTACCTTAAACATCGTCCAAGCATTTTCACCTTTCATCTTAGTCCATTGTTTCATGCGTCTTGGTGCTGCCGTTCCATTTAAATCTTTATCGTGAGTCATAATCTCAGAATTTTAGGTTATAAAATAAGTGCAAAAACTTTGTTATCTTTAGCATTTGAGCAAAGGGCAACAAAGTTACTATGTTATTACGCAATTATCAATTAAAAAGTTTTTCACAATTGGCTCAAAGCCAATTCAATATCGCGTTGCTCATTGCGTTTTTCAATCACAAAAGGCGCAACAGCTCTTTCTCCACAATCGAGCATTGAACAGCGTTCGCACGTCGTGTTCACCACTTTCACCTTGATATTCGGGTCGCTGAGAAATCGGAAAAGGCGGCGGGCATTGTCATCAATAAAAATACCAAGAGTCACGCTGATACTTTCTTTAGGATTTACAGTATTCTGCTTAGCCACCGTAACACAAAAATAAGACAGGTTGGTTTCCCAATAATTAGACACTTGAGCATCGCATACTTGCGTCACGCTTTTGTCCAATTGGATGCTGGTTCTCAATTGCTTAATAGCATTCACTGACACCCAACGGCGGCAGTAATGTTCACTCAATTCATTCGCGTAGGGCTGGTGGATGCGGCTCAAATGCAACTCTTTATTCATTTTAAAAACCTTTAAATGCTCGTCTGCTTGAAGGCGAATAAAGAATAAATCATTGATTTTGAAGTGTTTAGGCAAAATATTAGACAGTCTTTGGATAAACATTTCAGACGTTACATTATATTTTTCAATCAATTGCATAAACACTTCAGGACTCCAAACGGCGCTTTCTGCCCATGTTTTCACGTCTTTGACCAACTCATTTTCGTCCATCAAAAAAGCCGACGCAAAATAAGACGCTCTAAAATTATTGAACAGTTTTTCAAAATTTTCAGCTTTTAAAATTACCGTTTCGTAAGGTCTTTCTTTGAGTTTCATATATTGAAAACCCAACTCACGAGCCAGTAAAAAATTCTCTTGCGCAGGTGATAAATCCTTATTGATGTAGAATTTACCACCCCCCGAGGTGTCTGGATTAGACCCCTCAGTATTGGGCTTCGATTTAGAAAAATAAGAGCGTACACTTTTGAGCACCTTTTGAGCAGGCATTTTTTTTCTGTCAACAATAATTTTAAAATTGTCTTTCAATAGTTTTTCGAGTGTATTTGTCGAAAAAGAAAACGTATCTCTAATGTTATTTTCGGATTTAAAAGCTGTTACACTTTGTTCGATTTCTTCAAAATAATTATCGTGCATATCCTGATAGCTGCGCAACGCCGCCGTGTAGAAATTCTCGGATTGCATCTGATAATTGCGCGCTAATTTGATAATAGTCGAAATAAAAGCATTCAGCTTATCGGGTGCATTGATAAAAAGTTCCAACAATTTTTCAGGGCTGATACCAAACATTTCCATCGGAAAAACCTGAAAAAACTCCGATTCCAAGAGGTCAATAATCGGCTGTAAGCGTTTGGAAGCATGAACGGATACCAAATCGTCATAAGTCGTGTCCAACGCTTTAGCCAAAAGCAGAATTTTATCCGCTTTAGGGTATTTCTTTCCTTTCTCGATTTCGTGAACGTACGACATCGACAGATCCGCTATTTCTGCTAATTGATGATAGGACAAGCCTTTCTGTTGCCGCAAATAAGCGATTTTCAACCCGAATATGGTGCGTAATTTATCTTGATTGAGCATTATTGCTGATTAATGGTTTTCGTAAAAAAAACACTGTAAATCATTGATTATCAATTTTTTACAGAAAATATGGCTTTTTGGGTGAGCAAATTTAACAAATAAAATTTAAATAAACGATAAAAAAATAATTAGCGAATAATTCGCTAATTGGAAATTATTATTATTTTTGTAGAGTATTCGTTAAAGCCAAATTATAAATTGATTTTTTCACCCGGAAAAGCCTTTATGTTCAATGCTTTTCAATAAACAAAATACAGCTATGGTAATGACCGCCACCAGCCCAAGCCAATCATACAAAACACCGCTCCAGACCAAAATTCAAGGAGAATTTAATGAAAAATATGCTGAAATACTCACACCCGAAGCCTTGGTTTTTTTGCGTGAGTTGCATATTCATTTCAATAATCGCCGCCTGACCTTACTCAAAGCACGCGATGAACGACAAAACCGCATTGACGCCGGAGAATTACCCGACTTTTTACCCCAAACAAAACACATCAGAGAATCGGAGTGGGCTATTGCTCCTCTCCCACTCGACCTTGAAGACCGCCGAGTGGAAATAACGGGGCCCGTGGAACGCAAAATGGTTATTAATGCCCTCAATTCTGGGGCAAAAATGTTCATGGCTGATTTTGAAGACTCTAATACGCCTTCATGGGATAATAACTTGGATGGACAAATCAACCTGCGCGATGCCGTGAAACGAACCATTTCATATACCAATGAAAAAGGTAAACAATACACACTCAACAATACAATAGCGACCCTGCTTGTTCGTCCGCGCGGTTGGCATCTGAACGAAAAACACATCACCGTTAATGGCGAAGAAATGAGTGGCGGTTTGATGGATTTTGGCTTGTATTTTTTCACCAATCATCAACAACTGAAAGAAAACGGTACGGGACCTTATTTCTACCTCCCAAAATTAGAAAGCCATTTGGAAGCCCGCCTTTGGAATGATGTTTTTGTTTTTGCGCAGAAATACGTGAGCATACCGCAAGGCACTATCAAAGCAACCGTTTTGATAGAAACCATTTTGGCGACTTTTGAATTAAATGAAATCCTGTATGAGCTCAGAGAACACTCCGCCGGATTGAACTGCGGACGGTGGGATTACATTTTTTCTTTTATCAAAAAATTGCGCAATTTGGGCAGCAACTACGTTTTGCCTGACCGCTCAAAAGTGACAATGGCAGTGCCTTTTATGTCCAATTATGCCAATTTAGTCGTCAAAACCTGCCATCAGCGCAATGCACCGGCTATCGGCGGCATGGCAGCCTTCATTCCCGTAAAAAACGACTCGATTGCTAACGAAGCCGCCCTCGAAAAAGTTCGACAAGACAAATTGCGTGAAGTACGCATCGGTCACGACGGCACCTGGGTAGCGCATCCCGGACTTGTGCCGGTAGCAATGCAAATATTTGATGATAACATGCCTTTGCGCAATCAAATGTATAAGAAAAAACACGACTTTGACTGCACTGCCGCCGACCTGCTGCAAGTGCCGCAAGACTCCATTAGTGAGGGGGGGCTTCGACACAACATCAATGTCGGGATTTTATACATCGAAAGCTGGTTGCGGGGCAATGGTGCTGCTGCTATTTACAACCTCATGGAAGACGCTGCCACTGCCGAAATATCCCGCACCCAAGTCTGGCAATGGATTAAAAACGGTTCAAAACTTGAGGACGGACGCACTGTCACCTACGACCTATATAGAGCGTTATTACCTTCTGAATTAGAGAAAATACGCCAATATGTCGGTGACGAAGCCTACCAAAACGGCAAATTTGAGGCAGCAATTGCTCTATTTGACACATTGGTAAAAAGTACCGATTTTATAGATTTCCTCACTTTACCGGCATATGACATGATTGACTAAATTATTGAGAAGCTTTTTTGAGTGAAAGAGGGGTTGTTTCTTGGATGGAAACGACCCCTTAGTATGTGCGGGGATAGAGACAACAGTTTGCTATTCCTCTTTTTTGCTTTTAAATGCACCCCTCAGTGTTAGCAAACAATGGTCGCAGTTTCAACAGTCAAATATTCCGAAAATCGAGAAATCTGGGGAAAGATTTTCATACTCCAAAAAAAGGCTTAAATTTGTTTAAAAATATAGAACCCATGTTTGACGACACAAATATATCGGACAATCCTTTAACTGTTTTACCGCCCGTAAAACCGCCCCGTCGTCTCTACACGCTTGCCGAGTACTTGCGCAAGGAAGAACGCTCGGAAGAACTTCACGAATACGAAAACGGTATCATAATAAAACTCCCTATGGCAAGAGGACCACACAATGAAATTACTATGAACACCGCTACTGCTTTAAATATTGCTTTTAAATCAAGTAGTAGAAAATACCGTGTGTTCGGCGGACAACAATTGATTTATATGCCTAAACTTAATATAAGTCGTTACCCTGATATATTGGTTATTTGCGAGGCCCCTCAGTATTTTGATGATAATCAAACCCTATTGATGAATCCCATTCTTGTTGTGGAGGTTTTGTCAAAAAGTACCCGTTCTTATGACCGCACCGGAAAATTCGATGAATACAAAACGTTAGCGTCTTTTAAAGAATATGTCATTATTGACCAAAATAAGCCCTATGTCGAAACCCGTTTTCAAGAGAAACCCAACGTTTGGGCATTTGAAGAATTTACGGATATGGACAATTCAATTGCCTTAAAATCCATTGATTGTACCATTTCAGTAAAAGATATTTATAACAATATCGTTTTTAAAGTTTGATAATCAATCAGTTAGACAAATCGGATGTTAGCTATGCATATCGCAATCAATCCCACACATACCGCTCATCATATTCAACCCTATATTGCTTTAACAACGACCTATATTCATCTTGAAATGTTTTTTTACTATGATGCTGATGTTGATTAGCGATATAATTGACGACAGTATCCACCTGTTTAGGGTTCACAGAAAATGCGCCATACCCATCTTGCCAGTAAAAATTCGCTAACGTTTCATCCTTTGTTTTCATCCATTTTGATGAATGAGATTTTACTTCTTCTAATAGCTTTATCAGTGTTATTTTCTTTGACAGCATACAGAGTATATGAATATGGTCTGTATAGCCGCCTATTTTTATGGGTAGACATTCCAAGCTTTTGCAAATGCCGCCCAAATAACTATGCAATTCATTCTCATAAGGTGGGTGTATCATGGCTTGTCTGTGTTTTGTACTGAACACAATATGAATGTAATTTTTAACTAATGATTGTCCCATAGTTTTTGTTTTCTTGTTGTATGTTGATAATTAGATTCGTTTCGTTTGTATGGCTTTAACCATAACGATATCATTTGTTCATTTCGATAGGTGATATCATCATTATTTCATTCGTTTTTATTCATTATTCGATGGGTGTTACCCATCGCTAACGTATCTCGCCCTTTCAGGGCTTGGGGCATTCTGCAAAGCCCTGAAAGGGCGAGATATGCTAACGATGGGTGTAGCCCATCGAATCGCCCATCTATGTCAATGTCACCGCCACCATTCGAGATATCAGGTCTTCTTTTATACGTTTTTCCAAATATACATACTCACGCAAACAGATCAAACCAAACTCAATACAACCCGACTCAATATCTCCGGCTTCCCAACCCCATTATACTGCACAACCATATTGTTAGAAGTCTTTTCAATCGTATTAGTAGCAACAAAAACATCAAAATCAAATTCAATCGGGAATATCACATGGCGGTATTTGTGGTGGTTTAGCTGCATATCGTTGATAACCTTATTTTTTTCGGAACGGGGCAATTCTTCAATAAAAAGTCCTTCGGGTTTGACTTTGTAGTAGGTGTAATAATCAATAGCAATCAACTGTTTCAAAACCACATCTTCGGGATATTGCTCGGAGGCAAACTGAAACAACATTTCATACACATCTTTAAGGGTGTATTGAAATAGACTTTTGCGCTCACTAAAATAGATACCTAAACCCATCAAAAAATCGAAACTGCTGTATTGTGCCGTTACGTATTTGAGCGTGTGAATGGCGCGCGGCTTATTCCAATATATTTCAAGAGCGTGTTCCAATAGTTCAATTTTATGCAATTCATCGCGGGTCAAATAGTTACTTTCAATAATTTGATACGGCGGATTGGGGTCATACACAAAACCGTGTTCTTCGGCTTTGTGGCGCACGGGTGTTCCTTTCAAAAACTTCAAAAAGCCCAATTGCAACTCCGGGGCAAAGAGTTTGAAAACTTCCTCAAAACTATATTTAATATCCTCGAAATAGTCCAACGCCAAGCCCACAATCAAGTCCAAGTGCATCTCCACGTGGTCTTGCAATTGTATAATAATGCTTTTTGTTTTCTCAAAATTCTGCTTACGGCTGACCTCCAGATTGGCTTTTTGGTTCACCGTTTGGATACCGATTTCGAAGCGAAAAAGGTTTTTAGGCACATTGTCTTTGATGAATTTGATGATATCGGGGTGTAAAATATCCGCGGTGATTTCAAATTGAAAAACATTTTCGGGGCGGTGATGCGCCAAAATAAATTTGAAAATATCAATCGTAAAATCCCTTTTAATATTAAAAGTTCTATCCAAAAACTTGACGACTCGCCCGTTTTTCATCAAATATAAAAGCATGGATTTGATACTGTCGTTAGGCAAATACCGCACTTTATTGTCCAAACTGGCTAAACAAAATTCACATTTGTAGGGACAGCCGCGCGATGTTTCCACGTATAGCACCTTATTGTTCAACTCCTCCACAGGGTCATCTATATAGGGCATGATGTCTTTATATTCCGTCAAATCGAACATCGGCGCACTCTGACCGACCATGATTTCTCCATTGTCTTTGCGCACCAAACCGGGAACAAAATCCACATTCGGATATTGATTCAAAAAATCTCTGAACGGAATTTCCCCCTCACCCTGAATGATATAATCCACACAATCTTGCACCATCACATCTTGCCAGTCATAACTAACCTCGGGACCGCCCAACAATATTTTGATGTTCGGATTGATGGCTTTTATCTTTCGGCATACCTCCAACGTTTGCGTTATATTCCAAATGTAACAGCTAAAAGCCACTATTTCGAACCGGCTACAGTGCACGGCAATACTGTCTTTGTCTTCTTTGATAGTGAATTCTTTCCACTCAAGCTCCGGGTGTTTATCCTTATTGAGCTGATATAACAGCCGGATAGCCAGATTGATATGGATATATTTCGCATTGAGCGTGGTCAATAAAACTTTCATTTGCAATGGATTAGCCGAAATTTTGAATGCAAAATTACGGTTTTAAAATGAATTTTTGTGTTTGTTTTACCCCCCTCAGTATAGGGTTTGTGGAGCCACGAACCTGCCAGTCGGCAGACTGGTTGACGAATATTACGAATTTACCAATCTACATGTTGATAGATAGATTGTTAAAGCCGTAAAGTTCTTAAAATTTGTGGCTCAATAAACATAAAAAAGCAACATTCCTCAAAATAATTTACATTTTTTCAAGCCTTGACAATCGGATTTTTACCCACATAAATCATTGATTTTCAATAAACTAATTACACTTTAACAAAAATAGAATTAGAATAATTTTTAAAAAGCGAATAAAAATTATTTAGCGAATTATTCGCTAATTGAAAATTATCCTTATCTTTGTAATATCAAACGGTTGAAAACAATTCAGCACAATGATAACAGTCCTAACCAAATTATTTTCAATAAAACTAAATCGTAAATTATGAAAACATTAAGAGAAAGAGCAGAACAACTGGAACAAGATTGGTCAACGAACCCGCGTTGGAAAGGCATCAAACGCCCTTATAGCGCAGAAGAGGTGTTGAAATTGAGAGGCAGCCTCAACATCGAGTACAGCTTAGCCCGCAACGGAGCAGAAAAATTATGGAAAAAACTGAACAGCCAAAAATTTGTCGGCGCATTGGGCGCATTGACCGGCAATCAAGCCGTTCAGGAAGTGGCAGCCGGTCTTGACGCCATTTATTTGAGTGGTTGGCAAGTGGCAGCGGATGCGAATTTAGCAGGACAAATGTATCCTGACCAATCATTGTATCCCGCAAACTCCGTTCCGACGGTAGTTCGCCGCATCAACAATGCTTTTATGCGCCGCGACCAAATCCAAAGCGTGAGTGGAGAAGGCAATATTGATTGGTTTGCGCCAATTATTGCCGATGCTGAGGCCGGTTTTGGGGGTAATTTGAACGCTTATGAGTTGATGCGTGATATGATAGAAGCCGGTGCAGCAGCGGTACATTTTGAAGACCAATTGTCAAGTGCCAAAAAATGCGGTCATTTGGGCGGTAAAGTCCTTGTACCAACAAAAGAAGCGGTGAATAAACTCGTCGCAGCGCGTTTGGCAGCCGACACAATGGGCGTTCCAACCCTTTTGATTGCTCGGACAGACGGCGAAGCAGCCGATCTCTTGACAAGTGATATTGACGACCGTGACCAGCAGTTTATCACAGGCGAGCGCACAAGTGAAGGATTTTATTACGTCAAAAATGGTATTGAGCAATGTATCTCACGCGGTTTGGCGTATGCGGAATATGCCGATTTGATTTGGATGGAAACGTCTAATCCGGATTTGGGGGTAGCATTGGAATTTGCCCATGAAATCAAACGCCAATACCCTACTAAAATGCTGGCTTACAACTGTTCGCCATCTTTCAACTGGGCAAAATACATGAATGAAGGCGATATGGAAACTTTCCGTGAGCGCATCGCCGATATGGGTTACAAGTTCCAATTCATCACTTTAGCCGGTTTCCATGCATTGAATACGTCCATGTTTGAGTTGTCATTGGCCTACAAACAGCGCGGCATGGCGGGTTTCTCAGAGTTGCAGCAACGTGAGTTTGCGCTCCAAAGCAAAGGATTTACAGCCGTCAAACATCAGGCTTTTGTCGGCACACAATATTTTGATTTCGTTCAGAATGTTGTTCAACAAGGACAATCGTCCACAACGGCGATGGCGCATAGTACTGAGACTGCGCAGTTTTAAATTCGTTAATCGTGTATCCGTTATTCGTGTATCCGTTATTCGTATATTCGTTATTCGTGTATCCGTTATTCGTGTATCCGTTATTTGTGTATCCGTTATTCGTGTATCCGTTATTCGTATATTCGTTATTCGTGTACACAAATAACGAATATACGAATAACGGATATACGAATAACGAATAACGAATAACAAAT
>JANPGW010000024.1:0-3041 GCA_031424115.1 Saprospiraceae bacterium | reverse complement strand
GGGTTTAAAGGATTGTATGTAAAAAGTTGCCGACTGTTTGTTTTGGTGTTAAAAATTGATAAACCTAAGTTGGATTCTACCCACAATTCATCTTTTCCTTTTTTCAATATGAGACGTATATCCTCATTATTGAAAAGAGAGTCTTTAATAGCTAAAGTATCATTTATATTTTGATTGACATGAAATAGCCCTTGGTTTGTTTTAATGAAAAAGGTATTATTATCATATTTCAATTTTAGAGCAAACCTAAAATCCTTTTTAGATGCATCAGATATTGGAAAATAAACCAACTTAAATTGATTTGATTTATCATTTTTTAAAAATAAATCTTTATCAGTTTGGACATAAAAGCCCTGTTCACCGAACTCAATATTTCTTATTGCACTATTTTTCAATTGGGCATATGGTTGGATAAATTTTCCGGACTTTGAGTCGAAAAAATATAGTCCGCTGTCCAAACCTACCCAAATATTATTATTATCGTCTTTTTTAATACAACTCACCCAAGAAATACCAATACCGTCTTTAGCTACTTCATTATATCTTGTAAAAGTGTGTTTTTGGGTATCGAAATAATTTACCCCATTTTGAGTACCCACCCAGAAGTTTCCTTTTTCATCTTCTACAATCTGGGTTATTTTATTATCGCTTATACTGAGGGGGTCATCCGGGTTGTTTTCGTAATGGTTTAATTTGTATCCATCGTACATATAAAGCCCCACGTACGTCCCAAACCACATAAATCCTCGGCTATCTTCATAGATGCAATCCACTTTACTAAACATGGGATTATCCGCAATATTCACTTTCTCAAACCGGAGATTGGTCGGCTGAGACACCGCATTATAAGGCCGTACGATACCTATAAAAAAGACAAGACAATGGGTAAAAATATGTTTAGCTAATGACATGTTTCAATTAGGGTTAATGAATTGGGCGTGTCAATGTTGGGTTCGAAGTGCTGTTAAGGCAAATATAATCAAATATTCTTTTAAATTCTTACTTTCTTTCCAAATCTTTCAGCAAAAAAAACTGTTTAAATAGCTTAATTTTGCAGCAGTAAAAATCAAATAACATGTCTAACAGTCCACAAAAAAAACGCTTCGATACCCGACTACTGTTCCGTATTCTCTCATTGGCTAAGCCTTACCGAGTTTTTTTTATCATGGCGGCGTTTTTGGCGGTGGTGCTGGCACCGCTTTCGAGCATGCGTCCGTATTTGATTCAGCAAATGGTAGACGAGCATATTTTTAAATATGATGTGCCGGGCATGACTAAAATGGTGAGTATCTTGTTGGTGCTGCTTTTTTTAGAAGTGACCTTGCAATATATTTTTAATTATATGACTTCTTGGTTGGGTCAGTCGGTGATTCGAGACTTGCGGGTTCGGGTTTTTAAACATGTGACGAGCCTGAATTTATCCTATTTCGATAAAACGGCTATCGGTACCTCTACAACCCGTACTATCAACGACATAGAAACCATCAATTCTGTCTTTTCGGAAGGCATTATTACCATTATTGCGGACCTTTTGACGCTGATTGTGGTGTTGGGCATCATGTTTTGGACCAGTTGGAAACTGACTTTGGTGTGTATGACCGTTTTGCCATTCTTACTCATTGGCGCACGGTGGTTCAAAAACGAAGTAGCGCGGTCATTCCAAACCGTTCGGAATGAAGTGACTCGGATGAATGCCTTCCTACAAGAGCATATTACGGGTATGCGGATAGTCCAAATCTTTAATGTTGAAGCACAAGAACGCCAAAAATTCAAAGAAATCAATCGCTCATACACGGGCGCAAACCTCAAAGCGATTTTTGCTTATGCAGTCTTTTTCCCGTTGGTCGAGATTGTTTCAGCGGCGGCGTTGGGTTTGATGGTGTGGTACGGTTCGCAAGGTGTTATCCAAAATCACATTACTTTGGGCGTTTTGGTAGCATTTCCGGTCTATCTCAATATGCTTTTTCGCCCTATTCGGATGCTGGCGGATAAATTCAACACTTTACAAATGGGTATGGTGGCAGCTGAGCGCGTATTTAATCTGATTGACGATAACAATAATATTGAAAAATCAGGTACTATCAAAGTGAAGAGGCTGAAAGGCGAGTTAGAATTTAACAATGTGAACTTCTCGTATGATAGTGACAATTTGGTATTGAAAAATGTCAGTTTTAAACTCCATCACGGTGAAACGTTAGCAATTGTCGGCTCAACAGGTTCGGGAAAAACAACCATTACGAGTATTTTGAATCGGTTTTATGAGATAAGCAGCGGCTCTATCAAAGTGGATGGCATTGATATTCGGGATTATGAATTATCCAGCTTCCGCAACCGCATCGCAGTCGTTTTGCAAGATGTTTTCTTATTTTCAGGTTCTGTTTTAGAAAATATCACGCTAAGAGATACCACTATACCAAGAGAAAAAGTCATCGAATGTGCTAAGATAATCGGTGCGGATGAGTTCATCATGCGGTTGCCGGGTGGTTATGATTATCAGGTGATGGAACGGGGCGCAACGCTTTCGATGGGGCAGCGGCAGTTGATATCCTTTGTTCGGGCTTTGATTTTTGACCCTGACATTTTGATTTTAGACGAAGCCACTTCCTCCATTGACCCCGAGACTGAGGGGGTCATTCAATACGCTATCGAAAAGCTAATTGCCAAACGGACGAGCATTATCATTGCTCATAGGTTATCTACAATTCGCCACGCGAATAATGTATTGGTGATGGATAAAGGCGAAGCTATTGAGTTCGGACCTCACGATAAATTAGTCCAAATAGAAGACGGTCGCTACCGAGAGTTGTACGAAATGCAGTTTTCCTCAATGATGAATGCTTTTAATTAATTAAAGTTGACAGATTATTTTTTTGTCAGAAAAAATGAGTGTATAACAAATTTTTCAGTAGCAAGGGGCATCGCCCTGACAGTTCGGTAGACTGATTGAGAATTGAATTACTGTCTCGCGGCAGAGCCGCAAAAGATGTAATTCTTATGCGGCTCTGCCGCGAGATAAATTAGTCATTTTCGATAATTCTACC
>JANPGW010000023.1:0-6962 GCA_031424115.1 Saprospiraceae bacterium | reverse complement strand
CTTCAAATGCCGAATTCTGTTCTCAAGGTTTTTAATAATAGGCAGATAATGGTCATTGACTGGCTCAAATTGAGTGGGGTTTTGCACCTGAATTTGCTGAATAACCATACCCCTCAGTATCTTGTCTTGCCGAAAATCTTCTACACTCAAATCATCTAAATTGACCCCTTTCAACGCAAAATAACCCTTGTTTTCGGACTTAATGCCTTCAATAGCGCGATTTGTCACATCAGAGTTTTCAGCCGTCAATTGTCGGATAACATCATTCAATGCCACTTGATAGTCTTCGTTGATTTCACTTAACTCCTTTTGCAAAAACGCCAATTCAGCCGCTTGTTGTTTGGCGTCTTCAATTTTCTTTCGTCGTTTTTGTTCAGTCTCAAAAGCCGGACTTGTGTACCGATTTTTCACGGCATTGATAAAAAACCCGGCTTTATTGTCTTTTATTTTACCCAATTTCTCCTCAAACAGCGTAAATGCCAAACCGGTTTGGATGGCTTCCTCCGTTTGGGTATCAATCAAAAGACTCAAGACTTCTCGACTAACGCCCCATTTTTCGACTTTAGGGAATATTTCGTTGAAAAAAGTTTGTGGCACTTCTTCCGCTTCAGCATCTTCGGTCTTATTTTCATTGAGCCATGCCGGATGATTTTCTTCAATATGGAATACCAACCCGACTACTTTCTTCCTTTCTTTGGTTTCATCGTAAGTAAAACGAATATCCGTATTTTCAGCCAATCGTCTTTGCGCTTCGTCGAGAACACGCTGTTTGAAATTATTGTAAGGATTGTACTTATCCCCTACCCCAAGCATATCTTTCAATTCCTGTAAATCAATTTTCGGGTTGAGTTTATTTCGTCCATAATACTGTTTGAGAATGTGATATAGCCGAATACTTGTACTCGTATGCAAAAATTTATAACTACGAATATCAAATTTTGTAAAATCCCGCTTCAATTGCAGCAAAAAAGGGCGCAAATCAGGGTGAAAAGTCAATTTAATATACATGTTTTCGTCTTCCTCTTTGTGCTTAGGCACTTTCCGACCTACAACGAGGTAGGTATCCAAAATCTCTTCTTTATTCTCATCATTCCGTATCGTAACGTTGATTTCACGTTGTTTTAGCCTTTCTGAGGCTTCCAGCACATACTGATACACAACGCCACCTTTCACGACGCCCGTAAAATCAATCAAATCTTTGATGTATATTTTATAATCTTTAAAATCCGTATCGTTGGGATCAATCATGGTGCACATCTTGCCGAAAATCACCAATTCCCAAAATGACATATTATCCTTGTATTTAGCTTGGATAAATTCGTTGGATTGAACAAAAACGTTATCGGATTTCTTGATTGGTAGCTTAGGTTTCATTGAAATAGGATTGAAAGTTAAGTCTTTTATTACTACAAAATAAAAAAAACATGTAGTAGTAAAAAAATAAAGTGTAGTTTTTGTAGTAATTATTAACCCTTTGAAAATCAATAAGATAGCAAGCGAGGGGAATAAAGATATGACAAACAGGTTATTACAAAAAAGCAATGTACTGAGGGGGTAGTAATTAGAGCATAGATTTAGTTAAAATAAAATTCATAAACAATTGAATATCAGATAATTACAAAAAAATAAAATAAAACTATTTCAGGAAGTGTATATTTTGTAGTAGTTAAGTGTACTTTATGTAGTAGGAAGGTGTATATTTTGTAGCTGTTCAGAGTATATTTTGTAGTAATAAGGTGTATATTTTGTAGTAATAGAGTGTAGGTATTGTAGTAATAAGGCTCATAAAGTATTGATAACCAATATATTATGAGCCTATAAATAATTGAAATACTATAAATAATTAAAATACAGACAAAAATAATGTTGGTTTTTCTATTTAAAAAAAGTGTATATTTTGTAGTAATTAAAAAAAACAGCGCTTTTTGATTATTTTTTTGAAAGCAAATTCCCCAAAGTGTATATTTTGTAGTAATTAAGGTAATAAATCTTTTTCAAACAAACTGACAGCATAGTCTTTCATGCTCAATCCTTTTTCCGTTGCTCTTATTTTGATGCGTCTGTGTAGTTCCTGCGGAATATCTAAAGTTAAGCGAGAAAGGTCTCCCGAATGTATTTCTTTGACCGTTTCGTTCACGATAGCTTCTGCTACCGGTTTTCCGGTTGATAATACTGAGGGGGTCTCTTTTTTATTTTTGTTAAAAGATTTTGAAAAAAAGTCTTTTTTGTCACTCATTTCTTGAATATTTAAACTTTTAAGGAAAACAGGATTTCTGTATTTCTGTATTTAAGGATAAGATTATAAGTTTTTCATAATTTCGAAAAGTTCGTTGCTGAGGTTGCGGATTTCCTCTGCAGCTTTTTTATCCTTTCCTTCCACAACACTCAAACCTTGAACACCGCATTCCTGATAAGCCATTCTATCCCCTATTTTGTTATTCAGAATTGGAATTTCAAAATCTTTTACGGCTTCTTCCGCTCCTTTATGGAAACTTGTTTTTTTATACCGATTAAGAACCAAATAAGCCGGAAGAGGCTCTGCGCGTCGCGCTTTGATGTCTTCATAGCGTTCCAAGAATTTTTCAAAACTCCAAAGGTCGAATCCCGTTGGTGTAATGGGCACTAAAACCAAATCACTTTCCAGTAGAATTCGGCTTGCCAAAGTAGAAAGTGCGGGTGTTCCGTCCACGATGACTAAGGGGTATTTTTCACGCAAATCCGCTAAATTAGCTGAAAGAGCTTTTTCTGAAATGGCGAATACGGGAACGCGCGGCATCCGGTCTCCTCTCTGCTCAATCCATTTCATGGATGTTTGTTGTTCAAAATCGGTATCTACGATGCATACTTTTACCCCGTCTAAAGCGAAGTTGACGGCTAAGTTTTGGCTAACGGTGGATTTTCCTACCCCACCCTTTAAGTTCACGACTGATAAAATCATAATTTCACATTCAAATTTTGTGTAAAAGTAGTCAATTTCTGTAAAATCGCAAAATCGTTTTTCATTTTTTACAGAAATACATGATTTCATTAAATACAGAAACGCACATTTCTGTATTTAATGAAAAATAGTTCAAAATCAAGAAGTGTTTTTATTTCATTTTTGAGCAATAATTTTCCTGCTATTTCATAAGGACAGGAATCATCACTTAAAATCGCTCAGAATGTTTAAAATGCTTGTTATAGGAGTTTTTGTAAGCGTTAAATTGATTCAGAGAGACATAAATTTGAGGAAAACTAAAAAATCTTCCTGTTTAAGCTTTTTTTTATCAACAAAATATTCTTCTGTGTTTCTTTATTTACAGAAATAATGATTTCCGTATTTAAACTTTTACTGAAATACAGGCTCAGGAAACATGCATATTAGCAAAGATTCCATAATTCAATTACTGTATTTCTGTATTTACAGAAAATCGTGCCGTTGATTTTTTTAAAATAAACAATCTTACGCCTTTTTTCAACTGTGTTTCTGTATTTCATTATTTACAGAACTATAATTGCACCCACGTAATACACATGAGTTGTTGATAGAGGGAATTAACACAGCCGATAAATTATTTTTTGACAATTTTTTCAATCCGAGTTTCTTGATGGCTGTCAATTTTTAAGAAATAAACACCAGTTGCTAAATGGCTCGTTTGTATAACAAAATCATAAATGCCTTCAGAGGCGTTGACTTGGCGGTGATAATGAGTCTGTCCGAATATGTCTAAAAGGGTTAAAAGCACGTTTTGATTGGTGAAAGCCTCTAATTGAATTTTCAACTCATTCTGAATAGGGTTAGGGTAAATTTTCAAGATATGAGACTTTTTGTGGGTATTTTGTAAGCTAATAATTTTTGAATACTGAATTTTACCGTCAAAATCTACCGCTTTTAACCGATAATAGGCAATTGAAACAGGTTTGTAATCTATGCTTGAATATTGTTTCGATAAATCAGTTGTCCCTGCGGCTGTAATGGGTTGGGTTATTTCTATCCAATTTTTCAACCCGTCCGGACTACGTTCAACTACGAAAGACTCGGTATTGAATTGTTGATTGACTGTCCATTTGAGCTTGTTAATACCTCCCTCAGTATATCCCTCAAAAGATTGTAACTCAATAGGTAAAGGAGCTGTGGGAACACCCACATAGAACCTTGAAAAGCCGGGGGTAGAAAACTCAACATAGTTTGAACCGGCTGTAGTGGGTATAATTTCTGAACTACCGGCGAAATTAGCTGTTGTGGAACAAGTCCCTCCCACAACACGCAATATTTTTACGTCGGATAAAGGCACTCCAATAGAAGTTTTTTCCGCATCTGTGAAATACAATCGAACAGTCGCAGCAATATTGTTAGAAGGTACAATTTCGAAATCTCGATTGATGAATTTTAAAACATCATTTGTACGCAACGTTTCTGATGACAGCACAAGAATTTTGGCTGTAACAAGGCCTAAGTTGCTGTTTTCATTTTTGACAGAAGCGACAATGTTATTGGCATTGTCGGCAATATAAATCCACTCATTTGTATTACTTCCGGGTATCATTACCGGGCGAACATCATGACAAGAACCAACCGAGCCTTGGGATACTGAGGGGGGGACTTGACCATTGATGCAAATTGCAAAAGCACCCGTTGTGGCGTCAAGCGAAGGTGAAACGGCAAGAATGCGGATATAATAAGTGCTTCCGGCGGTTAATGCCGTAGCGTTTAAAGATTCATTATTATCAGTTCGACTATCCGAACAGGCGACCGACGTAGAGGCGTTAGATTCTAATAAATGAATAATAATATTGGTATTGCCATTGACCGAAATAGTGGGGTTAGGGGTGTTAGGCATAAATCGATACCAAACATCCACTAAATTGCTGTACGTTTGACCGCTACATACAGGAATCGCAACGTTCGAAGCATTAGCACCGTACAATGTTCCCGCAATACTCGAACTGCAAGTATTGGATAAAGTTTGCTGCAATAGGGTAGGGGAGGAAGCATTATCATTGGCAGGCGGCGGAATAACCGTCACTATTGCGGTATTAGATGTTGTTTCTCCACAAAGGCCAGTTACAATGACTGTATAATTACCGGCATCGGTGGTTGTTGCGTTGGTAATTGTCAAAGTAGCGTTATTGGCATTTGTAATATTGACGCCCGCTTTTTGCCATTGATAAGTCAAGTTATAACCCGTTGCTACCGCACTCAACTGGATATTCTCACCCGCTTTTACAGTTGTGTGGGTTGGATGCGTGGTTATTGCAGTATTGGCGTTACAATTTCCGGCGGTAAAATCCCCTAAAGAAGTCGTATTATTGGCTGAAATACTATTCGTGCTGGTGGATACTGAGGGGTAGTTCCAAACAGTACCATCATACCGGGCGAGTTTCAAAGAATTAGAAGTAGCCGCGTTTATCAAATCAGTTCCCAAATAATTAAAAGTGATATTGGCATTTGCAAAAGTCAAACTGCTATTAGTGAGTTGCCACCACCGATTGAGGTAATCGGTAGGATGTAGCCCGTAGGTACTTACTTGACTGTGTCTACTCGTTATGGATTGTGCCAATATATTACCGTTTCCACTCGCACTTGTTAGAGTAATTGAAACGGGCGTGTAGCCTAAATCAGTGCCAATGGGGAAACTATAAGTTCCATTTCCGGACGCAATATTACGCACGAGTTTACCGATGACATATCCTTCACCTGAACGGTCAATAGCAGTGGTAACGCTATTAGATAATTTGAGTCGGTTGTTTCCCATGGTTATTTTTCCTTGATTGCCGGAGGAAAATAAAAGGGTATTGGAAATAGTCAAATTTTTGGGGAATGACACTGTTCCAGCCGATTTATTAAGGGCTATTGAGCCGACAGTATCCGGTAAAATTGAACTCTCCGTTTGGATTGAAGAGCCAAGATAAATGAAGTTATTGTCGGTTTTAAAGGTTTTTGTGCCGGTATTTTTGATATTGCCGCTGAATCCTTCCATATGAGTGGTTGTTGCACTACCTCCAGAACCCATGGAAAAATTCCCAGAACCGGTGACTGTGAAATTGGACAGGTTTAATGTGCCGTTAACCGTTAAACTGCCATTTACGCTGATATTGGAATTGAGGTTTATAGATGACGTTGTCGGAATGACGATATTGGTATTAGAAGCGATTGTAAAAGTACCTGAATTGGTGATGGATTGCGGAGTGGTGTTGGATAGGGAGAAAGTTCCCGCAGAAGAGGGAGTAAAAGTTAATGTTGCGCCAGAGGCGACGCTAATGCTGCCTTTTATTGTTGTTCCTCCTGCTGTATTAATATTGAGCGTTCCACTTGTAATGATAAGAGTATCCATTGATAAATTGCTACCAGTACCACTTTTACTACCTGAAAGAATATTAAATTCAAAATTTGCGTATGTTCTACCACTAAAAGAAGGTGTTTCATTAGCTTGAAAGCGATACCAACTGCCCGGCTGAAAAACGACTTTGCTGTCAGAGCCACTAAAACCGAAAGGGCTGGCACCTGCTTTTTGAATAAACTGAGATCCGGATGAAAAAATAGCGATATTTTTTGTACCTGTTTGAGTGAAAATTTCTCCACTAAACCCTGCTTCTTGAATGAGAGAAGCACCCTGATTAAAAATAATAGCACCACTTGAAACAGCATTGATGGTATGAGAGCCATTGGAAAAAGTCATACTGCCTGAAATGCTACCGGCTGCTGCTGAACTTAAGGCAATTGATAAAACACTTGTTCCATTTATATTAAATTGACTTCCTGTTGTGACTATTAAATCACTGCCAGAAACGCCATTTGTTACACTTAAAGTCGCACTAACAGAGGATTGGAAATTAACTATTGTATTATTCAAAACCTGTAATCCGCCTATTGTCTGGCTCGGTACATCAGAAATAGTATTACTATTGCCATTATTAAAAACAAGAATATCCGAAGGGCTTGGTGTTGCGCGAGAAGGAGTCCAATTTGTGGCAGTAATCCA
>JANPGW010000022.1:0-9232 GCA_031424115.1 Saprospiraceae bacterium | reverse complement strand
TGCCTAATTTTGACATTCAGTCTGCCATGTTCGATATTTAAAACACTTTCTTAATGGTATGGTAGAATGTTTCATCACCGGCCCGGACTTCCACGACATAGACACCGTTGGGCAATTGAGTGATGTCATAACGGGTATGTAAATCCAAGACGACATAGTTTTTATCCTGTTTGACTATCCGTCCTTCATTGTCAGTAATGGTGACTGTGATATTGCTATAATTGCCTAAAAGCACATTGACATCTAATTTGTTGTCTGTCAAATTGACCACCGGAATAAATTTTTCTTTCTTTTCAATGTCAGCAATATGTACGCCTGTGGCACTAATGTCAAAGGGTTGAACTGTTCTAACCGTTTTTTTCGTTACAGTAAGGGTGTATTTGCCCGCCTCTAATTTCGACACATTATATTTTTTTACAAAAAATGGCATGTCTTTCACTTTTTCAGTCAATAAAGTACCACCAAAAGCATCTTCAATTTTAATGGTTATTTCTTCTTTTGTTACTGAACCGAGATTGACAACAAGGGCGTTATCAGTAGCAGAGATTTTAACAGTTGTTCCCGCCAGATCGAATACGTTTTCAGAAACGTTGGCAAAAGCGGTATTTGTAAATAAGACGGCTGCAAGAGCCACAGAAAATAACATACGGGTTTTCATAATTTTAAAAATTTAATTGGTTAAACAACCGGGTTTGATGTATGAAACAGAACAGTATTACAATGATTGGGTGGTTAATTATCCCTTTTGTTTTATTGTAACATTTGCTCTTTTGTTTTAATGACAATGCAAAGATATGGTAATTGACAGGTACTATGCAACACATAATACCATGTATTCGATTGAACGCTGTTTTTACGGTATGAAAGCTTGGTTTTATCGGACAAAATGAGTTGATCAATGGTCTGGCGTTTGGATAGGTTGGGTCACTCGCTTAAAGACTTGATTGATTGGATGAATCCTC
The DNA here is from genome assembly GCA_031424115.1 of Saprospiraceae bacterium. GTDB lineage: Bacteria > Bacteroidota > Bacteroidia > Chitinophagales > Saprospiraceae > JAAFJT01. Next base: position 8,270 of record JANPGW010000022.1, on the reverse strand, counting down.
CAGCAACTGGTTATGTCAAAGTCCTATCTTTTACACCCATAAAGTGGTGCTTTTAAAAATATTCCTTGACAGGATGTTTACATTCTCATTAATAGTGCTATATATTTGTTACAATATGACTGGCCCCCAGGCAGTTTACTATTCGACGACACAACAATCTCACATCACCAAAAGAAACCATCGTATGAGAAATGTCAGTATCTGTTTTGCGCTCATGTTTTTTATCAGCGCTGTTTCAGCACAAAGTGTAAAATTTTGTAAGCCTTGCGAAAGGGGAAAATAATCTCGAAGAATATTTTTCATTATTCAAAGAAGTAGTGGCGCAACATGGCAAGCAATAAAAGTGTTGCTGCAAGCGGAGCGGTCGTTGTGTGCTATGCTCGACAAACTAAACTAAAAATTATTTTTCATATTTAAATTAAACAAAAAATGACAACACATGAAGTTGCAAACAAATTGGTCGCTTATATGCGACAAGGACAAATGCTTGAAGCACAAACAGATTTATATGCAGACGAAATAGTTTGCATTGAACCAGAAGGAGGTATGGCACCTCATTATACGAAAGGCAAAGAAGCAGTTTTAGGAAAGGGTAAACAATTTGCCCAAATGATAGAGGAAAGACACGGAGGTTCTTGTTCTGACCCAATTGTAGCAGGTGATTTCTTTAGTTTATCTATGATGTTGGACGCAACAATGAAAGGAATCGGCAGAATAATGTTAGATGAAATTTGCGTTTATCAAGTGAAAGATGGAAAAATTGTTTTTGAGCAATTCTTTTTCAACACAGTAATATAAAATTCCCGACCATCGGCAATTCCAGCCCGTTTGCGAAAACCCTAATAGCGATTGTGCAAACATATAAAATGAAAAAAACCATGACATTTTTAACTTTGTCAATCTTAATTATAACAGCCTGTAACAACTCTTACAACGGACTTTCCGTTGAAATACAGACTGTGGCAAATACCAAATGGCTTCAATCTCAAGACTCCATCCATCCAAGTAATTTATTTAAAATATCCGATGCTGAAAACCAAGTTTCAGCCGCCAAAAAGGTTTACTCATACTATAAAAGAACGAATGAGAATGCCATAGGCTTTAAAGAGCTTCCCGACATTGGAGACGAAGCCTGGTTTGCAAGCAGCCCTTTATTTATTTATGTAAGAAAAGACAATAAAATATTTGTAATGAAAGTAAATAAAATGACCGGTAGGACTTCGTTAAATCAATTCAACTTGATTGCAAAACAAATTGCTGATTTTTAAAAGCTCAAAATGTCTCTTGATTCTCAAATTTCAATGCAGTTTTTTTATCTTGCCATGGGTATTGGAATACTGCTTGCTGTTGCCGTTATGTACTTGATTATTCGGCTAAAAAAGGTTGAAAGCACTAAAAAAGAAGCTGAAAAAACAAAGTAGTTTTTATTATGAATGGGGATTGTATAATCCTCATTCATAATTTGAAATGGCGAAAATGAAAAAAAAGGTTAAATACTCTTCCAATGAAAAAATTCTTCTATCTGGGCATTTTAGGGTTTATTGTCTTCGAAATCGCCAATGTATATTTCATTATGCCCATGCCCGGCAGTCAAGAGATGAACAGCATTGACGGCGCGTATTTTCTTTACTCTTGGCGTTGGCTATTCCGAGGAATGTTGGGTTTAATGGTTATTGTAGGTTTAAAATCTGCCTTTTCAAATTCAAAATGGTTGCCTATCATGTCGATATTAGCCTTGTTGGGCATTGTTTATGAAACTAATTTTGAAATGGCGGCTGACACTATGTTTTATCAACCTAAAAATTTAGCGGTGCACAATATACAGACCAATAAAGTTGAAAATGAGCGATTGATAATTGGCGTCACCTATCAAGGGCAGGCAAAAGCATATCCGATTCAATATCTTGGATACCACCATCAGGTAAGGGATTCCATTGGCAACAAACCGATTATGGTGACATATTGCACAGTTTGTAGAACGGGTCGTGTATTTGAACCGCTTGTTAATGGTAAAATGGAGGATTTTCGCTTGGTAGGCATGGATCATTTTAATGCGATATTTGAAGATAAAACCACTAAAAGTTGGTGGCGACAAGCAACGGGAGAAGCGATTGCTGGCACTTTAAAAGGGCAACAACTCCCTGAGTTTCCTTCAATGCAGACCACTTTAGGCAAATGGACAGAACTCTATCCGAATACATTGGTTATGCAGCCCGATAACAATTTTCAAGTGGAATATGACAGTATGAAAACCTATGAAAGAGGCAGATTAATCGGTAAATTGACCCGCCGTGATACGGCTTCGTGGCAAGATAAATCGTGGGTGGTGGGTGTTGAAGTGGGTAAAGTGAGTAGGGCATATGATTGGAATCTTTTACAAAAACAGCGCATTATCTATGATGAATTGGACAATCAACCCATTGCAGTAGTTTTATCAAAAGACAGTGTCAGTTTTGTTGTTTTGCAAAGAATCAATAAAGCGCAAACTTTTACGCTTGTTAATGATACTTTGAAAAGCCAAACGAATATTTACAATTTCATGGGTTTGTCCCTAAATCCCGCAAATTCTGATTTGAAAAGGATTAATGCGTATCAGGAATATTGGCATAGTTGGCGGACTTTCCATCCTTTGACAAGAAAATAAATGCTTTATCCCCCTCAGTATATGGTTTTTCACGGCTGATTTTCAAATAAATATTTCTAAAAAACTTATACGATCTAATTGAAATTATAAAAAACATATTATATATTTATCCGAAGCATAGTGGGTGTAACCAAGAATTGTAGAAAAAGTTAAGAAGCAAAAAAAGTGATTGAGAAGTCATAAATTTAAGAGTCGAAGCAAAAATAAATGAGACTCAATCACCATGACAAATATAAAAGAAGAATACGAAAGAGTACTGAAAGCAGAAGAGAACTTAGAAAAAACTCTGTTAACAGGTGATATGTTGTTTTTTAATAATAGTTTTCTAACAATACTGGGCGACGTATATGATAACTTAGTAGGCTATTTTTCGGAAAAACTTAGTAGTCTATCATATTAATAATGTCGGGTAATATTATTGATATTGCAAAAAAAAGCGATGGGAAAAAAGATATATCATGTTGATTTGACAGAAGAAGAAAGGAATCGTTTAGAGGATAGTAAAACGGCGAAAAAGCGAAAGCGAAGCGACCAGCGGAGTTTACTTTTATTGGCTTCAGATAGAAAGGGCTCGCTGGTTTGGACAGATGTAGAGATTTCAAGAGAGTATAAAGTAAATGTAAGAACGGTTGAACGGTTAAGAGAACGGTACGTATTGCATGGCATAGATATAGCCCTGTTCGGCTTACCGCGTTTAAATGAGGATAAAATAAAATTTGATGGGGCAGTAGAAGCGCAATTAGTGAGTCTTAGATGCAGTGACCCACCAGAAGGGTATAGTTCATGGACATTATCGTTGTTATCAGATAAATTAGTGAGCTTGGGAATAGTTGAAAGTATCAGTCCCGAAAGTATTAATCGACTGTTAAAAAAAACGAAATTAAACCTTGGCGGGTTAAAGAATGGGTAATACCAGAAGCGAGTGCAGAATTTGTGTGCTGTATGGAGGATGTTTTAGAAGTTTATGCACGGGAATATAATGCTGAGTACCCAGTTGTTTGTTATGACGAATCCCCCAAGCAGTTAGTTAGTGAGCTACGAAAATCCTATATGGACGATAAAGGAATAAAGTATGAGGATTGTGAATATCAACGTGAGGGTGCTGCTGAGATAGTGATGATAGTAGAACCCTTGGGGCAACACCGAGAGATATTTATAGACGATGACCATAAAGGCGATACATGGGCAAGACATATGGGTTATATTGCAGAACAAATGTATCCCAATGCAAAAAAAGTAACGGTAGTAGAGGACAATTTATCATCTCACAAAAAGCATAATTTATATAATACTTATACAATGTTTTTGAACCACAGCGTGCCAGAGCGATTATTGATAAGATTGAATTTGTCTACACCCCAAACACGGTTCATGGCTTAATATTGCGGAATGTGAATTAAGTGTTTTGTCCAGACAGGCTCTCAATGACCGTTTTGAAAGCAAAGAAATCTTAGAAAACAGAGTAATGCAGTGGGTAGATCAGCGCAACAGGGCACAAAAAGGTGTGGACTGGCAATTTAAAACTGCCGATGCGAGAATTAAACTCAAAAGATTGTACCCGACAGTATTAATATGATAGACTACTTAGTGAGTTTTTTATCTATAAATTTTTGAATTATTTTAAAAACATCTTTGCTGTTGAAGCCATTATTGGGGTCTTCTCCTTTTTGCCAAGCCGCGCCGACGAAGTAATTATAATCCTCTTTTTGCATCCAAACCATCACATTTGGAAAAAGGTCAATACCGCCAATATGGTCCCAATGTGGATGTGTGATGACCAAATCTGTAATATCGTTTGGGTTAATATTCATTTTCATCAACATAGAATCGGGGCGAATATAAGTAATCGCTTGCATACTAAACATCGGCGTCGTTTCCGTAAATCCTGCATCAACCAATACCATTCGCCCATTTTCACCTTTCAATAAATACATCATATAGCACAAATTTGTACTATCTTTTGAGCTTGTACCGACAGCCAAAGCCGTAAGCGGTATAGTAAACTTGAGTGTCCCAAATATCACCGCAAAAACTTCATAAGTATCGTTTTGGTTGCTCGTTTTAACAGTGGTTTTCTCTGCACTTTGAGCAAAATTAAAAGTGATTAAGCCCAATAAAAAGGCAATGACTGAGGTGATTTTCTTCATTTTTGATTGATTTTTGTTTAAAAAACGCGTTTTACTGAGGGATACTTTTTAAAGCCATTTTTTGGTTTAAACGAGCCAATAAATAAGGCGTAATGCTCATCAAAATAAAAATACCCTTCTGAAAATAATCTCGAACACCAAAATTTCTATTCGTTTGGTCACGGAAACCTTGCAGTTTTGCCAATTGTTCGCTCGTCAAATTTTTCATATCAAGGCTTTGGATATATTGATTGATAGGTATTTGTTCCTTGCCCGTAAAACTCATATCTGCAATGAGTAAGCAAAAACAGACGACAATTATCCAAAAAATAGGGCTAACACGCCATGTTTTAAAAAAGACAATGAAGTTTATAACAAAAGTGGATAACCAAATTATCCCAAAAATAGGCATTCGTTTGCCCATATACCCATCTACTATTTGCCAATATTTAACAAACGTGAGCGTATCAAAATGTTGATCAAAAGGGCAAATAATAAAAAAAACACCGAGTCCCGTGTAAAATGTGGCGCATAGTACAAGCGCGTAAAGTGTTACTGTTCTTACTTTTTCCATAGAGTTTTTTATTTAAATTAAGCTACTTTTTTATTCAATTGTGGTAAAAAGAAAGGTGTCATGCTTAAAGTTAGAAAACTAAGCATCGCGTGAACAAAACGTTTGTCAAAATTTGCAATGGATTTGGCTTGAGATTCAGTCAATTGTTGGGTCTGCTGTATTGTGATATTTTTCAAGTCTAATTCATTTATGAAAGCATTGATTGGTAATTGTTCCCTTAAGGTAAAACTTATGTCAAGGGCAAAAGCAATGAATGCCAATACCAAAAATAAAAATACCCAACTACGCCAATTTTTTATGAACAGTAAAATGGTGATGAGAAATATTATGCTCATTCCAGGGCCCATGATTGCCATTCGTTCGTGCATAAAAGTTCCATCAACTATTTTCCAATATTTTGCATAGTCAATTGGATTGAGTTGTGTTTCAACTGGACACATTTTATGGTTAAAATGCAATCCTGCGTAAAGCCCAACCAGTACAAGCAATAAATAAAGCGAAATTTTTCTAATGGACGGGATAATATTTTGCATAATATTAATTTAAATTTTAAGAATTTTGAAACACGATTGACAGATTTCAAGGGTTTAATAACTCTAATTCTTTACTTCTTAACCAACTTGCTACGCCCAATAACAACCACGGAACGCCCCAAAAACCAATCATTGCAGGAGGTCTGGCGCCCGTTAAAAAAAGTAAAGGATACATAAAAACAAAGGGGAAACACCCTATAAGCAACGGTGTATAGCGTTTCCAATCTGACCAAATATGGGATTTTAAACTGGCTATACCTACGAGTATCATACCGACCGCATGAAGGAATGCGCCCAATGGTGCAAACGGTATAAGCATCCATGTGGATAAAAAATAGAAAAATGCACTTGTCATTAAGACAAAAAAGAAATGGCGTCTTGTGCCCAATCCCGTTGGCTCGCCTACTTTCCAAAGTGAATATGCGCCTATGAACATACCGATAGAAGTGACCGTCACAAGCCAAAATTTAAAAGATATAGGGAATGGATCATCTACAATAGTAATAAAAGGCAGTAGATTATGGTGCTTGGGCTCTTCATCTACGGCATTTAAAAACCAAAAAGGAAAACCAAAGCACAAGAAGCCTACACCCGCAATTATATAGCCTATCGCCGCCTTTTGTAAATATTGGATTTTTGTTTCGTTCGTCATTTTAATAAGCTTTTTTGTTTTAGTAATGAGAAAAAGTTTTCACAAAGCTATGGGCTAATACAGGGTTGCACTTAGTAAAAAAACGACATTTTTAGGTCACCTCTGTCCACGTAGTTCTTTACTTCTTTGCCAAGCAGCAAAGCCCAATAAACCCAAGGCTATTCCCAAAAGAGGAAGAATATTATAAGGTGGCAAGCCTAAAATATAACGAATGGGGACTTGAACTATGATAGGGAAAAGACCAAAAATGAGTGGAGTATAACGTTTCCATCCTAACCAGATTTTTGTTTTAATGCTAAATATTCCGACAATAATCATTCCCAAGCCATTCAAAACAGACCCAATTGGAGCAAATGGAAGAGGAAACATCAAAACAAATATATGGCAAATTGAACCAATTATAGGTATGAGTAAAAAATGACGTTTCGCCCAACCTGTTGGCTCACCGATTTTCCAGAGTGAGAAATGGGCAAATAACATTAGAAAAGAAGACACATGATAACCCCAGTCTTCACTCAAATTCTCTTTGAAGTTGTCTATTTGATAAATAATTCCAAAAAATTGATGCATTTTGGGGTCAGCAACGATTTTTCCAAAAAACCAATAAGGAATACCCATCGAAAGAATACTCGCTCCTGCAATCATGTAGCAAATTCCTGCCCTTTGTAAATATTGAATTTTTGTTTCGTTCGTCATTTCTATAGTTCTATTTTTAAAAATTTATGGTTCAAAAGTAGAGCTATGGTGCAAGCATTAGGTAGTAAAAAAACGACATTGTTCAGCCAATTTTTCAAAACCTTCATGCTCACTCATCAGAATAGTAGGTGTTACGCCTGTAAATTGCTTGAAATCCTTAACGAGGTGATTGTAATCCGTGTAGCCATTATTAACAGCTATTTGTAGCCAATTCAAGTCGGGATTTTTATCTTTTATTTTAAAAGCATTTTGAAATCGAATAATTCGAGCGTATAATTTCGGGCTTACACCGATGCGTTCCACAAATTTACGTTCAAATTGGCGTGGGCTGAGATAAGCTTGTCGCGCTAAGGCATCAAGGGAAAAATTATTGTTAGGATTTTGAATCTTAAAACAGACTTGGTCAATATGCGATATATCAAATTTTACTTTTTTAATTCTCTCCAAAAGGAAGTTTTCAACCACGGCAATCATATTCTGATACCCCTCAGTATTTTTCAATTGTTCGTTCACTTGCTTGATTTCATTCCCTAAGACAGCTTCTGTCTCGATGCCACTATCTGTAAAATGTGTTAAGGGTATGCCTAAGAATCGGAACAAACCACTCGGATTAAACGCCACTTTGAGCATAATATAATCCCGTGGAATACTCATATTCACACGGGTAAGTGGTTGCCCTGCCAATATGCTATGTGCTGAGCTATCTATTATTCCAGTACCTTTTTCAACTTTTGAAAGCGTATTTCGAGGGTAAAAATAGAGGCATTGTTCGCCGCGAGGCGGATATGGCTTGGCAGCAGTTTTAGGTAAATTAACAAAATCGAGGTGCAAAAGATGATATTCTTTCACAAAAGGCTGTAAAGCAGGGTGAGGTTTGTAAAATTGTTGAAACATGGTTTTATGGTGTTTTAACGATAATAAGTAAATATAGAAAGAAAATTGAAATCAATTCATTGTCTGTTATTATTCTTTAGGGCTTTCTTATAAACCCCTAAAATGAGTTTAGAAAGGGGCATCACCCCTATTCCGAGAATCGGAATAGGGG
>JANPGW010000021.1:0-2292 GCA_031424115.1 Saprospiraceae bacterium | reverse complement strand
TTTTTACCGCGTTCATCACTCATTTTTGATTAATCTCAAACAAGTGGACAAATACATCCGAACCGATGGCGGCGACATACAAATGAGCAACGGTAAAATCATTCCGGTATCGCGACAAAAGAAACAGGAAGTTTTAGACGTGTTGGCGCATTTGTAAATGGAGGACATTTTTACGTACTATCCTCTTAAATCAACAAATTATCCACTCAAGTCAGCCGATTATCCAATCATCCCGATTTGGATCCATAAACTCCTGCAATTTTATGACATGAAATCAGGAAAATACCCCCGAGGTCTCGGAATTACACCCCCCTCAGTATCATATCAAAAATACAGAGGGAATTTTCAGAATGCTTATAAAACGAAGTAGAAGTGGAAATAGAAGTATTGCGCACCCAGATGAATCCGCATTTTATTTTCAACTGCCTCTCGTCTATCAACCTTTTTATTCTGAAAAATGATTGTGAAACAGCGTCTTTTTACCTGAATAAATTCGCGCGATTGATGCGGCAAGTATTGGAATATTCTGATTCGGAATTGATAACGCTGAAAGAAGAATTGGATACTTTGACATTGTACATTGAGTTGGAGAAAATGCGATACAGCCAACATTTTGATTATCGAATAGACATTGAAAAAAGCCTAAATACCCAAAACCGCCAAATTCTACCGTTGATATTACAACCCTACGTCGAAAACGCGATTTGGTACGGGTTAAAACATAAAAAGAAAGGCAAAGGCTTTTTAGATATTCATGTTTTTGAAAAAGATCATTATCTGAATATTATCATCGAAGACAATGGCATCGGCAGAGCGCAATCTCTTGATATACATCGGCGACGTAGCTCTTTTTTAAAACCCCAAACCATGGCTGTTACTGAAGAACGGATTGCCGGTTTCAATGCACAGTATGGCTTGGATGCACGGGTAGATATTGTTGATATTAGCGATAAAAATGGCGTAGCGAAGGGGACGCGGGTAGTATTAAGGTTTGGGCTGGGGGAATAAAATTTCTTTTATTTTCATTTTATCTAAAATTTATGAATCCTTTAACGCTTGGGAAAGTCATCATTCAAAACTATTTCTTTACCGCAATCCACAAACTTGTTATCATGTAAATTAAACGAGTTTGAAAAGTGGGTGAAAACGGTGAAACCGAACTCAGAATGATATTGGTATCCAGAACAAATTTGAGCATTATTCTTCTTCTGTTTTACCAAGCCATTTGTCAACATCTTTTTCGTTATAGCCTTTTTCAATCCATACTTTGCCAGCTTCGTCACGTAATTTTTGCATGAGAAATTTAGACATAACTCTTTTAAATTCAAGCAAGATTTCATCGGAAACCCCGACAGAATAGAGTTTTAACAACTCAATTTGAATATTGGATAAAGGCGGTGGAGGTGGTTGCAGTACCATTTTTTACGATTTTTAATTAAAATTTTTTAAACGATTGTTTTACAAAAATAGTTTTTTTAGCTGAAGCTGCAAAATATTTTCTTTGACCCAATCATGGTAATAAAATAATCCAACAATGATAATAGCGCATATACTGAGGGGAGTATTTAGGCGAACAATTTTTCTTTATATTCTTGTTCAAATTCGATTAACGTCAATAATGTAACCACTGGAAAAGGCAAGGTTTTTAGCACTTTGAAATGGGCATCGTTCGAGACTAAAAAGAATTTCGTTTGAAACGCATAGAATGATTTTTCCTTGAAGAATACAGTCGAAAATCCAGCGAAAGGGAGATTTCTTACCAATGATGGCGATAAGAATGTTGGTATCAAGGACGATGCGTAAGCCTGTTGTGTTCATTTGTCCAATCAATCATGTCTTGTTCTGTTAAATGTTGTTCCTCCCATATTTTATCCATAGCTTCAGTAGCTTTTTGAGCAAAGTATTGAGCCAACAGAAGCCTAATTTCAAAAAGATGTTTTTCTGAAATATTGTTTTGATACAATTTCAGTAACTCTATCTGTAAGTTGCTAAGATTTATGACTTGACCCATTGTGATAATTTTTTACAAAATTACGCTTTTAAATAAAATGAACAAAATTTTTCTATTGATGCTATTGAATGGTAATAAAATATTCCAACAATGGTAATGGACAATATACTGAGGGGGGGTATATATTTGACTTACTTACCGCTGGTATTTTAATCTTTTTATTAGAGCTAAACAGTACTAGTGGTACAAGAATTAAATAAATGATAGTTATTATTATCTTTGTTCTTTGAAAAATGAAATTATGAGTAGAGGCAAACCAGCGGCCCCCGCTATTGAATTAA
>JANPGW010000020.1:0-4841 GCA_031424115.1 Saprospiraceae bacterium | reverse complement strand
CCTACCACCCCCGCTTTTTCAGTAATATCTTCAAACTTGAGATTGCCTTTGTTCAGGTACAGTTTGTTATGGTGCATATTGGATGTCATATACACATCCGGCAAACCATCGTTGTTGATATCACCAATAGCCACGCCACCGCCGTTATAGAAATTGCGGTATTTGTAGATATTAAAATCTCGGTCGTAATCGAGTTTATTGATGAACTTGATGCCTGTATTATCGGATGATAGCTTAGTAAAAAGTTGCCCCTGTATAGCTTCAGAATCCCCCTTTTTGCAAGATGAATACAATAATACAACCACCATCGGTAAGAATAAAAATCTATATTTTAAGTGCATTGTTTGTTTTCTTATTTGTTGATCGTTAGCCGTTATATGTTATTCATTAGCCGTTATTCGTTAGTCGCAGCCCGTATTAACGAATAACGGCTAACGAATAACCAATCTACCATTCATCTTTCCATTCTTTGCCTTCAATTTGACGGGCTAACGGCAAATTAACAATTTTGACCAACACATCACGTTCTATATCCATAGTAATAGAAATTCTTCTACTACCATCTACTTTAACGAAAACACGCCCTTTTTTGGGGTCAATAATTTTAATAAACCCTTTCCCATACATTTTTTCCATCAATTGAAGGACATCCAATTGCAGGTTTTGGGGTGCATATTTTACATCAACAGGATTCCAACTCACATACTGAAACTGGACTGGCATATAATAAATTTTATCCTGATAAAATTTAGGATAAAAATCCATATTCGCCAAAAATTTCATTGTTGGGGTATCTATCCTAAATTGAGCCGTCATATTACCCGCTCCTTCTTTAATTATCCTTTGCTTATTCAATTCCGTACAACGGGCATAAAATTCTTTAGAAGACATGCCGAAATGAATGCCAAAAAAGATACTATCATTTTGTATGCCTTTTGCCAATTCCTGTTTTTCCATTTCAGCATAGGCGGTTTTAGCATCTTGCTTACAAGCCGTAATGCCTATCCAAGACATGAGCACGGCAATAAAAAATCCTTTTTTCATCTTTAAATTCTGGTTGTTAAAAAAACTTTACTTAAAAATCAATATTTAAAAACACTCATTTTATCGTTATTAATAGAAGCCAAAACCATTTTTTCTTTATTACTTTTTAAAATAATAAAATCACGTACTTCACCAAAAACTTTAAATCCGGAATTTTTCACGACTTGAAAATCTCCTTTTCCAACCCCCCTCAGAAATAAGCCATAACTTGCCAAATATGTCCCCACTTCAGGTTTGGAACGGCTGAAATTACCCCCTAAAAGTATATCAGTTTTGCCGTCTTTATCAAAATCCTCAATGGCGATCGCATAAACCGGTGAAAATTGTGCCTCAATCGGCAAAGAATTTATATCAAATTGGCCATTTCCTTGATTGATTAAAACCGAAGTTTTCAAATCATACACCGTGGACACTATAGCATTTTTCAATTTGTCGGCAGTAAATATATCGTTAATGGTTTGTTCTTTATAGTTTTTAAAATATAGATATTTCTTTTTTAAAAAAGGCATTTGTGAAACCAAATCCTGCCGCAAAACCATCGGGTAAGATTTTTCCCCATTAAAAGCGCTTATTATGGGTTCGGTAGAGCCATTGCCATCGAAATCTGACACATACATACTGAGGGGGTGCTTTTCATCGGCTTTAAAACGACTGTTCAACCCGTGATTCCCAACCACAAAATCCACCAGACCATCACCATTTAAATCTCCTGCTTTGACCACATTCCACCAACCATTTGTTTTTTCCAAACCGCTCTCTTTGGTAATATTTGTCAATTTAAAACCGTCATTTCGGAATATACTGAGGGGTATCCATTCTCCGACAACTATCAAATCGGCATCTTTGTCGGCATCAATATCCGCCCACGTCGCAGAACAAATCATACCAAGCGATTTTAACTCCGGACAAAGCTCCGAAGTGACGCCTTTGAAATGTCCTTGCCCATCATTTTGCAATAAAAAACCGCCCGCCGACTTGCCATAGCTACCCGGAATTTGCCTCATGCCCACAAAAAGATCTTGGTCACCATCACCATCAAAATCAGACGCCGTAGCACAGGCGGTTGGAAAAGGTTTAGCGCTGAACGCATTGTTATCCCGGGTAAAATTACCTTTCCCATCATTTTTATACAGTCTATCAGATAAATATTGAGGATTATAACCCCCTGAACCCACCATTAAATCCAAATCGCCATCCTTATCGGCATCAAAAAATAATGTAGCCGTTGCTTCATACATTTTATCGTTTTCAAAAGTGGTTTGATTGGATTTTTTGAAAATACCAGTGGTTTGTTGCAACCACAATTCACAAGCCGTGCCCGCACCATTTCCGATAAAAACATCTTCTAATCCATCATTGTTTACATCCCCCTTTGCCATTTTAGGGCCCTCGGCAACGGGCATGTGAAACAACAACCTCTCAATGTCAAAAGCATTAAATTCCGGTTCAGTATGTTTAAAATTTAATATTTTATCGCTGTTTTGAGGATTGAAAAGAGTATGTGAAGCCTTATTTATTGCCCAAGGTTCATTACCAACAGTTAACTCATTTTCATTAATCATTAGTATTTGATTGGTTGTTATATTGTTCAAAACCGCCTTTTTGCCGCTTGGGAAAATCGCCACTACCGAATCTACTTGAGGTACATTGCCTAAACCGAACACCAAGCGAGAATCCACAGTGGATTGAAAACCGCGCATAGGAGCCACTTCATTGTAAAATTGCTTGCCTTGAGCATAAACCGTTACCTGAGTACCGAGACCAAAAGTATTCAAACCTTCCCCCTTTAGTATCACCGTCAAATAATGATTGTCTTTTCTTAGCTCATTGGCCTCATTTCGATACACAAAAGCCGGCATGTTACAATTATTGACCACTAAATCCAAATCGCCATCATTATCTAAGTCAGCATAAGCCGAGCCATTGCTAAAACTGGGTTCCGCTAAGCCCCAATCCATTGCTTTATTGTCAAATGTTAAATTTCCGGTATTGTGAAAAGCAAAATTAGATACTTTTTCGGAAGGTATCGTATCTACTAACGCCTTGATACCTCCTCCTTGTCGGTTCAAAATCGCCCTAACATTGTTGGGGTCAGACATAAAATTCAAGTAATCTTGGTCAAAAAGGTCTTTATAGATGCCATTGGCGACAAAAATGTCTTTCAAACCATCGTTATCTAAATCTGCTATCAGTGCGCCCCAACTCCAATCGGTAGCGTTGACGCCAGCAAGCCGACCTATTTCGCTAAAAGTATTATCTCCATTATTGAGTTGAAGGACATTGCGGGGAAACTGACGATGATAGCCGTTTTTTATATTCATTTGATACTTATTCCAAGTATCAAAACTGGCTTTAGTTTTCAACCGCGCTTCTGTATAGGGCAACATTTCAGTCACGAATATTTCCGGAAATCCGTCGTTGTTAATATCTGCCATATCTGCCCCCATCGAGCCCATACTCAATTCAGGGATAGATTTTTCTACCTCCTCCGTAAAAGTGCCATTTTTATTATTGAGGTAGAGATAATCTTTCTCAAAAAAATCATTGGATACATAAATATCCTGCCAGCCGTCGCGGTTAATATCTCCAATCGTTACACCTAATCCAAAGCCAATACTGCTCCCGAAAATACCCGATTCCTCACTGATGTTCACAAAGTGTCCACTATCATTGCGATAAAGGGTATTGCCTCCCAAAGTATCTCTTAAATTACGGATATTGGAATTTCTATCGTAATTGGCTACCGAACGGAAGGAATTATTGAGGAGGTAACAATCTAAGTCGCCATCCTTATCAAAGTCAAAAAAAGCGGCATGCGTGGATAGCCCTTCATTGTCAAGTCCAAACTCTTTTGATTTTTCAGTAAATGTCAAATCGCCATTATTGATAAAAAGTTCATTATGGCGCACCCCCTCAGTAGTGGGCTTCCCTGACTTACAGACATATATATCTAAGAGCCCATCGCCGTTGACATCTGCCATCGCTACGCCCGTTGCCCAAACGCCTTTGCACCCTACACCCGCTTTGTCGGTAATATCTTCAAAAGTGAAATTGCCTTTGTTCAAATAGAGTCGGCTGGACTGCATATTTCCGCAAAAAAATACATCTACCAACCCGTCGTTGTTCACATCACCCAAGCCCACACCACCGCCATTATAAAAACTGCGGTAAGTGTAACAGTTGAAATCTTCGGTATAATCTACTTGGTTAATAAAATGGATTCCTGTTTCAGCCGAAGGCATGGCTGTAAACAAAGTTTTCTCCTTTTTAGAGCAACTCGCAATAACAAGGGAACTGAAAAGGATAAATAACCAGCGTGAATATGAATAATGTTTGTTCATTCTTTTTTTATCGACCAAAAGGTACTTGAAATGTTAAATCAGTGCCGTAAAGTTTACAAGAGTGGGGAATTTTATTGATTTTGAAATGCAAAATTAACTTTTAAAATGGTTATTTAATAAAAGCTAAAAGTCTTATTTTTTGTATTTATACAAACAAAAAGAGAGCAAGTATCGAAATACTTGCTCTCCGTTTATATGCACAAATGGAATGTACTATTATTTATAGCACTCGTTTTGTGGTAAACTTGCGTTAGCATCAATTTGAGCCTGTGGAATAGGGAATACACCCTTACATGCTGCTTCGTTATCAACAGTTTTGAATTTGCCATAAGCTTTGAAGAATTTACCGAAACGAACCATGTCGTTACGTCTCCAACCTTCAGCAAATACTTCACGACCGCGTTCAGCCAATAAATTATCAGCAGAAAGAGAAGTGAAAAGCGGTGCACCCGCACG
>JANPGW010000019.1:0-16555 GCA_031424115.1 Saprospiraceae bacterium | reverse complement strand
AAATATTGGTAAAAGTGGTATTATCGCTTGAAGATTGCCATTGATAAGTGGTTGATCCGGAACCGTTTGTGACGGTTGAAGTGAGAGTTGCCGCACCACCGGCACAGATTTCGGAGTTATTGACGACAACGGATACATTAGGTGTCGGTTTGACAGTCACAGTCGTTGTTGCCGAACTCGCTGTTCCGCAACCGTTGCCGGACTGGGTGATGATGACTCGGTAATAAGTTGTTGCACTTACATTAGACACGCTTAAAACGGCATTGGTTTCCCCTGAAATATTACTGAAAGTAGAATTATCGCTTGACGATTGCCACTGATAAGTGGTTGATCCTGAACCGTTTGTGACGGTTGAAGTTAAAGTTGCACTGCCACCGATACAGATTTCGGAGTTATTGACGACAACGGATACTGAGGGGGTCGGTTTGACAGTCACAGTCGTTATAGCAGAAGTCGCTGTTCCGCAACCGTTGCCGGACTGGGTGATGACAACTCGGTAATAAGTTGTGGCACTTACATTAGACACGCTTAAAACGGCACTTGTTTCCCCTAAAATATTGGTAAAAGTAGAATTATCGCTTGACGATTGCCACTGATAAGTTGTTGACCCTGAGCCGTTTGTGACGGTTGAAGTGAGAGTTGCTGCACCACCGACACAGATTTCGGAGTTATTGACGACAACGGATACTGAGGGGGTGGGTACGACAGTTACCGTATTCACCGAAGAAGTTGCCGAGCCACAACCATTACCTGTTTGCGTGATAACAACTTTATAATAGCGGGTAGCAGCTAAAGCGCCCGTATTGAGTGAGGCATTGGTTTCACCACCGATATTATTAAAAGTTACATTATCAGTTGAAGACTGCCATTGATAAGTTGTTGACCCCGTTCCATTAGAAACGGTGGCAGTTAAGGTAGCATTGCCACCGGCGCATATGGTTGAGTTGTTAAGAGCGACGGATACTGAGGGGGTGGGTACGACAGTTACCTTATTCACCGAAGAAGTTGCCGAGCCACAACCATTACCTGTTTGCGTGATAACAACTTTATAATAGCGAGTAGCAGCTAAAGCGCCCGTATTGAGTGAGGCATTGGTTTCACCGCTGATATTGTTAAAAGTTACATTATCAGTTGAGGATTGCCATTGGTAAGTTGTTGACCCCGTTCCATTAGAAACGGCGGCTGTTAACGTAGCATTGCCACTTACACATATTGTAGCGTTGTTTGCAGACACCGAAACAGTTGGGTCAGCAAAAATGGTTACTTTTAAAGGATATGAACTCACGGTGCTGCAACTACCATTCGTAGGGGTAGCATTTACCCGGTAAAAGGTAGTTGCGGTAGGTGATACAGTTAAAGAAACATTTGTTGCGCCCGAAATATTAGACCAAGTTGTACCGTCTGGTGAAGATTGCCATTGATAATTGACAACAACTGAAGGGTCTGAGAGTGTAGCATTTAAACTCACAGCACCGCCTGAGCAAGTATTGGCATCCGTTAAATTGGAAAATGAAATAACCGGTTCAAAACACGTGACCAATTTCACATTGTCCATTTTTAAGGCTGTTCTATTAGCAAAACCGACTATTCTGATATAAGATGCCCCCGGAGGAGCAACTAAATTGAATGAAAAAGGAATAAAAGTTGGATATTGAGTGGTCGCATATTGGTCTGCACTTTGACTTATTAATTGATTTGAGGCGTTGTAAAACTCCGCTCTAATAAAAGCCCTTGTACCGGCATGGCGGGCAAGGTCTCCCGAAAAAATATAAGAACGTCCCGGGATAATATTGTTCCAAATTTGCTGAATATAATAATCGCCCGTTGCGCTATTTAAATCAGTGTAATTAAGAGCGGCATATCTACCAGTTGGACCTCCTGTATAAATATATACGGGTGCGGTTCCTGCTTGACCTACAATGCCTGTTGTCCAACCATTCGCTGTACCACTTTCAAAGTCTGTATTATAAAGCAACTGCCTTTGACAGATACAAGGATTACAGGTTGGATTAACCGTAATTTTAGTTGAGAATGAAGTGACAGAGCCACAACCACTGCCGGATTGAGTAATGATTACTCTGTAATATGTTGTTATACTTAAATTTGAAACATTCAATACAGCATTGGTCTCACCCAATATATTAGAGAAAGTAATGTTATCAGAAGACGATTGCCATTGAAAACTTGTAGTACCTGTTCCGTTTGAAACAGTAGCTGTTAGAACGGTAGAGCCATTAATACAGATTATTCCTTCAGAGACGTTAATACTGACTGAGGGGTCAGGTACTTCTGTTAAAGTGACTGGTACGCGTGTACTAACGCAGCCATTTGTGGTATTGCGTGTTTCAGCATAATAAGTTCCAGCTGCGGTGGGGATATAAGAGGCTCCTGTTGCGAGAACTGTTCCGCTTGTTTCCGTGCTGTACCATCTTATTTGATATCCTATACCTGCGTTAGTTACCGAAATTATTTGTGGTGACCCTCCGACACAATAACTGGCGCCTTGCGGATTAGTAGGTACAGGAGGTGATATTTTATCTTGTAGTAAATTAAAAGTAGAAATTCCCATAACAGGACATCCTTCAACGGGGGATATCTCCAACGTATAAGTTCCGGCTTGTGTTGCAGTAATACTTGTCAAAGCAGTACCTGCTTGTTTGGTTCCATCAGGTGCTGTCCACACAAAATAAGCGACTGATGAAGCCTGAGAAGCGGTCGCCGTTAAGGTTGCAGATGGTGCGTCACACGTCAAAATATTACTACTTGTTATAGAAGCTGTTATACTTTGGGGACCACCAAAAACATAAGGTCCACCGAAATCCTTCAAAGCAGCTGTAAAAGATGCCGAAGCCCTTGTTTTGACTATATATGAAGCAAAAGCCGCAGTACAAACGGATGCCCCCGGTTTTACTACCAAAGGGTCAATACCAAAAGAAGATAAATTGAATCCAAATTCAGCGAATTGATAAGTAGAATAATTAGTGGTATAAACGCCATCACTATTCAAAGTTCCCCAAGGACCGGCAAGCGTTGGAGAGGAGTTGACAATGCCACAGGCTTGCAACATAGTTGCCCCTTTCGGAATAATACGGGCATAGCCATAAGCAGAACCATTGGAATCGCCGTCAAAATACGCTCCTGAGCGGTCAAAATCAAAATCAGAAGGATTAAAAGTTGAATTATAAATAGCTCGACTAACCCAGACGCGTATTTCAAAATCCGAAGGCGACCCGCCAGTAATAGACATACTGAATATCAAATCTCCTGTTTGGGTAATTTTACCTGTGGTATTGTCAAAAGCAAAAGCTGTATGTCCTTCTTCAGTGCCTGCCGACGTAAATTTAGAAGTAGGATTGAAAGTGAGTGATTTTTGGAAAAATTCAAAATCCATATAACGGGTGCCATTCGGGTCAGACATTGATGCACCCATAAATAGCCAAAGCGGAGAGGTATTTGACGTGCCTGCCCGTCGAAGATGCCCATAAACATCTAATATATCATTTTTACCTTGTACAGGCATGGAGGTAGCGTCCCAATTAGCCGGAGGCATACCGTTTTTAGAACCGGTTGCATAAGCAGTCGAATCTACATGCCCACCCGTTGAACCGGTGTAATCTTTGGCGAAAAGGGCATCTACTTGAATTGTATTATTCGCCCGCTCAAAAAAAATAGTATTGGAGCGGCGGGTGAATATTTTATTTAAATTTCCCGGTATTGTAAAAAAATTATATAAAGAAGCGGCGCCTGTAGTGTCTAACACACCCAAGCCTGTGCCACTATAGGTTGCCGATTTAAACCAATCATCTTTTCCATTGGGGCTTGAAAGACCACCAAATTGTAATTGATTGGCATTGAAGTCAGCATCTACCCCAAAATTAGCATTCACACAACCTGGCTGTATTTGAGCCGAGATTTTACCGATTAATAGAAAGCTGGCAACTGAAAAGTAAAACCTAAGTAAAATGCTGGTCAAAAAATGTAGCTTATTTTTTCTCATTTTCAAAATTTATAGAAAACATGGAATCCGTTTCGGTTCTTGGATGAATCAAAACCTATCTGACGATCGGCAAGCTCAAAACTTAAAAGATGGGAGGCTTTAATAAATAATGGTTAGTTTGCTTTACGCAAATCTTACGCCTATTTAAATACCTTTTTTTGGGCATTAAACCTTCTCTTGCGTTTGTGACAGGTTTATTATACCCCTTTTTTGGTGGATTTTTATACTGATTTAAGGATAATATAGTGAAAACCAATTTATTACACATGAAGACATTTTTATACTGAGGGGTAGTTTTTATGCATAATTTTTGGAGTTTGTCAACAGGTGTTTTTTATTTTTTTTATAAAATACAAGAAAATAGGTAGTGAATTAATATCAAACCTTAACCATTTCAAGGGATTTAACTTCTCCTATTCGCCTTAAAAGGATTTTTTAAAACCCTATGGATACAATATAATTCATATGTAAAAAGTATATGTATTTGATATGTTGTTAGTATGTCATTTTTTATTCTATGAAAAAAAATGACTCATTTTTAAATAAAAACCTTATTCTAATAGCACTTTAATGGACATGAATTAACTTTGGGCATCGAACGACAACCAATATGTATGAAATCTGAAAAATTCAATTTTTATGTTATATCATTTTTTTGAATGGCTTAATAAATATTATGATTTTCCCGGCGCGGGTTTGTTCAAATATGTTTCTTTTCGAGCAGGTATGGCGATTATACTCTCGCTCATTATTGCTCTTGTTTCTGGTCGCCGCATTGTTCGATTTTTAAGGAATTTGCAGATTGGCGAAACAGTCCGCGATTTGGGTTTGGACGGGCAAAAACAAAAACAAGGCACACCGACAATGGGTGGCGTCATTATGATTATGGCTATCGTGATTCCGACGCTGCTGTTCTGTCGGTTAGATAATATCTATGTTTTAGTGATGCTGTTAGCGACTTCATGGATGGGTATTGTCGGCTTTTTAGATGATTATATCAAAGTTTTTAAGAAAGATAAAAGAGGCCTGCCCGGTATTTTTAAAGTCATTGGACAAATTACATTGGGCTTGTTTATTTCGTTGATTATTCTCAAAAACGACCAGATAGTTGTGCGCATGGACAGGCAAACAGCCGAATTGAATGGGTATCAAATAACTAAAAGTATCTATACGCCGGATTCAAAAAAAGGCGGAAGACTCAAAGAAATGGTGTACGTCAAAGCCCCTTTGACCAATGTGCCGTTTTATAAAAATAATGAATTGGACTATTCCAAATTTTTGAAACCACTCATAGGAGAGGAAGCTAGTAAAAATCTCACTACCATCGTGTATATTATTTTTGTAATTCTGATTGTTACGGCGGTCTCCAATGCTGCGAATCTGACCGATGGTATTGACGGTTTGGCTGCGGGTACGAGTGCGATAATCGGCGGTACACTCGCGCTCTTGGCTTATGCAACGGGTAATGCTGTTTTTTCGGAATATCTGAATATTTTATTCATTCCAAACTCTTCCGAACTGGTGATATTTGGGGCTGTATTTTTTGCGGCGTGTATCGGGTTTTTGTGGTACAATGCCTATCCGGCTCAGGTTTTTATGGGCGATACAGGCAGTTTGATGCTCGGCAGTGTGATTGCCGTTTTCTCTTTATTGATTCGGAAAGAGCTTTTAATACCCATTTTATGCGGTATTTTCGTCGTTGAAAACCTTTCTGTGATGCTTCAAGTGGGCTATTTTAAATATACCAAAAAACGCTTTGGTGAAGGACGCCGTATTTTGTTGATGTCACCCTTGCACCATCATTTTCAGAAAAAAGGCATACCGGAAGCCAAATTGGTTACTCGATTTTGGATTATCGGTATTTTATTGGCGGTTTTGACTTTGGTGACACTCAAAGTGCGGTAATACTGAGTTATTTCTAAGCCACGACTTGACGAATTTTGCCAATCTATGTGTTGACTAAACAATACTTGTCAACACATAGATTAGTGAAATTCGTCAATTCTTGGCTCACTAAAAATAATTATACATATATACTCAATGAAAAAAGTAGTTATTCTCGGAGCGGGAGAAAGTGGCGTGGGGGCTGCATTAATGGCTAAAAAATGCGGTTTTGAGGTGTTTGTCAGCGATAAAAGCCCGATAAAGGAAAATTTTCAAAAAGAATTGGAGGAGGCTCAGATTCCTTACGAAAGTGGGCAACATACTGAGGGGGTCGTTTTATCCGCCGATGAAATCGTGAAAAGCCCCGGAATTCCCGACAAGGTGGAGTTGATTCAAGCTGCTCATCAGAAAGGCATTCCGGTCATTTCAGAAATCGAATTTGCCTACCAAAACAGGGGTAAAGACGAGCCTTATATCATAGCCATCACTGGTAGTAATGGCAAGACTACTACCACCAGCCTCACTTATCACTTGTTGAAAACTGCCGGAAAAGATGTGGCGGTGGGGGGCAATATCGGTAAAAGCTTCGCTCGTTTATTCGCTGAAGAACCACTACACGATTATTATGTACTCGAACTCAGCAGTTTTCAATTGGATGGCATCGTTCATTTTAGACCCAATATTGCTATGTTACTCAATATCACGCCCGACCATTTGGACAGATACGACTATAAAATGGCGAATTATGTGGCGTCAAAATTTCGCGTGGCGATGAATCAAACCGAAGATGATATTTTTATTTTCAATAAAGATGATGTTGAAATGCAGAAATTTATGGATAAAAATGTCATTGGCGCCAACGAATGGGGCATTGCGACTAAGTTTGATAGTCCTATACTGAGGGGGCGTTTTGATATGTCAAAATCTGCCTTAAAAGGTCCTCATAATTATTTTAACGCCTCTTGTGCGATAGCAGCGGCAATTTGCGTTTTAGCCCCCGATGATAAAATCCAACAAGGGTTAGAGACTTTTATTAATGCACCGCACCGATTAGAGCCGGTGGCAACAATCCAAGGTATAGAATATATCAACGACTCTAAAGCGACCAATGTGGATTCCGTTTTTTGGGCATTGTCCTCCATGACAAAACCGACCGTTTTGATTATGGGTGGTACAGATAAAGGCAATGATTATACGCAAATTGAGTCCTTGGTAAAGCAAAAAGTGAAAGCCATCGTGGCGATGGGCGTGGATAACAGCAAAATATTATCTTTTTTCAAACCTTTTATGTCAACCATCAAAGAAGCTAAATCTGCACAAGAAGCCGTGGAAAAAGCGTCGAAATTGGCTCAAAAGGGTGATTGTGTCCTGCTGTCTCCCGCGTGCGCGAGTTTTGATTTGTTTAAAAACTATGAGGATAGGGGAGAGCAGTTTAAAAAAGCGGTGTTGAATAATGTAAGTTTATTTTTTGTTTTGCTCGCCTACTTTCTTTAATTTTGTAAAAACAATTGTTATTATTTAAAAACAAATATAATATGGAAGCATTGTTAGTATCTGTAAAAGATAAAGCAGAATTAAAGTTGGTTTCAGATGTGTTAAAAGCTATGCAAATAAAAACCAAATTATTGACTGAAGAACAACGGGAAGAATTGGGGCTTATCAAACTTATGAAGCAAGTGGACAGAACTCAAAAAGTTTCTCGCGACAAAGTCATGGCAAAATTGGGTAGAAAATGACAACTGAATTTTTAAAACAATTTTACAAAGACTTAGATAAGTTGTCGGATAGTATTAAAGATGATGTGGCAGATGTTATTGAAAATGTGGAAGCAGCAACGAAAATAACTGATATAAGAAACCTCAAAAAATTAACAGGCTATAAACATGCATATAGAATTAAAATTAAGGATTATCGTATCGGGGTTTTTATTCATAATGGAGTGGTAGAATTTGCGAGGGTCAATCATCGAAAGGATATTTATAAGATTTTCCCATGATTCTTCACTTTTCCAATAATTTAAAGATTGTGAATGAGGGATTTAAGAAACATGAAAAAACCAATCATTCGATTAGTCATATATCTATGCATAGGCGTTTTACTGCCTATGGTCTGCTCTCTCTTGTCATGCAAAATGAGCAATAAAGCAGCTTCAAAATCTACAACGCCAATGAATTCCTTGACTGTTCCTCGATTAGATAGAGGTAATCGTGATTTGAACAAGGTTTTTTCACAGATGGAAACCTTGCCATTTCACACACTAAATTATACGCCGTGGGAATATTTCCCCTATAAACCCACTGTTAACTTCAGAATAGCCCACGACGACACGCATATTTATCTTAAATATCAAGTGCACGAAAAAAATATCGTCGCTAAAGCAGTGGAACATAATGGCTCTGTCTGGAAAGATAGTTGCGTGGAGTTTTTTTTGGCACTCGAAAATGACGGTCTTTTTTACAATTTTGAATTCAACTGCATAGGGAAAATACTGTTGGGCGTAGGTTCCACCGGTCAAGATAGAGTGTTAGCCGACACAACCATC
Source organism: Saprospiraceae bacterium (assembly GCA_031424115.1). GTDB lineage: Bacteria > Bacteroidota > Bacteroidia > Chitinophagales > Saprospiraceae > JAAFJT01. Next base: position 8,132 of record JANPGW010000019.1, on the reverse strand, counting down.
ATTAATAGAATAAAGGTGACATCTACACTCGGTACAGAACCATTTGCAGAAAAAAAAGGCGAGTTTGAATGGGTATTAACGGCTATTATACCTTTGGACAGCTTTTTCAAACATTCAATAAAAAATTTATCGGATAAGACTTGCCGCGCTAATTTTTACAAATGTGGTGACGAGTTGACCACTCCTCATTTTGTGGCTTGGAACAATATCAAAACGGAAAAGCCCAATTTTCATACACCTCAGTTTTTCGGACAAATCCATTTCCAATAGGTTTATTTTACAAAATCCTTTGAATAAAATAAAGTAATCGTACTGAAATACTTTAAACCTACTATTTTTGTGCAAGATCGGCTGCCTATACTGAGGGGAGGCTTTTTTAAGCACTATAATTTTTTTCACCTAAAAGTATCACACATCATGTCAATGATTAACAGAGTCACCGCCGAATTGCGGGGTGATAGGGTTATTTGGGCGATAGTGGCTATTCTCGCGATGTTTTCCATCCTGACGATTTATAGCTCTTCATCGTCTTTGGCGTTTCAAAAAAATGGGGGTAATACGGAGTATTATCTGCTCAAGCAAGTTTTTATTCTCGGTATTGGTTTATTGATTGTATATGTTTTTCATTTACTTCATTACAAACGGTTCAATGTTTGGGCACCTTATGTTCTGGCTATTACGGTGCCACTTTTGGTTTTGACTTTAGCCGTGGGTACAGAGGTGAATGATGCGCAACGATGGCTTGAAGTGCCGGGTTTAGGGTTGACATTTCAGACATCCGACTTGGCTAAAATATCTCTCGTAACTTATGTGGCGCGGTCTGTAACAGCCAAACAAGACTATATTTCGGATTTTCAAAGTGCCTTTTTACCGATTATTATGCCTGTTATCTTGATTTGTCTGTTGATTGCACCGAGCAACTTATCAACAGCATTGGTCATATTTGCCACGTGCATCGTGATGATGTTTATCGGGCGAGTAGCACCCAAGTATATTTTTTTGATGATGTTTTGTGGTTTGGTGGCGTTTTCGGGCTTGATTGTCGTCGGACAGGCTTTCCCCGACAAGGTTCGGGTGAATACGTGGACGTCTCGTTTAAAAAGTTTTGTGACCAATACAGAAGAGGCTGACCAAACAAAAATCGCTAAAATGGCAATCGCCAACGGTGGATTGATGGGTACGGGACCCGGTAATTCCGTTCAAAAGAACTTTTTGCCCAATGCTTTTTCGGATTATTTATATGCCGTTATCATTGAAGAATATGGATTAGTGGGAGGCTTCGTAATACTGTCTTTATACTTATTGCTGTTTTTAAGGGTTGTGCGACTGGTAACAAAATCGCCTAAAACATTCCCCGCCGTGTTGGCGATTGGGTTGACTTTGATGCTCACAGTGCAAGCGTTGGCGAATATGGCAGTGAGTGTCCATCTGGTTCCCGTGACGGGCTTGCCGCTACCGATGCTTTCGATGGGTGGAACGTCGTTGCTCTTTAGCTGTGTTTCATTGGGGATGATATTGAGTGTGTCAAAATTTATTGAAACGGAAAGTGAATAACATGAAAATAATCGTCAGCGCTGGTGGAACAGGCGGCCATATTTTTCCGGCAATAGCTGTAGCAGATGAACTCAAACGGCAAGCTGTTCAGTCAGGTGAGGGTGCGGATTCAGTACAAATACTCTTCGTGGGCGCCCTCGGAAAAATGGAAATGGAACGCGTGCCTAAAGCGGGTTACCCAATAGAAGGTCTGCCAATTGCGGGTTTACAACGCCGTTTAACCTTGAAAAATGTGTGGCTCAATCTGCAATTGCCATTTAAGTTACTCAACTCTATGCTTAAAGTCCGCCGTATTTTGAAAAATTTCAAACCGGATGTTGCGGTGGGTTTTGGTGGTTTTGCCTCGGGACCTACCTTAAGAGCGGCGGCAAGTATGCGTATCCCGACCGTTTTGCAAGAGCAAAATTCCTACGCCGGTGTGACCAATAAACTGTTGGCGGAAAAGGCAAAATTCATATGCGTGGCTTATGAAGGATTGGAAAAATTTTTCCCTAAGGATAAAATCGTCTTAACGGGAAATCCCGTGCGGTCTGATATTTTGGACATTCAATCTAAAAAAGAGGAAGGTATTACCTATTTCAATTTAGATAAAAATAAAAAAACGATCGCTATTTTAGGCGGTTCTCTCGGCGCTAAAACCTTGAATGTGGCTATCGAAAACAACGCGCAACTCATTGACAATCAAAAAGATGTGCAAATTTTGTGGCAATGCGGTCGCTTGTATGAGGAAGGCTTTAAAAATGGCAAAGCAGCTCAATTGAACAATGTGCACCTGCGCCCTTTCATTGACCGAATGGATTTGGCTTACGCAGCTGCAGATGTTATCATCGCTCGGGCGGGTGCGCTGACCATCTCCGAATTATGCCTTGCGGGTACCCCCTCAGTATTGGTGCCATCACCTAATGTTGCAGAAGACCATCAGACCAAAAACGCTATGGCATTGGTGACTAAAAATGCAGCGATATTGGTCAAAGACAGCGAAGCCAATGAGAAAATGATTCAAGAAGCTTTAAGAATATTAAATGATGCAGCATTGATGCAGTCTTTGAGCAACAATATAGTGGTACTCGGAAAACCCAATGCTGCTAAGGATATAGCTGAACAGATAATAAAGGCAAGCCATTTGAAGTAATATCCGGTGTTATAGTAGCCGTTTTGTTTAAACAAACCTTTTTGTTCATGAAAATTGTCTCAAAAGTCACCATCAATCGCCCTGTCAAAGAAGATTGGGACTTTTTTTGCTTAAAATTTTTCTATCAACTTAATAAAATTTAATTAATGAAAAAAACAGTTATGCTTTTAGGGCTTATTTGCCTCATGAAAGCCACTTCTATTTCCGCTCAAGCGGATATTAGCAAAGACATACGCTTTCTTTTCAAGGTGAATGGCACTGAAACAATTTACAAAGAAGCTATTGTTAATATGCTGGATATGATGGGTGAATCTTATCCGATGACGGAAGATATCAAACAACAGTTTAAAAAAGAGTTTACAAATGACGACAGTATTGAAGAGATGATGGTCATTTTGACTGACATCTACAAAAAACATTTTACCCAAGACGAAATCAAAGAAATGATTAAGTTTTACGAGTCGCCGGTGGGTAAAAAAATGGCTGAAAAACAATCACCGATTATGGTGGAAAGTATGGAAGCCGGACAAGCTTGGGGTCAAAAAATCGGGATGAAAATTGCCCAAAAAATGGAAAAGAAAAATTAATGTTGACATCATAAATTGTTAAGGCTGCCTCAAAAGGGCAGCCTTATTTTTTGTTACTTTCGTAAAATTAGTGGGTCGCTCAGGTGTCAGACGCTTTAAAAGCGTCGACACCTTGAAACTCTCGAAAGACCCACTAACTTTACGAATGAGCCTATTTTTTAATAGCAACAAGTTTTTTCTTTGACCCGAGAACGTTTAAGAGCTATACTTGCAACTAGCCACTAATGGCACTAATTTCCACTAATTGATAAAGAAAATTAGTGGAAATTAGTACCATTAGTGGCTAAAATTGTTTTTATGACTTATTTCTATGCGCTTTAATAGATTCTTTAAGCGTAATAAAGTCTGACAGAATAAAGATAACGGTCAGAAAACCCAATAAAATTTCAGTCAAGGAGACCAATTTGGCGGGAATATTCGCCGGTGTGATATCGCCGTAACCGAAATAAGAGTAGTTCAGAGCACTGAAATACACACACTCAAAAAGCAGTTCAAAGTCATTGAATGCGGGATTGATTTCGTTAAAACAATGGTTGTCAACTTTTATTAAAGTAAAATAATCAATGCCAAAAGATACCACAACTTGTGCCATATTGATACCCACTATCGTCAAAAATTGATGATAGGGCATATTTTGATGCGTGGCGCGATCCAAATCCTGTGAGGTTTCATAAATAAACCACGTTGTTTTTGACCAACAAATAAAAACTATCAAAATGTATAAACCGGTGTTAGAGAGCCAGTTATTATTTTCGGTGATGACAATCATTTCTCCCAAAAAAATAATAGCCAAAATTTCTAAAAGATTGCGTTGATATTTTTTCATAGGCAATGGTGATATTTGCGTGAATAACAGAGTGAAAATAACACTTTTCTTTGCATCTTTCGTAGAATATTATTCAATCTTTTTAATACAATGTTGATGAAAAAAATATTTTTTGTGTGTCTTTATCTGCTTTTGATTTCTCCGCTGAAAGCTCAGAAAGATGTTGCCAATAAAGTGTTATGGTCTAAAAACGGGCTGATGTGGTCGCATTTCGAAGCTAAACCGGAAAAACATTGTCTTATCTCTCAAGTTTGTCTTACAGTAAAATCCGGGAGCGCTGTTTTTTAATTAATTGGTCGCTTCATGCCATTGCCAAATTTCGGATTGAATTATTTTTTTACTTTTAAGGTATTCAAAAATGGGCTTAAATGCAGCATGATTATCCGCCAAATTGGAGAAAAAAGCGATTAAAACTCCTTTTTCGGGTGTTCGAATGACAATGTTGGAAAACCCGCAAGTCGAGCCGGAATGAAACATCTCCAATTGCCCCCCTTCAGCCTTGCCTGACGGCAGGCAGGTATCCAGTGGATTTTTATTGAAAAACCAACCGAGACCGTAAAAACCTGATTTGTCGGGTAACGGATTCTTCTGTAAGAACAATAAAGAATCCAGATGGACTAAAGTATTGTTCATCAACGCTTGATGCCACAAAAAATAATCCTTCAAAGAGGTATAAACACCGCCGTCACCTTTCGTGGCACTTGTCAGGCTTTGGTCGTTTGGGACTATTTCCCCTTTTTTATTTTTAGCAAAACCATAAGCCCTGTTCTTGATAATATGTTGATTATCAAAAACTTGTGTATGTAGCATACCCAAAGGTTGGAATATATTTTGACTTAAAAAATCCGCAAAACTTTGCCCCGAAACTTTTGCCACTATCAACGCCATCAAGCAATAGGCTCCGTTGCTGTACCTGAATCCTTCACCCGTTTTGAAATACGTAGTGTCCACATTTTTAACCATTTGGTAGACATCAGCATCATTGAGTTGGTGGGTTAAAGAATCGCTCATCAAGGATTCATAATCTACTAAGCCCGAAGAGTGATTGAGTAAATGTTTGATTTTGATAATATTGCCAACCGCTGAAAAGTCCGGAAAAAAGCGTTTGATGGGGTCTTCAAACGATAATTTACCCTGCTTTTCAAGCAAAACAATTGCCATCGCCGTAAACTGCTTCGACACCGAAGCCATCCGAAAATTACTGAGGGGGGTCAATTTTTTCACTTTTTTTTCATCCGCCCAACCCATAGCTTTTTCATATACCTTTTTGTTGTTGACAACCACCAATAAAGCACTGCCTGCCGGATTGCCTTGATGGATTTTTTTGAAAATAGCGTCTATATCATGTTTCATCGTCTGACTCAAAAGTAGATGTGGGAATAGGAGGAGTATGAGTATTGGCTTCATAACAGAGAAAATACACTTTTACGAAATGTTTAGAAAAATTGGTTGTCAGTAGCATGTAAAACGACTTTAACAAATTGGTTTTTATCTTTTTTTTTACTTATTTTTTTAAAAAAATAAAGAATAATGACGAAAAGTGCAGCAACAGCAATATTGGAAAAAAAAGCAATGAAACCAGCTTTGGTTTCATTGAACACATTTTTTTCAAAATATGCCAACGCAGAAGACGGCTACAAATACGAATACAATAACGGTATTATAGAGAAAACTCCCCGAATAATAACGAAAAAATAATGGTTTATAGTTAACAATTTAGAAAGCAAATTTATTCAAACTTCCGCTTATCAAAGAGGTGACAGGCTGTTTAAAGAACCTGAAATGTGGACGTCGCAAACTCAAGTGCGCGCGCCTGATTTGGCCTATTTAACCCAAAAACAAATCAAACAAGAATCACCGGAGGAGAAAACAATTAGCACTTTTATCATTGAAGTGGTGTCTCAAACGAATAGAATGTATAAGGTGACTGAAAAAGTACGAGAGTATTTCAAAGCGGGTATTGAAGTTATATGGTTAATTTTGCCCGAGTCTGAAGAGGTGTATGTCTATACAGCACCCACTCAAGTCAATATTTGCACCGGTGATATAATCTGTTACGCTGGAAAAAACCTTCTTAATTTTTCCTTGACGGCGTCTGAAATATTTCAACGATGACTTTTGAAAAGGGGATAGAAATTATAAGCGATAATGGGTATAGGCATCGGCTATTTTTTCATAACCGATACCCATAAATTCAAACTATACTGAGGGGTACTATTTTTTACCTACATACGATAGCTTATAAATCTTATGTCCCCAATCATCTGAAATGAGTAATGAACCATCTTTGGCGACAATCACATCTACGGGGCGACCAAAAACATCTTTTTCAGCGTTCAAAAACTCCACATATCGCTGCTCACCGTAAGGGTTACCATCTTCAAAACGAACGCGGGTGACTCGATAACCCGCTCTATCACTCCTATTCCAAGAGCCATGATATGCTACAAAAGCATCGCCTTTTATTTCAGCTGGAAATTGATTGCCATCATAAAATGTCATAGCGTTCGGAGCATTATGAGCCCCTGCTAACCAGGCTGGAGGCGTGGTTTTAGCCGCCAAATCCACGATGTCTTTTCTATCCATATATTCATATCGAGGAACACGATTGCCAGTGATGTACGGATGACCATAAAATGCACCTTCCACATAATGGTTCATTTCGCACGGCGGATAACGGTCGGTGATGGGTTTGCGAATTTCATCTTTATTGCGGCGTTCCATCACTTTACCAAAATCATCGCTGCCATGGTCCATACCCCATATTTCGTCAGTACCCGGTTGGAGAACCAGTTTTTCAGTGTTTCTTAAACCATCTGCGAAGAGTTTTTTATCAGTGCCGTCCTCTTTGTACGACCAAATCTTGAGCCTATCGGTGTTCAAGTCTTCATCAATATTACCGGAGCAGCCCATAGCTGTATAAATTCTACCTTTATGTACCAACACGGGGCGATACCAATGTCCACCATCTTTAGGTAAATCTTTTAAAACAGTGATGGTTTCATCAGCTTTACCATCGCCGTTGGTATCACGCGCCTTGAAAATTGCCCCCGATTCCGTGAACCACATCCAACCGTCTACCCATTGCAAACCATGCGCTTTCGGGTGATTGGTGACAAAATCGGTAACCGTTTCGTAATAACCATCGCCATCTTTATCCATGCACGATTTTATAACGCCTTTATCTGAAACCGACACGTACAATGTGCCTTTATCATCCAATTGCATAAAACGCGGTAGTTGAATATCGGATTGAACAATAGAGAGTTGATAGCCTTCTCTGACCCATATATTAGGGTCAACTTCCTTCTTAGATTGCGCCGTTACAGCACATGAATAAAGGCTAAAAATGAGACAAATTTGAATGAGTACTTTCATTTCTGTATGCTTTTTTTAATTAAAAAATTAAGGACATGAAAGTACTATTTTAGAATGAAAATTAGCATTGAGTGGGTTTTATTTTGCTGAAATGCGGAAAATGGAGTTTTATACTGAGGGGGTAACATCACTGAATCTCAAATCTGGCTAATACATTATATCGTATCTTAATTTTTGAAAAACTGAGCGTTTCACCCGATTTCATTTCATCACCAGACATTAATATGGCATTACTACTCAAGCTCCCTCTTTGCATATTTTGTAGATAGCTTTGGTAATCGCCATAGTCTATAATCTCCTGAATGAAAAGAGGTTTGCCAACTTTCTCGCCGATGGCTTCAAGCATATATTCAGCTTTTAATTTGGCGGCTTTTACCGCTTCCATTTTTGTTTCTTTTCTGAACTTGGCAAGGTCGGTATGTGTGACATTTATCAAATCCATTTTACCCAAATCAAGGTTGTCCGCAATTTGTTGCAGTTTTTCGACTTGAGTCAAGTCCCGAATTTTAAGATGGTAATCCTTGTTGCCCAAGACATCTTTTTTTCTTTTTTGGGAAGTAAATATGGAGGTGATATCGGCGATTGTTAAATCCTTCACGACATCAATGCCAATCTTTGTTAACTCTTCTTTAAGCCTGTTTTCTTGCTTTTCAAT
>JANPGW010000018.1:0-1509 GCA_031424115.1 Saprospiraceae bacterium | reverse complement strand
CAACCCAAACTAAGAGATATTTGTTTTTCATCATTCTACATTGTTTAATTAAAAATTAAATTGATTTAAAATATGAGTTATTAAGTTCTATCGTCTTTTGTATTTTTTAAAAAACCCGAAAAATGGTGTTATACTGAGGGGGTATTACGTTAGTATTGTATCAAATCCTTCAAGAATTTGAAGACTCATTATAGGTGTTGCGCCTGATTGAGTAGCCACATAAGCACCCGCTTTACAAGCTGTCAATAAGCAGTCTTGCGGATTTTTACCAGCCATTTTTTCAGTTAAAAAACCTGCTAAAAAGGCATCACCGCTACCAATAGTATCTTTTACCGTTATTTTGAAACTCTTTTGAAAGTAGAGAACATCATTTTCAAAGCAATAAGCCCCTTGGCTGCCATGTGATACAATCAGTGTTTTAATACCAAATCGTTTTTGCATATTTTTGATTTGCTGTGTAAAATCAGTTTCATCATCATACCATTTTGAAATGATAGACAATTCTTCTTCATTCATTTTCACTATATCTGCCTGTTTCATCAATGGTTCAATTGAAGCTTTGGAGTAAAAAGGTGCTCGTAGATTCACGTCAAAAACACAGCATTGAGCCATCTTTAATAGTTCGTAAATTGTATGTTGTGAAGTATTGTCTCTACACGCCAAACTGCCATAAACCAAAGCATCCGCTGCTGCAACTACCTCTTTTAGTTCTTCATTAATTTCTATGTTATCCCAAGCAACAGGGTAGACAATAGAATAGGACGGGCTACCTTTTTCATCTAAAATAACATCGACAACCCCAGTTTTAAAGCCATTATCTATTTGTATAAAAGTGGTCGGGATTTCTTTTGTATTTAAAAAATCCAGTAACTCAATACCTAAAGCATCATTACCTACTCGACTTATAATATGCGTTTTTAGCCCCAACCCATTTAAGTGATAGGCGACGTTCATAGGCGCACCTCCTGCCAATTTACCTGTTGGTAGCATATCCCACAGCACTTCGCCGTAGCAAACTATGTTATGTTGTTTCATTTTGATTAAAATATTGAATGAAAGACTGAGGGGTGTATTGGGAGTGTTTAGTTTATAGTGTTTGGTATTTAAATGCTCTAAACACCAAACACTCACACCATAAACTAAATACTTTTTTTAATGCCCCATAACCACTTGCGATATACCTTCAAGAGAAGTTCCTTTTGTCTCGGGCATAATGCGCCACACGAAAAGCAACTGTAAAACCATCATGACACCAAAAAATGAGAAGGTCAATGCGCCACCAAACGTTTCAGCAATGAAAGGAAATGTAAATGCAATAATGGCGGCTAAAATCCAATGGGTGAAACTACCAAGTGCTTGTCCGTGTGCTCTTACCTCGCTTGGGAATATTTCAGAAATAAAAACCCAAATAACGGCTCCTTGACCCACCGCATGTGAAGCGATAAAGAAGAAAATGAAGAAACTCATTCCTTCAAAAGAATTGCGATAAAAAGCGAGTGCTATAAGGCT
>JANPGW010000017.1:0-11099 GCA_031424115.1 Saprospiraceae bacterium | reverse complement strand
ACGTGTCTTTTGCTTTTGGCCGCTCGTAAAATTCAAGAGCGCATCGGTGAAGCGGGTATTATTGTTATTACTAAAATCATGGGTTTGATTATCGCTTCCTTCGCTATTCAAAGCGTTTTGACGGGTATAAAGGATTATTTTAAGTTATAAACACTATATTTAAATCACACTTTAACTTCTTTCCATTTACCTTTTTTAAAATAATACCAAGCTACTAAAGCTATTAATGTCTCGGCAATAGGTATCGAAACAAATGCCCCGGTGGCTTTCATGTCTAATCCTTTGGCTAAAAAATACGCCAATGGCACTTGGAAAAGCCAAAAGCAAATAAAATTGATAACGGTAGGCGTACGGGTATCCCCTGCCCCGTTCAAGGCTTGTGTCATCACCATCCCTATACCATAAAAAATATAACCCGCCCCAATGATTTGCAATGACAGCGCACCATAGCTGATAACAGATTCATCCGCAGTAAAAATGCGAATAATAGGATTTGAAAAAAAAACAAATAATATGGTGACGAATGACATAAAAATAGCGTTGTATTTTACCGTCAATAAAACACTCTTTTCAGCCCGTTGTATTTGATTGGCTCCCAGATTTTGCCCTACCAATGTTGCCGCTGCATTGCTCAAACCCCAAGCAGGAAGGATGAAGAAAACGACATTCCGTATAGCAATCTGATACCCTGCCGATGCTGTTGTACCGCCCGTTTCTGCCACTAATCGAGCTAAAATAATCCAACTGCCGCTGGCGATTATAAACTGAAACGTGGCAGGCCAAGCAATATGAATAATAGATTTTATCAATGGCATATCTATTCCAAAATGCTGCCTGTTAAATGTCAGAATACCGCTGCCTTTAAATAAGTGAAAACATTGATATAAGACGCCTGTACTTCTCCCTATAACGGTGGCGATTGCCGCGCCTTTCAGACCCATAAAATGAATAAATATAGGGCATAAAATAATATTGATAATACTGGCAATCCAAAGACTTTTCATTGCCATAGCGGCATCACCGGCTCCTCTAAAAATACCGTTTATGAGAAACAACAACATAATAGCTGCACTACCACCTAACATTATACGGGTAAAAATAGCGCCGTCGGCAACGACTTCAGCACTTGCACCCATCAAGCTTAATATGTCTCCCGCAAAAATAACACCCGCTATGCTTAAAATAATAGTAACAACAAATGCAATTATCAAGGATTGTGCGCCGGCATGAGCGGCGGCGTTGGCATCTTTCTCCCCCGTTCTACGAGCTACAATAGCCGTAGCGGCGGTACTCAGCCCTATGGCAATAGAATATATGATAGTGACAACAGATTCTGTCAAACCTACTGTTGCAATAGCATTTTGGCCCAATTTACTCACAAAAAAAATATCTACGACTGCAAATACGCTTTCCAAGCTCAATTCTAAAATCATCGGTACAGCCAATAAGAACACTGCTTTGGCAATGCTCCCTTGCGTGTAATCTTGCTGTTCTCCATTGAGAGATTGCCGGATAAGTGTGTATATTCGATTTATTTTAGCTTGAAATGCCATAAACTATTGCTTTTTTTCTTGCCTTATACTGAGGGGTGTTATCCCGAAACCTCGGGGGGGGTATCCTGAAATCTTTGAGGGGTAAAAGTAGCAATTCTATCATTTTTACCCTATTGAATAAGCGTTTTTTCTATTGTTGAACCACTATACCATCAAATAATAAAGCCGTATTGGGGTCTAAAATGACATCAATCGGCATCTCTTTTGATTTAAAAGTAAATACTTGTTGGGTATTATTGATTTTAAAGGTCTTTATTTCTGATTTTCCTGAAGGGTATTTAAACATCATTTCGAGAGGGAAACTAAAGGGAGTTTGCTGTAACTGGGTGATGGACATTTGGATTTTTTTACCTTTTTTGGGATAAGACCATCTAACGTCCAAATGAGGCTGCCCGGCGGTATAAAGCCATTGTTTAAAGAAATATTCAAGATTCTGCCCGCTGATACTTTCTGCTTCTCTTTGAAAGTCTTTTGAATTTGCATTTTTACCTTTATAATGGTCATAATAGTTTCTTATCAATTGGTGAAATTGAGTGTCTCCTATCTTTTGCCGCAACATGTGTAAAACCCAACCACCTTTTTCATAATTATTGAGGTTTAACAAATCCATATAGGGTGAAATAGAATCAATAACCGCCTTATCATTGGTTTTTGAAAACGCAATTACGGATGTACGGTCATCGGCTAATCGTTTCAACAAAGTATCTTTCCCATATTTTGACTCCATGTAGATATGTGTCAAATAAGTCGCAAAACCTTCGCTCAACCAGAGATGGGCAAATTCCTTTTCAGTGACCATATCACCAAACCATTGATGGGCAATTTCATGGGCTAATAAAGTTTCCATGGGTGTATCGTCCGAGGCAGAATTTTCGTAGTAAAAAATGGTTCCGGCATTTTCCAATCCCCCAAAAGTGGTTTTGGATTGCACATTGGCTAATTTTTTATAGCCATAAACACCCACATATCCCATAAAAAAAGATAAAATATCCTTGGCTTGTCCATACCGATGAAACCCTTTCTCTTTATCTTCCGGAAATACCCAACTGTAAATGGGCGTGCAATTGACTTCTCCTACGGATTGAACAGCGAAATCAGCAATACCAATTGCCATGACTTTAGTTGGCAGTGGCACATCTTCGCGCCAATGTGTGAATTTCAGATTGTTGTCCAAATTTGTTTCTTCCACTTGAATACCACTGCCAACGACTTGATAATGCTGCGGAGCTGTTACTAAAAACTCCACGGTGGCTTTATCACGGGGTTTGTCTATGCAAGGCAGCCAATTGTGCGCTCTATTAGGCCAATTATCGGCAAAAAATGTTTTGTGTTGATACTTATTTTTTGAAATAATTAAGCCATCGGCTGGAATACCGGAGTAATAAATATCAACCGTTTTTTCTTCACCGATTTGTAGGGGGGCTGATAAAACAATTTCGCAGGTATTCGCATTTTGAGTAAAAGTTAAAGCATTCTTACCCTCCATAACCTTTGACACCGTCATACCTGTATCCTTACCCATTTTTACTAAATCGAAAGTAACTATCGCTGTAGGTTGTACAGCCTTGAATCGAATCGAGGCTTTGCCAACAATATTATCCGAAATATCGCTTAGTGTTATCTCAAAACTATAATGTAAAACATCAATAGATATCTTGCTTTGTGCTATACAAATTGTGCTTATGCAAATCAAAAATGCGAGGAACTTTATTTTCATCAGTGCGTTTTTAAAAGCAGTAAATTTAATACTTAATTGACAAACAGTACCCCTTTCTCTTTCGCCATTTGATTGATTTTATTCAGATTGCTATCAATGCAATTTTTCAATTTGCCTAATTCTTCATCCACCATTTGAGAGAGTTTTCCGCGGACTTCTTCGCCTTGTTGAGTGGGGCGAAAATCTCCCTGTGCTTGTTCAGTCATCAAATGGGCTAAGCGATTATTGAGTTTGATGCCATAATTGAGCGGGTCTTGGACGCTGCTATTTTTGGTTTGATGAATGGTATTTTCGATGGTTTTAAGTTCATCATCAAACTTTTTAATGGCATCATTGATGTCTTTATTTTTAACATCATCGCCCATTTTATTTTTCAAATAGGTTAAATCCTGCTTTATTTTGCGGATATTGATAATGCCTTCATTGGCTTCCGTTACCTTATTTCTGACTTTTATTAAAAAATCGAATTGCGCTTGGAAATCCTCAGGCGTGACTTTTAAGCGAGGGTCTTTGAGTATCTCAAACTCTTGGGTTTGGGATTGACCGTTGACCGTGAGTTTCACTTGGTATTTGCCGGGAATGGCTTTGGGACCCGAATTGGGTGAGCCGTAAAAAACCATCCCAGGGAAAGCTTTAAAACCCGGATAACGCATATCCCACACGAAGCGACCGCCGCCTTTTTTAATGGTCAATAAATCCGCTTTCTCTTTAGCTTTATTGCTGAAATTGCGGATAATATCGCCATTGCTTTGCAAGATGTCGAGTTTAACTTCCGTTTTTTCATCTATATTTTTAATAAAATAATGCACCATAACGCCATTGGGGTGATTTTCACCTTCTAATTTAGGATTGCGTCGATTGCTGCCCGCCATGCGATAAGAAGGCATGGGTTTGAATAAAATCACATCTTTGGTAGCCATTTCACTATTGATTTGGTGCAAAGGTGTCAAATCATCAATGAGCCAAAAACTGCGTCCGTGAGTGGCAGCAATGAGGTTATCGTTTTTAATAGCCAAATCATGGATAGGTACAGGCGGTAGATTGAGCTGCAATTTACCCCAATTTTCACCATCATCGAAAGAAACCCAAACGCCTTTTTCAGTACCCGCATAAAGCAAGCCTTTGCGCTTAGGATCAGCCCTTACAACTCGGACGAATTCTTCTTTAGGAATGCCTTTAGTCATCACTTGCCACGTTTTACCGTAATCCAATGTTTTATAAATATAAGGCGTGTAATCACCGAATTTGTAAGAAGTAGCAGCGATATACGCCCCGCCTTTCACAAACGGATTGACTTCAACGGCGTTTATCATATTGTATTTGGGCGACATGGGTGGTGTGACATTCTTCCAGTTTTTACCGCCATCGGTTGTGACGTGTACCAAACCATCGTCTGAGCCTGTCCATATCTCCCCCTCAGTATAAGGCGATTCGGCGGCAGCAAATATATTGGCGTAGTATTCAGCACCTGTATTATCTTGCGTGATGGGTCCTCCCGATGATTTGATGGTTTCGGGGTCAGCCCGTGTGAGGTCGGGACTGATGACATCCCAACTTTCACCACCATTCGTACTCATGTGCAAATGATTAGAACCTGCATAGAGTTTTTTAGGATTGTGTGGACTAAAAAATACGGGATAATTCCAATTAAAACGGTATTTCATAATATCCGCACCGCTGCCAGCGGGCAGGTCGGGATAGACATTCGTAGAGCGTTCTTGTCCAGTGGCAAGGTCTTGCATGGTCATATAGCCTTTGAAATCACCACCGTAAACAACATCATCATTCAGCGGGTCGGGTGCTAAATGGGCACTTTCCCCAATAGCCAAAGCCGTCCAATCTTTCTCTTCTATGGCATTGCCAATGGTGCGGTGGGGAATGCGGACGCTTGAATTATCTTGCTGTGCGCCATAAATGCGGTAAGGAAAATGATTATCCGTAGAAACACGGTAAAATTGTGCCGTGGGTTGATTGTGGTAAGTCGTCCAATTATTACCGCCATCATTGGAGACTTGTGCGCCACCATCATCGCCGATGACCATACGTTGGTTGTTATCGGGGTCAATCCAAAGGTCGTGGTGGTCGCCGTGCGGGGCATTTTTTAACACAAATGTTTTACCGCCGTCTTTTGAAACGCCGTAACTGACATTCATGACATATACCACATCTTCGTTTTGAGAATCGGCATAAATGCGACAATAATACCAAGCCCGTTGCAGGAGTCCACGGTCTTGATTCAGCAATGCCCATGTTTTACCGCCGTCATCGGAGCGATAGACGCCACCCGCCTCTTTATTTTCAATAATCGCCCACACACGATTGGAATTTTTGGGTGAAACAGTCACGCCAATAATGCCATTAGTGCCTTTGGGCATTCCTTCGTTGCTTGAAAAATTTTCCCAAGTATCGCCGCCATCGGTACTTTTCCAAATCTTGGAATCAGGGCCTCCGCTGTCCATGCGATAACCATTGCGGCTCATGTTCCAAGTGCTGGCGTACATGATGCGGGGATTGTTGGGGTCGAGCACCAAATCGGCTGCCCCGGCTTTATCGTTGATGTATAAAATCTTTTTAAAAGTCGCACCACCGTCCACGCTGCGAAAAATACCCCGCATCTCGTTGGGTTTCCAAAGATTGCCCATGGCAGCCACATAGACCACATCAGCGTTTTTAGGATGGATGCGGATGCGGGATATGTGTTTTGTCTCCGCCATGCCGAGGTTTATCCAAGTAGCACCGGCATCCGTGGATTTCCACAAGCCAGACGCACCCGAAGCCACGTTATTGCGTAAAGTCTGTTCGCCTTCGCCCACGTAAAGCACATTGGGGTCACTCTCCGCTACGGCTACTGCACCGACTGTGCCACCAAAGTATTTATCCGTAAGATTGCCCCATGTCTGCCCTGCATCGTTGGAGCTCCAAACACCGCTTCCCACTGAACCAAAATAATATAAATTGGGATTTCCACGCACGCCAGTGACGGTGCATGAGCGCCCACCGCGAAAGGGACCCAGTTCGCGCCATTTCATACCTTCGAGTACTGAGGGGTCGAATGTTGTCGTTGTTTTAACCTGCTGTGCTAATGTGATTTGACACATTAAAAAAGCACTTATAAAAGGTAAAATATACTGTCTCATCTTGGATTGGTTTGATTTACTTGATTATTTAACGTCCTAAATTTTGCCTTAAATACACCTGCATAATGCGCTTTAAAAACTCATTGGTGTCAATGCTGACGCCAATTTCGGCATTGGGTGTTTTGGTTTTATCCATGCGGGTAAAACCTTTATCATCCACGTCGATATATACTTTCTCCGTTTTAAATAAATCGGGATAAAGTGCCATACCGATGGCGACAGCATCAAACAGCGTGGGTGTATTTTCATAAGACCAGAGGGTATTGAGTCCGCTCAAAGCATTTGTCAATGGGCTTTGTCGGTAAAGCAATTTCTCTCGGCTGGCTTTATCCCATTTCACAAAGGCAGTGACGTCCAATCCGGCATACAGGATGTTGGCTCCCGAATGCACAAACTTCTTGGAGGCTTCCACATCCACCACCACATTCCATTCGGGATTGATGGTTGGGCTGCCATTATAACCGATGTAAAACGAGCCAAACATAGCAATCACTTTCTTCGCCAGTTTCAAAGCCTGCGGATCTTTTTCGATGATGTCTTTCATGTTGGTAACGGGACCCACGGAAAAGAGAATGACCTCATTGGGATGTTTATGCAATTGTTCGATGATGAAATCCGCCGCCGATTGAGCAATGGGTTTCACTTTATTAAACCCTTTTGACCAATAATACTGGTCGGCATACCAATTGGCGCGGTCATTTATGTTCGATGTATTACGACCCATAGCGACCGGAATCTTCTCCAAGCCCGTTTCATAAAGAAGTTTACAGGCGAGTTCGGCGCGGTCATTGGTGCGACCGTAGCAGGTGGTGATGCCGAGAATTTCAAATTTATCCGTACTCGACAGCATCAAAGCCACAGCGTAGGCGTCATCAATATCGTCCCCCAAATCGCAATCAATGATAACTTTCTGTTTTTGCGCTTGCACAGACACCGAGAATAAAATTATAAGAATACAAGAAAGTATGTTTTTCATAGTAAACTGATTTTTTGTTTTGTCACTTTTAGGTAGCAAATTAAGGAATCCTTGAGGATAATTGTAGAAAACAGGGGCTCTTGTTAGGAAATTTGGATGATATGCCGGATTGAGCATATGAAAGAGTAAATTAAAAAAGCAATTCTACTCAACAAACTTCAAACACACCGGCATCGACACTTTAATCTCTTTACCCGTAGCGGTCAATTTACCCGTGGTTTTATCCCTTTTGAAAATGGTGATATTGTCGGAGTCCTGATTGGCAACTAAGACGAAGTTGCCCGTGGGGTCAATCGCAAAATTGCGGGGTGTGACGCCGTTCACCGCTTGGTGTCCAACAAAGGTGAGCGCACCCGTTTTACCATCAATTTTATAAATAACCAAACTCTCATGCGCTCGATTAGAACCATACAAAAATTGACCATCGGGCGAAATATGAATATCCGCTGCCCATTTGCGCCCTGTATAATCATTGGGTAAGTTTTTTACTGTTTGAAAAAGTTGTAATGTGCCTTTTTTATATTTGAAACCCGTAATGGTCGCATCTATTTCATTAATCACATACGCCCATTTAGCATTGGGGTGAAATGTAAAATGTCGGGGTCCCGCACCCGCCGCCATAGGCGTGAATGGCGTGACCCCTTCCGTCAAAATGCCTTTTTTAGCGTTAAAATGGTAGCTCATAATCTTATCCGTGCCCAAATCGGGTACAAAAACATCCGTATTATTCGGCGCCACATTCACAGAATGCACGTGCGATTTATCCTGCTGCCCCTTCGTGATGCTCTTCCCTTCCAACTGAATGGACTGCGCCAACACACCTAACGAGCCATCCGCCCTTATAGGCAACACGCTGATGGTACTGCTGAAATAATTCGCCACAAAAAGCCATTTACCCGTTTTATCCAACTCCACGTGCGTTGCCCCCAAAGCCGTGCCGAGGGATTGGGTGTTCAATAAGGTCAAATAATGCGTCTGTTTATCAATCGTAAAAGCGTGCACCGAATCCCCTTTTTTACTACCCCCCGAATACAAAAAGCGTTTGTCGGGCGAAATCGCTAAAAATGATGGATTGTCCACACCTTTAGCAATGCTCACTGGCAAGACATCCCCCGTTTGGGTATTGAATTGATAGATATAAATGCCCTCGCTGGTCTTACGGGTGTAGGTGCCGACATAGAGATAATAAATCGGATTTTGCGCGACTGTCAGAACGGTCATGCAGCTAAAAATGGCAATCAAAGCGATGGATTTAATGTTTTTCATTGTGGTCTATATTTTTCTAAAAACCGTTGAATTTGTTATCTTTTTGAGAAGTCAAGGGCAAATAGTCCCCATTTTCTATTCCCAAATGACACTTCTGTCTATACTGGCAATAGTGGCTTTACCAGTTAATGCCATAGCCGATTCAAATTCACTTTTGAGAATTTCCATCACCTTAGCAACCCTTTCTGCCCCACCGCAAGCCAAGCCAAAACAAATGGGCTTGCCCACCAACACCGCATTGGCACCCAAAGCAATGGCTTTTAAAACGTCCGTTCCTCTTCTTATCCCGCCGTCCATTAATATGGAAATTCTCTTGTTGACTCTATCTGCTATGCGAGGAAGTGCCTCAATGGTAGCCGGAACCGTATCTAAATTTCTGCCGCCATGATTGGAGACAATAATGCCGGATACGCCTGTCTGTACGGCTTTTTCCGCATCACCCGGATTCAAAATACCTTTTAGTAAAACAGGAATTGTAGCAAAGGATTGCAGCCATTCAATCTCTTTCCACGTAAGCGGCTTCTTCTGAGAACCGACTGCAATCATGTAAGGAGAATGTACGTCATCCGGCAATTTAAAGCTGACTCTTTCTTGGCGATTGCGCACCCCCAACACCGGTGTATCCACGGTAATACACAATGCCTGACAGCCTTGAGCTTCTGCTTTTTGGACAACATCTTTGGTAAACGCTCTATCATCCCTGACATACAATTGAAACCAAAGCGGATGGGTGGCTACTTTTGAAATTTCTTCAAGTGGTGTGGTGGTATATGAACTGATCACATAAGTAGCAGACGCCATTCCTGCACCACGAGCCGTAGCCAACTCTCCTTCGGGATGCATAATTTTGTGAAAAGCGGTGGGCGCAATCAGAATTGGATAAGGCAGCTTCTGTCCAAAAAGAGAAATACTTGTATCAAGTCGAGTAACATCAGTCAGTACAGTTGTATTGAGTTTAATAGCATCTAACGACTGCCGATTGCCTCGAAGCGTGAATTCATCAGCGGCACCACTCGCTACGTATTCGTAAGCCATGTTGGTCATTTTCGCCTGCGCCATTTTCTCAAAATCAAATAAATTGAATATTCCTGATAAATCAGCGGAGTTGTCTTTCTTCCAATTCATTGTTAATAAATACTTTCGATGTACATGTTCTTTTCTGCTTGCACGAATTTAAAGCATTTGGTTCTATTCGCTCTTCATTCTTTGTGCTTTCTTTTATTTTTATTAAAATCGATAAGAAATGAAGGAAAAAGCTCAATAATTTCATATTTGAATCATTATCTTCACAGCATCAACGAGGTTTTTAGTGTAAAAATCCCCTTTTTTCGTGAAAACAAAATTCTATTGCTGATGAAAAAATATGTTTTCCCCTTCCTGATTATTGTTCTATTGACTAAAACGGCTGCTCAAACTTTCCCCAATCCTGTTTTGAACGGTCGCCTTAAAGTATCCGATAACAAACGGTTTTTAGTGCATGAAAACGGTAAACCTTTTTATTGGTTGGGCGATACGGCTTGGGAACTTTTTCACCGACTCAACCGTGAAGAAGCCGAAAAATACTTAAAAAATCGGGCAGAAAAAGGCTTCACAGTCATTCAAGCGGTGGCATTAGCCGAATTGCAAGGCTTGAAAGACCCCAATCCATATTGGGAAATCCCCCTTGACAACCTTGACCCGACAAAACCGCGCGAGGCGTATTTTCAGCATATGGATTGGATTATTGACAAAGCCGCTGAGTTGGGTTTATACATCGCACTGTTGCCCACTTGGGGAGATAAATTATACAAAGACAATTGGGGTGATGGCCCCGAGATTTTTAATCGGGACAATGCCAAAATCTATGGCAAATGGATTGCCAATCGCTACAAAAACCGTAAAAACATCATTTGGGTGCTCATAGGCGACCGCAATCCGCGCAACGAACAAGATGTGGCTGTCTGGTGTGCGATGGCTGCCGGTATCACCGAAGGTGTCGGTGGAGTTGAAAAAGCTTTGATAACAGCCCATCCGCAACCCAATGATATGGCGGACGGCGGCGCCGGCAAATGGTTTCACAACGATAATTGGTTTGATTTTAATATGTTTCAAACGGGGCATTGCAGAGACAATCCGGTCTATGACCGCATCCAAGTCGCTTACAACCGCTCGCTTATAAAGCCCACTATTGATGGTGAGCCGCTATATGAAGACCATCCTGTGTGTTTTAATAAAAATGAATTGGGCTTATCTAATGCTTATGACATCCGAATGTATGCTTATTGGGATGTTTTTGCGGGCGCATTTGGGAATACTTACGGCTGCCACGATGTTTGGCAAATGTACTCACCGCAGCGAAAAAGCATCAACGGCGCCAGTATTCCTTGGCAAGAAGCCGTCAATTTACCGGCGGCAGGACAGATGAAACACCTCCGAAAGTTGATTGAATCGCGCCCCATGCTCGACCGTGT
>JANPGW010000016.1:0-1830 GCA_031424115.1 Saprospiraceae bacterium | reverse complement strand
TTGACCGACGGAGTGGACATCCGCGTCAGGCGCCGGATTGCAGAAGTCAATCGCGTAAGGTATGCCATTCATCACACCGAACTCGACGGTGTTGAAGTCATAGCCCAAAGCATGGTTCAAGCGTAAAACATAGTCGTGAATAGTATCCAACAACGCTTTCGGTGCCGGTTCGCCTTCTACGACATAGCGCAAATGGTGGGGATTGCGGGGTTCATAAGGCATGATATGCACATATTTGCCACCCAAACAATAGCAACGGAAATAATAATCAAAAACCACTTCCGATTGCAACATCATCACGATTTGACCGGTTTCGGCGTATTTATCGAAGAAATCTTCTACGTTGTGGATTTTATAGACCGATTTCCAGCCGCCACCGTCAAAAGGCTTCATATAAGCCGGAAAGCCGATGTATTTGAAAATACCTTCCCAATCCATGGGATATTTGAGGTTGCGGAAAGAATTAGCCGTTGTGTCGTCAGGCATCATTTTCGAAGGCAACAAAACGGTATTTGGTACCGGCACGCCCACTTTTAAAGCCAAGGCATTGTTAAAAAATTTCTCGTCAGCTGACCACCAAAAAGGATTGTTGACGACTGCTGTGCCGGAGATGGCTGCATTTTTCAAATATGCACGGTAAAACGGTACGTCTTGCGAAATACGGTCAATGATGACCGCATATTCCGTTGGGTCGCCTTGTATCACTTTTTCGATAGAAACGGCTTCTGCGACTACGCCATTCACGTTTTTTTCATTGACTCTCTCAATAAAAGCCCATGGGAAAGTATTTTCCTGACCGAATAAAATGCCTATTTTTTTCATTGTCAATTGATTTTATATTTAGTTATGGATGTTGATTTTTAATTATATTACAGAAAGATAATGCGGGAACATTTCTCTCCAAAGGGGCCAATCATGTTGCACCCAGCCGCGCATATCCAACCAATGGTCAACACCTTTGGCTTTCAGAATACCGGATAATTGCTCATTGGCGGGGCGGCAAATATCCCACTCGGAGGTGCCTAAAATAATTTTCATGCGCCAAAGGTCGGGATGGTTCAAACCGGGCAGATAATCTATGGGATTGTTGAAATACACATTGTCATCGAAATAACCGTTCATGAACATTTTAATATCAAAAGCACCGCTCATCGAAAAAAGGTGACTGACAACATCGGGATGCCGAAAAGCAAAATTCGCCGCATGAAATCCGCCAAAGCTTGCCCCTGACACGGCTACCCGCGGGCTGCCCGTGTGGTTGCGAATGGTTTCGATTATTTCCCACCGGATGAGTTTATCGTATTGGATATGGTTCAAAACTTTGATGGAGGGGTGTACTTCGCGGTTGTACCAACTCAATCGGTCAATCGAATCGGGGCAATACAGCCTAACCAAACCATTTTCTACAAACCAACGCACACTTTCTATGAGCTTAAAATCTTTGCTTTCATAGTAGCGTCCCATTGTAGAGGGGAAAATAATGACGGGATATCCGGCGTGACCATAAGTCAGCATTTCGATGTCCCTTCCGATATGTGGCGAGTGCCATTTGAAATATTCTTCTTTCATAAAGAGATATTGGTATTCGTTGTTTCGTCAAAAAAACTTTTCTTTGCTTTAGGCAGTGCAAAATTAACGTAAATACGTGGAATATTCCTAATTTTGCAATCCGCATTTTCAAAATAAAATTCTTATTACATAATAATTAATTTATTGTTAAAAAATTTATACAATAAAAAATAGGGTTTTTCAAAATAAAATTCCGAATACATAAAAATATTAAATTTAAATATCCTGACTTTAAATAACAGGCAAATGAATTTTTTAAAG
>JANPGW010000015.1:0-4647 GCA_031424115.1 Saprospiraceae bacterium | reverse complement strand
TCGGTCAGAAATTTATCTTCATTCGAAAGCGTTACTTTATCGAACCGAGTGCTGGCAGTGAAAAGCAATTCGCTTTTGTCTTGCTGAAACAGCGTCCACTCATGCAACCAAAAAGCCCCGATACTCTGAAATTTTTCATTTTGTTCCAATACCCGCGCCCCTTTCACGCCATTGATATTATTGAAACGCTGCCGATAATCCCGTTGCCGGTCAATATCCAAACCAAGTTGCATCCGATACGGTCGTTTTAAAAGCAGTGTTTTGAACTCATATTGCACGCCACCGCCACCAAAAAGCCGTTCAAATTCGACCCATCCGCTGCTATTCACCGGTAGTTTATTGCTAAAATTTCTGAAAGTCGTGAATACGCGCGCTTGAAAACTGTGCTTATCAGATATTTTTGACTGTAAAACCGCCCCTACTCTACCCTGCTCAACCGCTTCTCCGGCATCAAATTGGACACTTTGCACACGTGCTTGTTGGCGATTGGCTGCTACTTGTTCTTGAGTCAAGCCCCCCGCATCATCTGCCCAAGGGCTATTACCATAGTTTAAAAGCACCGAAAGGCGTGTTTTATCATTAAAATTAAACTTCAATTTGGTATTCAACACCGTTTGGCTCATAGTGGCATGATCGCGATACCCCTCAGTAAGGTGGTGCGCTGCGCTGAAAAACACCCCCATTTTACCGACTTCAAACCCTGTTTTTGCTTGATACCTCTGAAAGCCATAACTCCCTCCCGAAGCCTGCACCTCTGCGTAAGGTTGTGCACTCGGTTCTTCGGTCTGAAAATAAATAACGCCCCCTGCCCCATTGCCATAAAGTCCGGCAGCAGGCCCTCGAATCACTTGCATCTGACGCATGATGCCCGCATCGAGATTATCAACGTCCGCTTGTCCGTCGGGTGTTGATTCGGGAATTCCGTCAGTGATAATCCGAACACCTCTAATTCCGAATGCCGCTCTTGCCCCAAAGCCCCGTACCGAAATACGCAAATCTTGGGAAAAATTATCCGGATTTTGAACAAAAACACCCGGAATTGCCGTCAAGGCATCATGCACCGAAAGCTGCTGCTGCGCCGTTTGCAAGCGATTTTTACCCATAACGGTAATGGCAAAAGGCGTCCTGTTTTTATCACTTTCGTAGCGCGTAGCCGTAATGGTGACGGGTGCAATATCGCGACTTTTTAAGGTGTCTGAATTTGTCTCTTGCGCTGAGGTTTGATGAGCAAAAGCTCCCAAAAGAGCGACAAGGCAGTATAGTCTCTTTTTCATATAGTTTCTTTAGGGGTGAAATTAGGTTTTTCTTTCCGTTTTCAAAACACTCGGTAGTTCAGAGGGATTTTAATTTATCCCAAAAAAATTAATTGCAAGATTAATTTTACTTATGCCTTTATACTAATAGGGGCTTTTTGATGTCTAAATAACACATTTAGGGTAAATGTTATGGAATCGTTTTTGCTAAAGTGAAGCAAAACTAATTCTTTAACAACTTATCTAAATCTTATGAGATTACTATCCAAAACGTTACCCCTCAGTATGGGGATTATTTTGTGCTGCTTTTTTACAATAAATATCTACGGTCAGAATCATGCCCCAATAGTTATAGATTCAAGTTATAACATCTATCATGGGGAGGCTATATTTTACATGACCGATGAATTCGTAATAGATGAAGACAATGACATTGATGAAAATTCATATAAAATTTTATCTCGCTCACTTAAAGGTACCGCTCATTTTGAAAATCAACGCCGCTGGGGAGGTGTGCTCTACTACACTCCACCGAGAGGCTCAGAGGCACTTATTGATACAGTTTTTTATTCTGTATGTGATTTAACAGGGCTATGCGATTCAGGGTTACTCATATTAAATGTAGCTAAAAATATCCCACCCCAAACAGAGGGAATGAGTTGGAATGGTTCTTTTTTTTCAAAAGATTCAGGTTATGTTTTCAACAAATATTTCATGAAAGATGAGGATGATGGCTTAGATTTGAATAGTTTTAAAATTGTAAAAGCACCTAAACATTGTGATTTCACAATGGATTCAAGTGGTTATTACAAAATATTTTATAAAACACAAGATGTTAATGATACCATAATTTATAGTATTTGCGATAAAAGTGCCTTGTGTACTGAGGGGTTTATTTACATATCAGTTTCTCAAAATGATGCCCCAACAATATACGACTTAAACTTTTCAAGGAGTAAAAATTCAGCAATTGTAGAAAACTTAAGTGTTTATGACCCCGATTTTAACATAGATGAAAATGCTTTGGCTGTTCTAAAAGAAAGTACAAAGGGGGGCTTTACGTGGTCTTTTAATGAGGTTAATCAGCAATTCTTAATGACCTACACTCCCAATAAAGACTTCTTTGGGCTCGATACCATCAACTACAAAGTGTGTGATACTGAGGGGTTGTGTGACTCAGCATCCATATTCATTGAAATAATAAATAACAATGCACCCGTGGCTGTTGATGATGTATTTAGACTAAAAATTAATGGCTATATTGAAGGTTCAACGGCTTTGAATGATTTTGACATTGATTATAACATCAACCCTCAGAGCTACCTTTTGATTAAAAACACACAAAAGGGTTATTTTCAAGGCACTAGAGAAGGAACATTCTATTATCGTGCAAAAGATATCCTTGGCAGAGATACGCTCACTTATAGTGTTTGCGATGAATTAGGCTTATGTGATACTGCAAATCTTATATTTGTTGTTGAAAATGCAGATGCTAGTTTAAGCAGTTTTAAAATAGTAAATATCGCAACAAATATAAACACACCTTTTATCAGTGATGAAATTTTAAAACCCGGAGGAAATATCATAAACGCATCAATTATCCGAACTCCCAAATCTGGAACAGCTAATTTAGATACGAATATTAATTTAAAATACACACCCCTCAGTAATTTCATCGGAAATGACACGATTGCGGTGCAAGTGTGCAATAATTTAGGAGAATGTGATACAACCTTATTTTACGCTAAAGTATTCATTGATACCACTTTAGCTCCTTTTGCAAGCGACGATTATGTTACTTTAGTATCTAATACAACCGTTTCAGGCTCCGTTTTAATAAATGATATTGATAATGGCAGCCCAATAATGCACGTTTTTGTTGTCTATACCCCACATAAAGGGCAAATAACTATCAATAATAATGGCTCTTTCACCTACATATCCGCCAAAGATTTTGTGGGAACTGAAAGAATCGATTATGGCATTTGTTATATCAATGGTTGTGATACTGCTTCCATATATTTTACAGTTTTAGCCGTTAATCCTCAAAATGCACCGATTGCTGCTGATGATAATTTTACTACTTTAAAAAATACAAGTGTAGCTGGTTCAGTTGCCACCAACGATAAAGATGCCGATAATAACATTCAAATTAATGGTTTTAGACTTTTAAAAAGTCCAAACAAGGGAACTTTGAGCTTGAATAATAACGGTAATTTCACTTATTTGCCTCAAAATAATTTCATTGGCTCGGATTCAGCATCTTATATTATCTGCGATTCTACAAATTTATGTGATACGGCTTTCATTTTCTTTGCAGTAAAAGATGTACCCGTAAAACATGCTCCTACGGCAAAAGATGATTATTTCTCTACCAATGAAAACGAACCCCTCAGTAATACGGTAGCCGCCAACGACTTTGATGTAGATAATGACTTAAAAATCAATAGTTTTAAAGTGTTAAAAACCACAAATAAGGGCGTTTTAATATTCAAAGAAGAAGGTAGTTTCCTTTACACACCCAATACGAATTTCATTGGTGCGGATACAGCTTCATATACTGTTTGTGATACCACTGGGCTTTGCGATACGGCATGGGTTTTCATTTCAGTTAAAAAAGTGTATCATAAACCGACACTCGTGGGCGAAGACTTTATTACTACTTTTAATACCGCTTTGAAAGGAAACGTAGCTTTGAATGATTCAGATATTGATAATGATTTGAATATCCAAAGCTATATTATTTCACAAAACCCCAAAAATGGTAATGTGAAAATATGGGGTGATGGCAAGTTCATTTATCTGCCTAAATACAATTTTGCGGGCATTGATTCTTTCTATTATCAGGCATGTGATAGTCAAAATCTATGCTCAAAAGCAAAGTGTGTGGTGACCATTCAAGCAGGATATTTATCAGGTAAAATATTCGTTGACGATAACAGCGATGGCATTTATAATGCTGGCGAAAAAGGTGTACCCAATATGTTAGTTAAAATAAATGATAAAAATGAAGTGTTCACCAATAATTTTGGCGATTATCAAACCATAGTTGACACCTCTAAAAGCTATCAAATAACACCTGTGCTAAATACGAGACTCTATACTTTATCACTTCTCAGTAAAGCAGTATTTACAGGCAATAATTATAATCAACGTATTGATAATCAAGACTTTGGGCTCAAAGCTATTAACCCAGTTAGTGACTTATTAGTATCAGTAGAGCAAGGCAATGCACGCCCAGGGTTTGAATCTGTTACAATATTGACTTACTCGAATCGAGGCACTTCTACACTCAATGGCAATTTGAATTTGAAATTAGACGAATATCTTTCATTAAAAAGTACGGATATTGACCCAACAAATATCAATGGTAACAATATGAATTGGAATTTCA
>JANPGW010000014.1:0-2001 GCA_031424115.1 Saprospiraceae bacterium | reverse complement strand
TTGTTAACTTATTCATGTTTTAAAGTGTTGGAACAAGACGGTTGGTTGTCTTTTTCGGAGGGTGTGTTTATTTCGTCGAGCATGAAAATCATTGTCAATCGGGAAACTTTATACGATTATGAACTGAAAAATAAAGGGTATGACAAAATTATCAAAGGCATTTTGAGGGCATTTCAAGGCGTGTTGACCGATTACGTGGATTTTAACGAGCAACGATTGGCGCAGTTTTTACAAATGTCCGTGATGGATTTGGAGAAAATTTTGCATCATTTTCACACTGATAACATCATTGAATATCGCCCCAAAAAAGACAAACCCCAACTCACCTTTTTGCGCGAACGGGTAGATGCCCAAAATTTGACGATTGATTACACATTATATATGTTCCGTAAAAAACGCGCGGAGTTTAGATTGAAAAAATCCATTGAATATGCCGAATTAGCTATTTGTCGCTCTCAACAATTGCTGCATTATTTTGGCCAATTAGACGCCAAACCGTGCGGTATGTGTGATGTGTGCGTTGAAAAAAGCAAAGAGGAATTGAATACCAATGATTTTGATGTTTTTAAGGAAAAAATTACCCGATTGCTCAAGCGGGAACCGCTCAATCTGAAAGACATTGCCGATTCCTTTTCTGAAAAACAGCGGACTAAAGTGATTCAAACCATCGGTTTTATGCTCGATGAGGGTGTTTTGAAAAAAGAACAGGACAAGTTCAGAATGGTATGAATAAAAAAATAATTTTTACGGTCACGAATGATTTGGTCTATGACAGACGGATGATTCGCATTTGTGAATCGCTGGCTACTGAGGGGTATGATATTTGGCTCGTGGGCAGAGTTTTGAAGCACTCGCTGCCGTTCGAGAATGCCTTGATACGGCATAAACGCTTTAAATTGATCTTCAATAAAGGCAAGTTTTTTTACTTGGAATACAATATCCGCCTTTTTTTTTGGCTGCTTTTTCAAAGGTTTGACATAGTCTGTGGCATTGATTTGGATACGATTTTACCTTGTTATTATGCTTCCAAAATACATTCTGCTTTAAAATTTAATGGTTCAAAAAAAGCTATTCCGTGTGTGTATGACGCCCACGAACTATTTACGGAAGTACCAGAGGTTGTTCGCCGCCCCACTATTCGTCGAATGTGGCTGGCAGTTGAAAGGTTCATTGTTCCTCGATTGACCTATTGTTACACGGTCAGTCAAAGTATTGTTGAGGAATTTGACCGGCGTTATCAGACACATTTTGAGTTGATTCGAAATCTGCCCGTTCGCTCCATTTTGACTGCCACACCTCGACAGTCTGATAAAAATATTATTTTATATCAAGGCAATCTGAATGAAGGGCGCGGTTTGGAAACGGCGATTGAAGCTATGCAATATGTGGACAATGCTGAGTTTTGGATTGCCGGTGACGGTGATTTGGGCGCTATACTGAGGGGTATGGTTTCGGACTTGCAGTTAGACAAAAAAGTCAAGTTTTTGGGTTATGTCAAACCTCAAGACTTGGATGCAGTCACGCATCAAGCGACCATCGGTTTGCATATTTTGGAAGGTACAGGATTGAGTTACCAGTTTTCTTTAGCGAATAAATTTTTGGATTATATTCAAGCGGGTATACCCCAAATCTGCACGCAATTCGTTGAGCATCAACGGATTAATGATACCTATCAGGTGGCTGTATTGATTGAAAAAACGGATATTCAACTACTTCTCAACGCTATTCGGTTGTTGCTTGAGGATACGGAATTGTATAATAGTATGCAGCAGAATTGTCTAAAAGCGGCGGCGCTATTGAATTGGGAAATGGAGGAAAAGCTGCTGAAAGCATTTTATGCGACAATTAGTTGAAAAATATGGGTGTATAACAAATTGACCCGCTGTTGGGGCATCGCCCCTAAAGTTCGGTAGAAAATTGGAAATGTTATGCCTCTATCGCGGCATAGCCGCAGAAGAACTAAAATCTTTTGCGGCTATGCCGCGATACAAATTATACTTT
>JANPGW010000013.1:0-10312 GCA_031424115.1 Saprospiraceae bacterium | reverse complement strand
GGCAAATGTGCCTCGAAGCCGTTGAGCATGTGGTATCAAAGAAAAAATATGACCTTTTTCACATTCCTCAATGGTTTGTGCCGCATATAGAAAACACGTGGGAAAATGATGCGCCCGCCATTTATGGACGTTTTGATTTCAGTTTTGACAAAGGCGTTCCTAAAATGCTGGAATTCAACGCCGATACCCCTACTTCACTGTTTGAAACGGGTGTCGTGCAATGGAATTGGCTCGAAGAGAGATTTCCGGACAATGACCAATTTAACTCGGTTCACGAAAAACTGATTGCCACGTGGGGCTACTTGAAGCCCTATTTGCACGAAGGCACGCTTCATTTCAGTTGCGTCCGCGAATCGTTGGAGGATTTGACCACTACCGAATATTTGCGCGATACTGCCATTCAAGCCGGTTTCAAAACCAAATTGATTTTTATGGACGATATTGGTTGGGACGAAGACAAGCACACTTTCAAAGATTTACAAGAGCATCATATTCGAAACATATTCAAATTATACCCTTATGAATGGTTGATATTCGATGAATACGGCAAAAATATCATAGCGGATAAAAATAAAGCCCATTGGATAGAGCCGAGTTGGAAAATGATTCTGTCCAATAAAGCAATTTTACCGATTTTATGGGAACTTTTCCCCGAAAGTCCGTACCTTTTGCCCGCATATTTTGATTGCGTGGATTTGACTGATTATGTCAAAAAACCAATCCTCAGTCGAGAGGGGGCGAATGTAACAGTTGTTAAAAACAATCAATACATCACGCATACTGAGGGGGAGTACGGAGAGGAAGGTTTTATCTACCAACAGCTTTGCCCATTGCCCGAAAATGATGGTAACTTTGCGCTGATAGGCTCATGGGTGATTGGGCAAGAAGCCGCCGGCATCGGCATCAGAGAATCCAATTCTCTTATTACAGATAATGGCAGTCGGTTTGTTCCGCATTTGATTAGAGAATGGTAGTGGGAAATGATGAATGAGAAATAATGAATGATGAATGATGAATGATGAATGATGAATGATGAATGATAAATCTAAAAATTAAGATTCACACACCCTTACGAGGATTTTTGAAACCTTCGTAAGGGTGTTGAACAACCAGATATTCAAATTAAAATATAATATAATCAACTGATAATCAAAGAGTTATAGAGCATTATGGAGTTCAAAGAATTTAAACCTAAGAGTTTTTGGCAACGCCCGGAAGGTGCGACTGGATTGGTATTTTTATTAGCGATGATTGCCGGCGGCGGGTATTTATTGTATCAATATTTGCCGGTGTTGATTGAGTTGGCGGAGAATACGCTTTACCTATCCGGCATGCTTATAGCGTTGTCCACTATCCTATACGTGATTCTTGACCCCAAAGCCCGCAACCTGATGTG
Organism: Saprospiraceae bacterium; assembly: GCA_031424115.1. Classification (GTDB taxonomy): domain Bacteria; phylum Bacteroidota; class Bacteroidia; order Chitinophagales; family Saprospiraceae; genus JAAFJT01. The sequence continues at coordinate 8,916 of JANPGW010000013.1, read as the reverse complement.
GTATGGTTACAAGAGTTTTATGCGCGCTATCACGGGCATTTTTGTGAAAATAGACCCGATTGCTGTCTTAAAATCCTATGTTGACCACCTCGAAAGCAGTCTTTCTAAAATGACCAAACAAATCAACCAATTGAGGGGGCAAATGCACAAACTCAAAGAGTTGATTGTCAACAACCAGAAAGAAATTCAGACCAATTTGCGCGACGCTACCAAATACCGCGACACCGAGAAACAGGCGCAAATGATCCTCAAAACCCGCAAAGCGGGCCGTTTGCAGGACTCTAACATGCGCCTCGAAGACCTCTATAAACGCATGGAAACCCTTTACCGCATCCTCACTAAAATGCAGGAAACCAGCTACGTGATGGCGGAAGACCTCAAAGACCAAGTGATGGTGAAGGAAACCGAACGCAAAGCCATTCTCGCCTCTCACTCTGCCATGAACTCCGCCATGAGTATCCTAAAAGGTGACCCCGACAAACGTGTCACGTTTGATATGGCCCTCGAAGCCATTGCCAACGATGTCAGCAGCAAAATGGGCGAAATGGAACAATTTATGGACATGAGTGAAAAAATCATGAAAGGCATTGACCTCCAAAATGGCGTTTTTGAAGAAGAAGGCTTGAAATTGTTGGAAGAATGGGAGAAAAAAGGCTCTTCTCTCCTACTCGGCGAAGCCTCAAAACAAGAACTCATTCTAAAAAATGATACTCTCGACCTCAATGCACCGCTCAAAGAACCCGTTCGAGAAGCCGGACAGAATAACCAATACGATGCGTTTTTTGATTGATTAGTTTTTTAGCCACTAATTTATATGCTGGTATGAGTGCTGCGCACTTTTTTTTTAGCCACTAATTTCACGAATTTCACCAATCTACGTGTTGACAGTTATAATGTCGACATCCCAAAATGTCAACATCTAAATTCGTGAAATTCGTGAAATTCGTGCAATTCGTGGCTAAAAAACGACACGTAGATTAGTAAAATTCGTGCAATTCGTGGCTAAAAAAAAAAAGTGCGCAGCACTCATACCACCATATAAATTCGTGGCTAAAAACGACACGTAGATTAGTGAAAATTCCTGTAATTAGTGGCTAAAAAAAAGTGCGAAGCACCCCCGCACCCACCTTTCACCGCCAAAACCCTCTTTTGAGCGAAAAATTTTGGCAATCTCTCCCCCCCTCAGTATCTTCAATCCCAAAATCATTAAACTATGCGATTGACCATATTGACACTCCTGCTGTGCTTAGGATGTACCGTCCTTCAAGCCCAAAGCAACTACCCTAAAATCCTAACGGAAAAAGAACGAGCAAATATCATTGATGAGATATTATCCGACCGTTTCGACAACCTGCTGCCTCAGCTCATGCGGCGAGAAGGCATTGATATGTGGATTATCATCTCAAGAGAGTACAATGAAGACCCCGTGATGAAAACCATGTTGCCTGCCGAGTGGCTCTCTGCTCGCCGCCGCACGGTCATGGCTTTCTTTGACAAAGGTGGCAAAGAAGGGGTCGAAAAAATGGCTATTGCCCGCTACGATGTCGGGTTGCTCAAAGCCTCTTGGAACCTGAACGTCTATCCCGACCAGTGGGACGCCTTAATAGAAGCCATCAAAGAACGGAAACCGCGCAAAATCGGTATCAATGTCTCACCCAACTATGCCCATGCCGACGGACTGAGCCACCATGAATATGACGATTTGATGAAAAAAATGCCGGATGATTACAAAAAAAACATCGTTTCGGCGGAAAAATTAGCTGTGGCATGGCTCGAAACCCGTACACCAAAAGAAATGACGCTGTATGAGCACATAGCCCATATTTCGCACCAAATTGTCAGAGAAGGGCTATCCGAAAAAGTGATTCAACCGGGCGTGACCACTACCAACGATGTTGTTTGGTGGTATCGCCAAAAGGTCACCGAACTGGGTTTGGACACGTGGTTTCACCCGACAGTGGATATTCAAAAAGCCGATACCGCCCGTTTTGACCATTTGAGAACTTTCTCCAAACGCCCCAAAGAGGAAGTCATTGAACCGGGTGATTTGTTGCACGTGGATTTCGGCATCACCTACCTGCGCCTCAATACCGATATGCAAGAGCACGCCTACGTACTGAGGGGGGGTGAAAAATCAGTGCCGGACTACCTCCAAAAGGCGTTTAAAAAAGCCAACCGCTTGCAGGACATCTTGACCGAAAATTTTAAAGCCGGCAGAACCGGCAATCAAATATTAGCCGCAGCTTTGGCACAAGCCGAAAAAGAAGGGATAAATGGCTCTATTTATACCCATCCGATTGGCTTTCATGGGCACGCGGCGGGTCCCACTATTGGCATGTGGGACAATCAAAAAGGCACACCGGGTCCCGGCGATTATCCGATGTTTCCAAATACTGCTTACTCCATCGAACTGAATGCCTCCGTTGCGATACCGGAATGGAACAATAAAATCATCCGCATCATGCTCGAACAAGATGGTTTTTACGATGGTCAGAAATTCAGGTACATTGACGGCCGGCAAGAGGAAATCTACCCAATTCCAAGACAGTAGAGAGTGATGTATTTTATGTTTTTTAGCTTCGAATTGCACTAATTTTCACTAATTTAGAAGTGCTTCGCACTTGTTTTTTTAGCCACGAATTTACGAATTTTACTAATTTGGATATATAGTGCTTCGCACTATTTAGTTTCTATAATCAATAAAAAACCTAACAGTGCGAAGCACTACCCACACCCAAATGAGTAAAATTCGTGGCTAAAAAAAACAAGTGCGAAGCACCACCGTACCCAAATTAGTAAAATTCGTCAATTCGTGGCTAAAAAAAAAAAAGTGCGAAGCACCACCCACACACCCCATTTGTCGCTCATTCAACAATAACTTAACATTCAATTGACTTAAACTTAACATACCCGCAATACTTTTGCAGTGAGTTTTTTTCATACCTCTTTTGTTGATTAGAGCAAAGCCGCCGACCTTACCATTTGGCGGCTTTTTCTTTTACCCCTTAGCACCAAGCACCAAAACAAACTTAACGTTAATTTAAAACAGGCTTAACATTCAATTAATTGTTTATCCATTAATTTGTATCATGAAAAGAAATGTTGAATTAGTCGTTATATCCGATGTACACTTAGGCACTTATGGATGCCATGCACAAGAACTCTTGAACTATCTGAAAAGCATCAAACCCGAAACGCTCATACTCAATGGCGATATTGTGGACATGTGGCAATTCAAAAAGTCGTATTTTCCGGATTTACATTTGCGCGTCATCAATAAAATAATCCGTTTGTCGCTCAATGGCACAAAGGTGTATTACCTCACCGGCAACCACGATGAGCAACTCCGAAGGTTTACGGACATGAATTTCGGTAACTTTCACCTGCGCAATAGCCTTGAACTCATTTTACACGGCAAAAAACATTGGTTTTTTCATGGCGATGTGTTCGATGCCTCGGTCATGCAAACTCCTTGGCTCGCAAAAATCGGTGGTTATAGTTATGACCGCTTGGTGTGGTTTAACAAAGGCGTTAATCGCTTGATGAAATTTCTGGGAAAAGAACCCGTTTCATTCTCAAAGCAAGTGAAAATGAAAGTCAAAAACGCCGTCAAATATATCTCCGATTTTGAAAAAACCGCTATTGACATTGCCCGACAAAAAGGTTTTGACCATGTTATTTGTGGTCATGTTCATACCCCTCAGTATCGGCACGTTGACGGTGTCGCCTATCTCAATTCGGGTGACTGGGTCGAAAACTTGACCGCACTGGAGTACAATGGTGGCGAATGGGACATTTACAGATATGATGAAAAGCAATTTGAAAACGAGATTTTTAACAAATTGAGAAAAGAACACACTGACGAAGAAGAGTTTCCATTAAAAGGCAATAAAGCTGCTTTGATGTCTCAAATGTTAAATTTGGTCTCTTCCACCCAATATTAAATGATTTGCTAAAATATGACACCTATAGCAACCCAATTTAGTCAGAAAGTTTTCAAACAAATCCATACCAACAATTTAATCTACAACACCTGTTGGGAAGACCCTCGCTGCGACCGCGAATTACTGGAACTCAAACCGGATAGCCGCTTGGTCATGATCACTTCCGCCGGCTGCAACGCACTGGATTATAGTCTCGATAATCCCGCCGAAATCAATTGCATTGATATAAATCCCCGTCAAAATGCTCTTTTGGAGTTAAAATTATCAACTTTCAAAAATAGACAACACGATGATTTATTCGCTCTCTTTGGCGACGGCGCGCACCGCTCGGCTGTAGCACTTTACAAAGATGCTTTGAGGGAGACCCTACCCGATTTTGCCCAAACTTATTGGGATTCGAAAATCAATTACTTTGTCGGCAAAGGCGTTCGTAAATCATTTTATTACCACGGCACTTCGGGGTTAGTGGCTTGGCTTTTTAGCAAATATTCTAAAATCCAAAAAAGCAATCGAAAACAAATTGAGAAACTCATCAATGCCCAAAGCTTGGATGAACAACAGGAAATTTACTATTCGGTAGAAAAAAAGGTGCTCAATAACGCTATGAAATGGACTCTAAACCGCCATATCGTCATGTGCCTGTTGGGTGTGCCGGAAAGCCAGCAAAAACTACTGGGTACTGAGGGCGTCGCCGGATTCATTCAATCATGCCTCAGAAATGTATTTACCCAACTGCCCATGGACGACAATTATTTTTGGCGGCTTTATATCGAAGGGAAATACTCAGAGGCGTGTTGCCCCAACTATCTTAAACCCCAAAATTTCGATATCATCAAGCAGCAAACGCAGAAAATTAAAACCCACAATACGACAATTTCCGATTTTTTGGTTCATAACCCCGCTCCTTACTCCCACTATGTTCTGCTCGACCACCAAGACTGGTTGGCACAGCATAACCTCCCGGCATTGGAAGAGGAATGGCGACTTATCTTACAAAACAGTCGCTCAGGTACCCGCATATTGATGCGCTCGGCTGCTCGGGAAATAGATTTTTTTCCTGAAACTGTCCTCCAAAACATATCATTTGAACAAGAAAAAACGGTAAAAACTCACTTACTTGACCGCGTAGGCACTTATGGGAGTGTCTATTTGGGAATTGTTAAATAATAATTAAAAATTAATATGTTAGAATCTACAACATTGCTTTCGCATCCCTCCATTCACCAATCAGACCTTTGTGCTGCGCCCCTACCCCTCGAAGTGCGGATGCAACCCGTGAAGATGAGAATGTACTATAAAGCCCACGCCGATATTTACGATATGACTCGTTGGACTTTTCTATTCGGTAGACAACGATTGCTCAACATGCTTCCTTTCGGTCGTACCGAACGGCTCAAAATAATGGAAATCGGCAGTGGCACCGGCTACAATTTAAAGCACCTCGCTCAAAAATATCCCAAAGCCACACTCATAGGTTATGACGTATCGGAAGACATGATGAGGGTAGCCGAAGAAAATTTGGCAACTGTCGAAAACAAACTACAATTGATTAATAAACCTTATGGATTGGCTGACAATCGTGGAGAAAAAGCCGATATTATTCTGTTTTCGTACTGCCTCACTATGGTCAATCCACATTGGCAAGACCTCATTTTACAGGCTAAAAAGGACTTAAAACCCGAAGGCATCATCGCCGTGGTGGATTTTCATCAAACGCCTTTGGGCTTATACCGCCGATTTATGCGCAACAATCACGTTGAAATAAAAGGAGAAATTTTACCATTCTTACACCAACATTTTTACCCTCAAAAAGTGTCCGTCCATAAAGCCTATGGCGGTATCTGGCAATACTTCTGTTTTGTTGGTAAACTTATTTAATTTGCTTTAAATAATTGGTTTTTAGTTCCAAGCCTTATACCCCTTCCTTTAGACAGTATAAGGCTTTTTTTTACCCTCAAAGGCTATCATTATAAAAAACACATTATCAAATTTAATGGTTAAATTTGTCGTAAGTGATTCAGTTTGGTCACCCGTCACAAATGTATTTACCATGAAAAGAAACAAATTTATTCTGACTATGTTAGCCACTACCACAATCCCTTTTTGTGCATTTCCACAAAAGCAAACTCTACCGGCAAGAACCGACAAAGGATTTAAGGTGAATGCCGGCGAAGGTAGAATCCATGGTCATATCCAATTGAAAGGCGTCAACTCCAATGTGTTAGATGTGAAAATATCTGGCAAAGACACACACGGAGATTTGGCTATATTTGAACAAACGGGTTTGTCGCAAGGCAAAGGAACCCCTCTACACATTCACCATTTCCAAGATGAAATTTTTCACGTTTTTGAGGGGGAATACTTTTTTCGGGTAGGCGACGATAAGTATCACTTAACGGTTGGAGACAGTATTTTTTTACCCCGAAAGGTGCCACACGCCTGGACTCAAGTCTCGGTAAAGGGCAAAATGACCGTGATATTGCAACCCGCGGGCAAATTAGAAGAGTTTTTTGTCACAATGTCAACTTTGGAAAAAGAACCCACCCCCAAAGAAATTGCCCAAATTTTTGCTGACCACGAGATGCAAGTAGTCGGACCTCCATTGAAAATTGAATAACTACTTCATGACCACCATAATTTCCTCCATCGAAAACGGCATCCACGCAAAGTTATAAACATAGTGGTATGTCTTGTTTTGGCTGTTCAGGTATGTGCCTGTATAATAGTTGAAATTGAACCCTGCCCGCTCCAAAACCAAGCGAGGAAATTTTTCTTTTTTAGTTTTTGATTCCGACATCAAGATTGTCAATATCCGGTGATTGCGGTGCAAAATGCCGTCCACCTGAGCCACTGTGTCATTATGCTTTGTTAGCTTCAACTTAGCTCGACCATACTGCGTTTTGCACACCGCAGAACAAAATTTTTTATCTTCTCGGCCTTTTATTTCAGCATGGCATTGCAAACAGTTCTTTTTCATCTTTGATATTCGATACGTTACCGTAACGTTGCGAAACGCATCCGTAACGTTACACTTATTTTTATAAAATACTGATAATCAATTAATTGCATTTTCATTTTTCGATAATTTTAAAATAAATTTGCTTTAAAATATTCTTAATTATGTAAAAATATAAAAAATGAGACAAACGCAAAGCATCATCCAAATAAAAAAAGCCGTTTTTGAAGACGAAAAACGGGTAGCTGTTTATATTCCCAAACAAGCGGATTTGATGGATAAAATAAAGAAAATACCCAATCGACGGTGGAGTCCCGCATGCAGTTGTTGGCATTTCCCCTATTGTTTGGACAATTGGCAAATGTTCAAATCCTATTTCAGTGAATATACTTTCAGCATTGATAAAACAGGAGATCCTATCAAGATACCGGCAATTGAAATGATTGCGCCACCGCGTTTGGAGCTAAAAAATGAGAATAAACAAACTCAATACAATCATTTCGAACCCAATAATAAGAAGTCAATTAATCTGAAAAAGCAGCAAATAGAGTCAACAAAACAAACTATTTTCGATGAAAAAACCATAACTGAATCATCAAAACAATTCTTGTTGGAAGGGAAAATAGTGGTCAGATTAGCCCACTTTTGGAAAGGGCGATTGCGCCTTGATTTTCAATATACCGCTGAATGGGTCTTCAAAATGAAACAAATCAATGGGCATAGGTGGCATCCGGAATACAAATGTTGGTCGTTACCACATTCTCCCCTGATGATTGATACATTAAAAAGCACCTTTGGTGACTGCTTATACTTTGATTTAACCCCTATTCCAAAACAAGATACCGGAAAAATAGGTCTCGACAAACCAAAATTCAAAATACCTACCCCCCCTCAGTATGAAGCTGAGATAACCAAAATGATGGAGAAAATGATCCTCGCCAGAATGAGTCACACGACCATTAAAAACTACAAAAACCATTTAGCCCAGTTTCTATATTTTTACAATGACAAACACCCAGCGGACATCTCCAAAGAGCAAATTATTCAATACATGTTGCACCGCATTCAGATTGACAAAATTTCGCCAAGCGAACAAAATAACATCATCAACGCTATTAAATGCTATTTTGAGTTTGTTTTGGGGCGAGAACGCACCTATTATGACCTCCCAAGACCCAAAAAACCGTTTCAATTGCCCAACGTACTGAGCCAAGAGGAAGTTGTCAAATTGATAAATGCCGTGGACAATATCAAACATAAATGCATCCTACTGACCATATATTCAGGTGGTTTAAGGCTTTCCGAATTGACCAACTTGCGGTTAGCTGATATCCGGCGAGACGACAATGCCATTTTTGTCAAAGGCGGCAAAGGCAAAAAAGACCGCTATACAGTGCTTTCATCCAAACTTATAAAACATTTAGACATCTATTGCCAACATTATAAACCCGATTACTGGCTTTTCGAAGGGGACACCGGTGGGCAATACTCTAATCGGAGCGTGCAAAACATTCTCAGAGCAGCGGTTGAAAAATCGCAGGTCAATCCGTATGCCACTGTACACACTTTACGCCACAGTTTTGCGACCCACATGGTGCTAAAAGGCGAAAACTTGCACTATGTGCAGAAACTGTTAGGACACGAAAGCCCTGAAACCACCGAAATCTATCTCCACCTAACCGGTGACCAAATCAAAAGTGTCAAAAGCCCTTTGGATGGGTTAAATTTGTAAAATATTTAATGCGGTTGACGATGTTTTATCAGTTTTCTTTTATATTTGTTAAATCCTTGCAGACTCCTTAAAAACATCTCTTTTTTGTCGGAATTTTTAAGGTAGATGTAAACGGTATTCACGCCATATGGCGGGAAGCCAGATGTTGAACAAAACCTACGGTACTAACCTCGTTCATTGCTGTCACTAAATCGTCATAATTGACTGATTATCAGTTGTTTACAAAAAATAAGTCGTGTTAATTTGCGACATTATTTATTTAAAAACAGCAATGATGAAAGCAC
>JANPGW010000012.1:0-2381 GCA_031424115.1 Saprospiraceae bacterium | reverse complement strand
TTTTATGCGGTCAATGAACGGAGCAAAGCCCCCCAACCCCCAAAGGGGGAGCAGGAAGTGCCTGTTCTATTGCGCCAAAAGGATGAATCCTACATTCCGACTGTAACGGTGAGTACCCACTATCAAGCTCCCCCTTTGGGGGCGGGGGGGGCTGGCTCTATCATTATAAAAGTTAAAGATAACGGCACGGGTATGTCCGAAAGCGTGCGCGCCAAAGTTTTTCAACCGTTTTTTACTACAAAACCGACAGGGCAAGGCACGGGTTTAGGATTGTCTTTGGCTTATGATATAGTGACGAAAGGGCATGGTGGGACTTTAGACGTGCTTTCTACTGTCACGCCAGAGCGTGATGGCGCCGAAGGCGACAAGGGGGTCGGCTCGGAGTTTATCATGAGTTTACCTATTAAAATCAATTGACTCTGAAAACAGTCAGTCTTATTTTAGGTTTTATTTTTTATTAATGAGTTTGCTTTAACGCCGAACTTTATTTACTTTTGTTAATAGAATTACAAAAAAAACAGGGTTGTTTTTTGTGGTTTTCAGTTTTCATATTCCTAAAATAATATTGCATATGTCTCTTGTTTTGCAAATTAATCCTTCGCTTGAAAATAGGGTGCGCCAAAATGCCAAACTCAAAGGTGTGGACTTGAGCCAATTTATTGTTCAGTTTTTAGAATTGAATTTTCCAGAGGAAAAACCAAAACCTAAAGCGCTTTCGAAGCGAGAGGCTCTTTTGTTACAAAAAATAGAATTAAGCATACCCGTTGAGACTTGGGAACGCTACCATATTTTGAGAGCAAAACGACAGGAGGAAACTATCAACCAATCAGAAAGTGCAGAGTATGATGCCATCAATCAACAAATTGAAGCCGCCAACGTCAATCGTTTGGCTTCATTGATTGAATTAGCAAAAATCAGAAAAATCACTTTGGATGAATTGATGAATCAACTTGGTTTAACCTCAAAATACGATGAATAAAGCATTTCGCAAGCGTGTGAAAGAAAGAGCTTTTTATTTATGTGAGTATTGTTTAAGTCCAGAACGTTTCTGCACAGCTTACTATGACGCAGATCACATAACGCCGCTTTCCGCAGGTGGCAAAGACGCGTTCGAAAATTTTGCCAACGCTTGTGGTGGCTGTAATAACAACAAATCAAACACTACCCACGCCATTGACCCTTTATCAGGGCAAATTGTCCCATTATACAACCCACGTATTCACTTATGGGCAGAGCATTTTTGCTGGAATGATACCTATCTTTTAATGCTTGGCATTTCGCCAATTGGTCGGGCAACCATTAAAAAGTTGAAATTAAACCGTGAAGAAGTCGTTAATCTAAGAACATTATTGCTGACGGTAGGGTTGCATCCGATTTAATACTGAGTGGGTCGGCTCGGCGTTAATGATTACTTTATCCTTTAAAAACCCAACAAAAATGAAGCCGTTAACCCTTTTACTAATCTTATTCTATACTCAAGCTTTTGCTCAAAAAAGTGAATTCTTTCGCATTGACAGCCTTCCTACTCAGGGGGTGCTGTTGGATAAAGGTTGGAAATTCCATGCAGGCGATAATCCTGATTGGGCGAAGCCAGATTTTGATGATTCTGCTTGGGATGCGCTCAATCCAACGCTTACAATACCTGTACTAAAACAAATTGATACGCATAAGCCTCTTTGGTTGAGATTAAAATTGAGTAGTCAAAACCCCAAAAGCGTCACGTTTTCAGTGAAACAATCGGGGGCATCTGAAGTTTTTTTAAATGGGAAACTAATAGCAATTTATGGCAATATTGAAAATAAAGAGACAAAAACGGAAGCCTATGACCCCTTAAATGAACAAGTAATTTTAAATTTGGATTCTTCTGTAAATACCCTCGCCATTCGATATTATTTTCAAAAAGGTTTAAATTATGAGGCTGCTTTTGGAGAGCGTTTTCCACTTTTCTCTGCCAAATTAAATTCAAATAAATTTCAAATTTCAGAAGCTGAAAAATATGCTTGGGAGGGATTTAACATAGGTGTGCCCTTTATTTTATTTATCGTACATCTTATTTTTTATTTATATTATACGCCTGCAAAGACAAATCTCTGGTATAGCCTTTCTTCATTTTTTGGTTTTTTGGGTAGTTATATGCTTTTTAAAATGAGGGTTTCACACGATATTGAAGTAAAAAACACACTTATAGATTATGCTGTGGTATTCAGTATGTTCAATATCATTTTTCTTTTTTACACCGTCTATCTTTTTTTGAAACAAAAAAATAAATGGTTAGTGATTATTTTTATTTCATTGTCATTAATCTCCCTTTTCAACCATTTCTTGGGCTTCAGTGAACTCGGTGCTCTTGTAACATTTGTATATGTGGCGTTTGTTCTTTA
>JANPGW010000011.1:0-2387 GCA_031424115.1 Saprospiraceae bacterium | reverse complement strand
CTTTTTGCAAACCTTACTAAGCAATACAATCTGAGTTCATTCGATTCAAAATATTGATATAAAGATTACTATGTCTTCAAAAAATAGAAAAGTCATACTGGTAGAAGATAATCTTGCTGACGTGGAGTTAGTGAAGATTTCAGTCAGAGAGTTAGAAAATCCTGTTGAACTTGTTCACATTGGTGATGGGCAAGAATTATTGAATTTTCTTAAAACAGCAGTATTGGGTGAAATCGCTCTTATTCTACTTGATCTCAATATGCCTCGGGTGAGTGGAATTGATGTACTTCGCCACATGCAAGCTGACCCCAATTTGAAAAAAGTGCCGGTTGTGATGTTCACAACATCTAATAGCAAAAGTGATATAATGAAATGTTACGAATTGGGTGCTAAGGCATTTGTTTGTAAGCCATTGGATATTTTTGAATTCAATAATTCTATTCGGTCAATCGTTGAATTTTGGACGGGTATTAATATGCTTCCTTCTTTCCATTAAAAATTAGAGTTTATACTGAGGGGGGTAAAAAAAGGAGTTGATTGTTACAATCAGCTCCTTTTTTCATTGAATTTTTTTATCAACCGCCTAAACCGGCTTGCTTAGAAATCTCCAACATTCTATCAATCGAAGCTCTCCCTTGTTCGATGACCCAATCGGGTAAAATAATTTCCGGCTTTTCGTATTTCATACAGAGATAGAGTTTTTCCATCGTATTCAATTTCATGTAAGGGCATTCGTTACAAGCACAAGTATTTTCAGGGGGAGCCGGTATAAATGTCTTATTGGGCGATTTAAGTTGCATCTGATGAATAATCCCCGATTCGGTAGCGACAATAAATTCGGTCGCCGGACTCGTTTGAGTGTATTTGAGAAGACCCGCCGTTGATCCGATGTAATGTGCTTTTTCCAAAATATGCGCCTCACATTCAGGGTGTGCAATCATAAGGGCATTAGGGTGACGATGCATCAGCTTGGTAATTTTTTCATTGCTGAATATTTCGTGCACCATACAGGCACCATCCCATAAAATCATGTTTTCCCGACCCGTAATTTTTTTCAGGTAAGCACCTAAATTTTTATCGGGGGCAAAAATAATGGGCGTTTCCTTCGGAATACTGTTGATGATATGGACTGCATTGCTCGATGTACAACAAATATCCGTCAATGTTTTGAGTTCAGCCGTGCAATTGATATAACTGACAACTACATGATTCGGATATTTTTCTTTAAATTTTCTAAAAACTTGTGGTGGGCAACTATCTGCTAAAGAGCAACCTGCTTTCAAATCCGGTAAAACCACTTTTTTTTGCGGAGAGAGTATTTTAGCAGTTTCAGCCATGAAGTGAACGCCGGCAAAGACGATAATATCGGCTTTGGTTCGCGCCGCTTCTTGCGACAGCTGAAGGGAATCTCCTATATAATCGGCAATATCTTGTATCTCACTATCTTGATAATAATGAGCCAAGATTACCGCATTTTTTTCTTTTTTTAACCGGTTAATCTCTTCTACAAGATCAAGCGTAGGGTCAACTTCCAAGTCGAGCCAACCTTTTTTGGTTAAGTTTTTTTCAGCCGAAGCCAATGTTGCTGTCATTTTTACGATCTATTTTTACTTAAAATAAGGATAAAAAAAATGAAAATACTTTATGCTTTGAAATGATTCCACCCTTGTGCGGTTATCGGATGAATATTGCCGCCTTTAGTATGCAACGTTATGCCGTCTTCTTGCTTTACAATTTCACCGGCGATAAAAATATCCGGCAAAAATTGAATTTTTTCGATGTCATCCGGATGGATTGTAAAAAGCAACTCATAATCTTCTCCACCACTTAAAGCACACGTTATCGGATCCATTTGAAATGTCAACGCCATCAATTGAGCATCGGGATGAATAGAAACGCCACTTTCTTCAATGAAAGCACCTACCCCTGATTGTTTGCAGATATGATGCAATTCAGACGCTAAACCGTCTGAAATATCCATCATCGAAGTCGGTACCAGATTGTTTTTACGGAACATGTCTATAATGTCTTTCCGCGCTTCGGGTTTGAGTTGTCGCCCAATCAGATAGGTCTGCTGTTCTAAATCAGGTTGTAATGAGGGGTTGTCCAAAAAGAGTTGTTTTTCTCTTTCCAAGATTTGAAGCCCTAAATAAGCGGCTCCTAAATCACCGGTGATACAAATGAGGTCACCGACTTTTGCGCCATTGCGGTACACCAATTTGTCTTTTTCTCCTTGGCCGATTGCCGTTACACTGATGACCAAACCTCGCGGCGAAGAGGTGGTATCACCTCCTATCAAATCCACCCCGTAGTGCCGGCAAGCAGAATAAATACCTTCGTATAGCTCCTGAACGCTTTCGACTGAAAAACGATTGGACAAAGCAATC
>JANPGW010000010.1:0-25486 GCA_031424115.1 Saprospiraceae bacterium | reverse complement strand
GTTTAATTTGGTGCTTGTTTTTGGTTGTTTTGTGGTTGCAACAAATTCCTTTCAATATTCAACAACAACCAACCACCACATTAAATTAATTATCAAATATTTATAAAACTAAAATGAGCGATTTAAAAAATACTATTGAAGCGGCATGGGATAACCGTGAATTGTTGAAAGAGCAATCAACCCAAAATGCAATCCGTGAAATGATTGAACTATTGGATAAAGGCAAATTACGCGTAGCACAACCCCTTGAAAGTGGCACATGGCAGGTGAATGATTGGGTAAAAAAGGGCGTAATTATGTATTTTCCCATCCAAAAAATGGAGACTATTGAAGTGGCCCCCTTTGAGTTTCATGATAAAATGGCACTTAAAAGAGATTATGCGGCGCAAGGCGTCCGTGTTGTGCCACATGCAATCGCTCGTTACGGTGCACACCTTGAAAGTGGGGTGATTATGATGCCTTCTTATGTCAATATTGGCGCTTATGTAGGCGGTGGTACTATGGTAGATACTTGGGCAACAGTCGGTTCATGCGCTCAAATTGGTAAAAATGTGCATTTAAGCGGTGGCGTTGGTATCGGCGGCGTTTTAGAACCCGTTCAAGCAGCTCCGGTTATTATCGAAGACGACTGTTTTATTGGTTCTCGCTGTATTGTAGTTGAAGGGGTTCACGTCGAACGGGAGGCTGTTTTAGGCGCAAATGTCGTATTGACCATGTCAACGCATATTATTGACGTTACAGGTGACGAACCGGTCACGTATAGAGGCAGAGTTCCGGCTGGTTCAGTAGTGATACCGGGTACTTATCCAAAGCAGTTCCCTGCCGGAGAGTATCAAGTGTCATGTGCTTTAATCATCGGTACGCGCAAACCGAGCACCGATAAAAAAGTATCATTGAATGATGCTTTGCGGGATTTCGGGGTGTCGGTTTAAAAAGGCTGGGTAAAAAAAATCACTGTTTTCAAAACAGCGATTTTTTTTACCCCTGCTATACAATTCAGTTGCGTTTAAAACTTATAAAAATCTGTATAATTCATCGTTTTTTTACTACAATTCATCCTAAATAAATGAACTGCTCAGATTTTTTCGAACAAATTGGTGTTATGATACATAAGTTTATTTCGATAATTTAAAAATCTATACATCATGAAAAAGTCTAAAGCGCAATGTTCACACACTTGTTATAGTCAACGTTATGAGAGAACTCCCGAGGAAAGAGAACAGTCTTTCAGGCCTCACCTCACCAGCTATATATGGGTTATAGCATTTTTATGGGTGATTTGGTTTTTTACCGGTGCTCGATACATGTGGCCTATTTATCCTATGATGGGTTGGGGTATCGGCTTATTCTTTCATGCTTTGGCTACTTATCTCAGCCGTAGTTCAGGAAATCGCAAAGCACATAACCGAGAAAATGAGTTCATATAAATATGAATTATCAATAGCCAGCTACAACCGTTTCAGTATAGCTTTTTTTTTAAAAATCACAACCTTTTGTGCGAAAAAGCATTAAAAAGGTATCTTTGATTTTTAAAAATACAATTTCATGTCCATCCCTGATAGACCATCAGAATTCAGAAGCGCACGTACCTCTACTATGGCTCAAAATAAAACAACAGTAAAAGACCAATTCTCCGCTCTCAAAAATATTCCTGCACTTTTCAGATTGATATGGCGAACCAATCGAATCTTAATGTTGATCAATATCTCGTTGCGCTTGATGCGTTCCGTCATACCATTAATCACGCTTTTTATCGGCAAAGAAATAGTGGATGAAGTGGTAAAAGCGATAAACAATCATCGGGCAGATGATAGCCGATTGTGGTTATTAGTGGGTTTAGAGTTAGGGGTTATTGCCTTATCTGAAATAATCGGGCGCGGTATTTCACTAACAGAAAGCCTTTTAGGCGATTTGTTTTCGAATCAATCGAGTATTGAAATCATCAAGCACGCTGCGACACTTGACCTTTACCAGTTTGAAGACCCCCAGTTTTATGATAAACTGGAACGAGCGCGGCGACAAACCACCGGGCGAACCATATTGATGACTCAGGTTTTTGAACAGTGTCAAGATATTATTTCTATCTTTTTTTTGGGCGCGGGTTTAATCTATTTCAACCCTTGGTTGATTTTGATTTTGGTAGTGGCAGTTTTGCCTTCCCTTTTTGGGGAAATTTATTTCAATCAAAAGGTTTATTCTCTCACTTTAGGCTGGACACCTCAGCGTCGAGAATTGGATTATTTACGATTTATAGGAGCAAGTGATGAGACGGCAAAGGAGGTTAAGACTTTCGGTTTAGCCAATTTTTTAGCGGATAGGTTTAAAAAAATTTCGGATAAATATTATGAAGAAAATAAATCCATAGCCATAAAAAGAGCTATTTGGGGTACAGTTTTAAATATTTTAGGGACACTTTCTTACTATGCAGCGTATGTTTTTATCATTATCCAAACCATAACGGGCGGCATATCATTGGGTACAATGACATTTCTTGCCGGGTCATTTGAGCGCATGAGGAGTATGCTACAAGGGGTAATGTTGCGTTTTTCAAGGATTGCTGAATCGGCTTTGTATCTGAAAGACTATTTCGATTTTTTAGATCTTCAACCCTTGCGTCAAGATTTGGGCGGTTTGCCGGTGCCAAATCCCATTAAGGAGGGCTTTGATTTTGAAAATGTCAGTTTTAAATATCTGAATTCTGAAAAATATGCTGTTCGCAATCTTAGTTTTCATCTGAAGGCGGGTGAAAAATTGGCATTAGTAGGGGAAAATGGCGCCGGCAAAACGACTATCGTTAAACTTTTGGCTCGCTTATATGAACCTACTGAGGGGGTCATCAAACTCGATGGTATTCCCCTCAGTCAATACGATTCGAACCAATTGCGAGAAATGGTGAGTATTATTTTTCAAGATTTTATTCGTTTTCAATTGATTGCGAGTGAAAATATTGCCATAGGTAAAATTGATAAAACCGAAGATAAGCCGCGAATAGAAACCGCCGCTCAAAAAAGTCTTGCTGACACGGTCATTGATGCGCTGCCGGATAAATACAATCAAATGCTCGGCAAACGTTTCGGCAATGGTGTTGACTTGTCGGGGGGACAATGGCAAAAGGTAGCTCTTGCCCGTGCCTACATGCGAGATGCTCAATTATTGATACTTGATGAACCGACGGCTGCTTTAGATGCCCGTGCCGAACATGATGTTTTTGTGCGCTTCGCGGAATTGACAAAAGGCAAAACAGCGGTTTTAATTTCTCACCGTTTTTCTACCGTCCGAATGGCGGATAGAATCCTTTTTTTGGAGCACGGTCAAGTCTTAGAGTTAGGTACTCATGCCGAATTGATGGCTCAAAAGGGGAAATATGCCGAATTATTTTATTTGCAAGCAAAAGGTTATGTTTAAAACTCATAATTTAGGTTAATCCCCATCTTTTCATTAATTGTTGGTCAAGTAGGTATTATTTGGAATACATTTTGATTTTTAATATAAAATGTATAACTTTGTTTATATTGAATTTGACATAATAAAATGAAATGAAAATGAGGAGACTATTATCTAACCCTATTGCCTACATGGTAATATTTTTGCTTACGGTTATATCTTGTAGAAAAGATGAACAATTATTTGTCAGCAAACCGACCGAATACTACGATTCGCAGGTCGCCCATGTATGGATGGATATGTTCAGAACCCTCACCAAAAAAACTTCGGGTTTTACCCCTCCGGTGGCCGCCAGAGCTTTTGGATATGTTGGGGTGACATTGTATGAAACAGTTGTACCGGGAATGCCACAATACCAATCCTTATCAGGGCAATTGGATAAAATGCCCGCATTGCCTGAATTGGATGCTTCACTTGAATACAATTGGGCAATATCGGTCAACGCTGCTATGGCTTACATGGCGCGCAATTTATACGCCACAACACCTACCGAGCAACTATCTGCTATTCTTAAATTAGAGGATGCTCAGTTTGAAAAACTCAAGAATAATGTTGATGAAGCAACCATTAATCGATCAAAAGAGTGGGGTCTGACGGTCGCTAAGTCTATTTTTGAATGGTCAAAAACGGATGGAGGACATGAAGGATACAGTAAAAACTTCCCTGCCACTTATACACCACCCACCGGAGCCGGTATGTGGGTATCCACATATCCCGCTTTCCAAAAAGCCTTACAGCCGTTTTGGGGCAACAATCGGACTTTCATCACTAAATGCGCCGAAAATACCCAACCTGACGCGCCGACGCCTTATTCTGAGGATGATTCATCCAAGTTTGTCATTCAAGCTAATGAAACCTATTTAGCGGTAAAAAATCAAACTCAACTACAAAAAACCATCGCTCAATACTGGAGTGATGATCCGGGAGAACCAGGAACACCTCCCGGACACTTACTGTCAGTAGCCACTCAGGTTTTACAAAAAGAAAATAGCACCTTGGCAAAATCTGCTGAGACATACTCGAAAATTTCAATTGGCTTATCGGATGCTTTTGTCTCTTGTTGGAAGTGTAAATTTCAGTTTAACTATATCCGACCAATCTCCTACATCCGAACTAAAATAGATGCCAATTGGGTATCATTATTGACAACACCACCGTTTCCGGAATATACGTCGGGACATTCGGTTGCAAGTGGTGCTTCATCTAAAATATTAACCGATTTATTTGGTAACACGTATGAATTTACCGACAGAACGCATGAATTTCGTACGGATATTAATGGTAGCCCTCGCACTTACCGCTCTTTTAACGACATGGCAGCTGAAGCCGCCGTATCTCGATTATATGGTGGCATACATTTCAGAGAAGCCATAGAAAAAGGCGTAGAACAAGGTGTCCGTGTGGGTACAGAAGTAGGGAATTTGAAATACAGAAAATAAATTCAACCTACAATTAACGTCTATACTGAGGGGGGTGTATATCAAGCCGATATATACCCCCCTCAGTATAGACGTTCAGATTTAATATTAAAAATGCCCTCGCTTACCTCAAAATATTTTTAAAAAAAACGATACTTTTGCATTCCTGTTTTTAATGTGAAACACACTCCTCAATATTTGCGTTAATTCAGAGAAGCACAGGAGAATTTCTGTAGTTTAAAAATTTAAGTCATTAATAATAAAATCCGGGATTAATCTCGGAAAGATCGGTTTTTTTATGATAAAAATAACTTTTCCAGACGGTAATATTAGAGAGTATGAAAGTGGCTCATCCAGTATGGATATAGCAAAATCCATAAGCATGGGTTTGGCTCAAAAGGTTTTAGCGGCAAAAGTGAATGGAGAAATCTGGGATGCCTCACGCCCGATTAACGCTGACGCTGCTTTACAGCTATTGACGTGGGACAATGCCGAGGGGAAATCTACTTTTTGGCACTCATCGGCTCATCTAATGGCAGAAGCGTTAGAAGTATTGTATCCGGGTATCAAATTCGGCATTGGTCCGCCTTTAGAACAAGGGTTCTATTATGATGTGGATTTGGGTGATAGAACATTCTCTACGGCTGACTTTCAGAAGGTTGAAGAAAAAATGATTGAATTAGCGCGTAAAAAAAGTGAATACGTGCGTCGGGAAGTATCTAAAGAAGAGGCGCTGAATTATTTCATTGATAAAGGAGATGAATATAAAGTGGAGTTATTGCAAGAATTGCAAGACGGAACAATCACTTTTTATCACCAAGGCAATTTCACTGATTTGTGTCGTGGCCCCCATATCCCCAATACGGAGGTCATTAAAGCCATTAAATTGACAAAAGTGTCGGGGGCATACTGGCGCGGCGATGATAAACGGCAGCAGATGACCCGCATTTATGGTGTTACTTTTCCAAAACAGCAAGACCTGAAAGATTATTTGACGTTTATCGAGGAGGCTTTGAAGCGCGACCACCGCAAATTGGGCGCTGAATTAGAGCTTTTTATGTTTTCGGAAAAGGTCGGCGCCGGTTTGCCCATTTGGTTGCCACGTGGCACCGCTTTGCGTACCCGTTTGGAGGACTTCTTGAAAAAAGAGCAAATTAAGCGCGGTTATACACCAGTTATCACACCTCATATTGCTAAAAAAGAATTGTATGTTACTTCGGGGCATTGGGAAAAATACGGGGCAGATTCATTTCAATCCATCAAAACGCCCCGAGTGGATGAGGAGTTTTTGTTGAAACCGATGAATTGTCCGCACCACTGCGAGATTTTTGGGCACAAACCGCGGTCTTATAAAGAACTTCCGGTTCGTATTGCTGAATTCGGTACCGTATATCGCTATGAGCAAGCGGGCGAATTGCACGGTTTGACGCGGGTTAGAGGATTCACTCAGGATGATGCACACCTTTTTTGTACTCCTGAACAAGTAAAAGGTGAATTTTTGGGAGTCTTAGATTTGACGATGTTTGTCATTAAAAAAATGGGCTTTGACAATTTCACCGCTCAAATTTCTTTAAGACATCAAACAGAACGCAGTAAATATATCGGAAAAGAAGAAAATTGGGAGAAAGCGGAAAGAGCCATCATAGAAGCGACCGAAGAAGTGGGTTTGCCTACGGTCATAGCGTACGACGAAGCAGCGTTTTATGGACCCAAACTCGATTTTATGGTCAAAGATGCGTTGGGTCGCTCTTGGCAATTGGGCACTATTCAGGTGGATTATAATTTGCCTGAACGTTTTAATCTGCAATATGTCGGTGCCGATAATCAAATGCACCAGCCAGTCATGATTCACCGTGCGCCTTTCGGCTCTATGGAGCGTTTTATAGCTGTATTAACAGAACACTGCGCGGGTAAGTTTCCATTGTGGTTAGCACCTGACCAAATCGCTATTCTGCCTATTTCTGACCGTTTTAGTGAATATGCTAATAACGTGTTGAATCTATTAGCGGAACACGATATTCGCGGATTTGTGGATGAAAGAGCAGAAACTATCGGTCGAAAAATCAGAGATACTGAATTGAAACGCGTGCCGTTCATGCTCATAGTCGGTGAAAAAGAAGTGGAAGAAGGCAGAATATCCATCCGTAAACAAGGTGAGGGAGATCAGGGGTCTATGTCTGTGGATGAGTTCGTGGCGTATTTCAAGACGATTCTTTAGTTTTTGGTGTAGTGTGTAGTTTTGAGTGTTTAGAGTTACACACTCAAAACTACACACTCAAAACCGATATTCATGACCATGTTTTTTGAGCCATTTTTCTTTTTTATCATAATCCGGCATGGCATCACTAACAAGTTTCCAAAATTTGTCGGAATGGTTCAACTCTATCAAATGAGCTAATTCATGAATAATGACATAGTCCTGTACTTCATCGGGCGCAAAAAGCAAACGACTGCTAAAATTCAAATTGCCCGATGAAGAACAACTGCCCCAATTGGAATGATTGTATTTAAAATTGATACTTTTTATGTCTTTTCTAAAAAACTGATGGTTCAGTTCTAACACCCTTCTTGAAAATTCGGAAGAACAATCTTGTGATATAATTCGGCTCAAAAGTGTAGGAATCGCTTTTTGACGCCCCCCCTCAGTATCAGCACTTGATAGGCGCAAATGAATAGCCCCGTTTTTACCTAATTTACCGGAATGAGATGCGCGTTCCTCTAAGTCAATATGTACAAAATAAGCCTTTTTCCCAACCTGTAACGTATCCCCATTTTTGTATGTTTTTTGAACAAAACGACTCAATAATTCAGGTTTTTGCTCAATTTGTTTCGTTACAGCTTCTTTGAGTTGGGCAACTGCAGATGCTTCATCATTGGCACTTAAATGGAGTGAGGTGCGCAAAATGAGTTTGTCTTTCCCAAAACTCACTCTGACATTATTTCTGCGTTCGCGATGTACTTCTACGGGAACAGAATGCCCGTTGATAAGCCAAGTGGTATTTTCCACAGACTTATTTTTGTCCACCGACGAATTATGCGGATGCGCTTTCTGACCTGACTTCTTTTCAGGCTTTTCTTGCTTTTTTTTATCTTTAAAAAGATTGTTAAAGAGCTTAGATAACATTCGGGTTGATTCAGACTAATATTTTTAATGAAATAAACTGACACAATAATCCAATAACAAAACCACTATAAAGTTCAATGGGCGTATGGGCTTTTAAAAAAAGCCTTGAAGAACCCACTAAGCCCGCAATAATGATACTTAATATTAAAATTAGATTGATGCTGATTTCAGATGTACCGATATAAGCGATATTTAAAGTGAAAGAGCCATAACTATATAACCACATCACTATCAACACCATGCCGACCAAACCGCCCATAGAAACAGCATGAATACTGATTTTAAAAAAAATATTAATGATAAAACTCACGAATAATCCCATCGTTGTTCCCAATACGGCAATCAGAAATGCGGTTGGAATATTAGAATCTGCCATCACGGAACGCAAAACCCACAAGTAAAAAACGCCTGTAACAATAAAAGGCCCGATTCGGTCTTGCTTATCCCGCATTTCGAGACTACTGATTAATTTTAAACGCCACATCATAAAAATTGCAAACGCCGGAATTAAAAAAGAAGTAAAAAAGACAGTGATGACAAATTTCAGGCTTTCTTTATCGCTCAGATTGTTAACGCCAAAAAGATAAGGATTGACCAAAAGCAACATAATGAGCATATAGGTCAGCACGATGAGTGGATGAAAAACAATTGAAATGACTTGAGCCGCAAGACGCATATTTGAAATTTGAGTAGCTGAATAAAAAAAAGGTTTACAAAACTACTATAGTTTCATAAACCCTTATCAATCCCCTATGCAAATATTTTAAAAATATTATAAACCGTATTTAATTTTTGTGATTTTTACTTCTACTCGGCGATTGAGTTGCCTTGTTTTTTCAGCTTTGTTGTCACTCAAGGGTTTAGAACCCCCATATCCCATTGTTTCGATGCGTTTAGGATTAATTTTATTTCTAATGAGAAATCTTTTAACCTCATTAGCGCGATCTTCGGATAATTTTTGTAGTGTTTCAGGTGTGCCGTTGTTGTCAGTATGCCCTTCAATCATAACATGAATTTCAGGAAAACGTTTTAATACATCCGCCAAGTATTCCAATTCTTTATAGGAGTCTTTTTGAATAATGGGCGTTGACCGCGCAAAATAAACCGGATTAAGCGAAATATTCACATTTTCAGCAACCGAATCAACCAACAGCGTTACTTCTTGTGGAGTGTTGTAAAAAATATTTTTATCGTAATTGACGATGATTTCATGGTTGATGTAACCCGGTTTTCGAGCAGTCATTTTAATCGGTTTACCCTGTTTCACTTTGATAATAAAATAACCTTCAATGGTTTCCATATACCGTTCATAATACTCGTTATCAGCGCTACCGAACAACACTCTACCATCAACCGGTTGCCCCGTTTGAGCATTGACGATTTTACCTTTGACAAGGACTTCTTGAGTCACTTCCGGAGCAATTTTGACGCGATAAATATCATGAGTGCCATCTTTTTTTGATGAAAAATACATATATCCGGTGGCAGTATTGAAATAAGGCTGACTTTCATCTTCCACGGAATTGATAGGGCTAACAAAACGGCGTGGCTCAGACCAATTGATCCAAGTCTCGTCTAAACGGGAAACGTAAAAAATATCAAGCCCACCTATTGAGGAGGGGCGATTAGATGCGAAAAACAAGTCTCTACCGTCAGCGGTCAAGTGAGGTGTTACCTCCCGCATGTTAGTGTTGATTTTAGGACCCATATTTTTAGGCTCAGACCAATGGTTATCCCCTACTTTAAAAGAAATATACAAATCATTGTCTCCGTAACTGTCTTTCCTTGGTAGCGACATAATCAGTACTTCACCGGTACTACTCATTGTCAGGTTAACAGCAGAACTTACCACATTATAATTATCAATCTGCATGGGTACAGGGTCAGTCCAAGTACCATCTATATTGCGTTTAACTATTGAAAAGCCTTTATTCATACCCCCTTCTCTCGAAAATTGATTGACAACCACATAAGATTCGGACTCGGGAGTGAGAGAGCAAATGCTATTCGGCAGAGCATTATTAAGCGGTGCCGGTGGATGAACCAGGTGGTCAAGGTGATTTTCAACAGTTTCAGCATACCAAATATCCTGATTAAAGTCAGAACGAAAAGCATCTTTTACGGGATAACCCGCTATTTCAGAATAAATACTTTTAAGTTGAGATGCTAATTGCTGATAAGTTAATTTTTCTGAGATATCCGCTCCATCCATCCAAAGGGTTTTATTGAAATCATAACTACCGGCGCGCGTGAAAAAAAGCGTTTGACCATCTACGGTAATAATGGGCGAAATTTCATCAAATTCAGGTGTGTTGATTTTATCATGAAGCTTTTCGACCACATATTGCTGCGCAAATAAGTGAGAGGTGCTAAAGTTGGCAAAAATGAATGCTAATATGTTTGTTATAAATTTTAGAGGCATGTGTAAGGTCTTGTTTTACATGCAAATATGCTTTAATATTATAATGAACGAATCTTTATAAAATTAAGTCTGCAATATTATTAATTTTTTGAATGTTTTATTAATTTCCTTGTATTGCTGATTAAGGTTTTTATACGTAAATAATCGCGCAAGGTACAAAAAAAGACGATTTAAAAATAAATATATTAATTATTAACATTTATTGCATTGAAATGCAAGTTTTAACCCTTTTTTTTTTACCTTTTTTTTATTAAAATTGACCCTTAATCCCGACATTAAAGTACAAAATAGTAGGATAGTAGTAGGTCAATATATCAAACACAAATGCTCGAATTCTGAAAGAGTTCGAGCATTTGTGTTTATAAAAAAAATCATCATCATCATTGTTGCTGATCATCTCGACCAATTTTATCCCCCCTCAGTATCCTGAACCGCTTTCGAGCCTCAACCGCCAAAGTGCTACTTGAAAAATCAGTGAATAGTTTTTCGTAAAGGCTTTTAGCTTTTTCTTTATCGTTCAATGGTCCTTCATATAAAGATGCCATTTCAAACATAGCATTATCTGCTCGAATCCCATCACTGTAATTTGCAATGATTTTGTCGTAAGCTTCAACAGCTTTATCGAATTGACGCAATTTTTTATAAACTTGTGCTTTCAAATAATAAATATCATCTTCCAGTTCATTGCCCGGAAACAGCCTTCTCACCGAATCTAATTTTACAAATGCATCATCAAACCGATTTTGAAAGATCAGTAATTCAGCTTGAGCATACATCGCTAATGCCTCTGTAGAGGTGTCAACCCCCGTTATTTCCATGATAAAAACATCCATATCAATAGCATCATTCGAGATGAGTTTGGAAGTAGAAGCCTTCAAAACGTTAAATTGTGCTTTTGCCCAGTCAAAATCACCAAAATAGTACGATAATTTAGCATTTTTGAAGCGCGCTTCATGACCTATCACATCGTCTTTATAAGCTTTATCTACCTGAGAATACAATAAAGTAGCTTCCCAGCGTTCCCCTTTTATGAGATTGAAGTCGCCTAAACTCAATTTGGCTTGTGATAAAACCCGAATATCAATCATCGGCATCGCAATCAAATTTTCGAGCAACGACATCGCTTTATCAAGGTCTTTTAAGTAAAATGCTTCCAAATCCGCCAATTCCGTAATAATAGTAGCAGTGCGATTATTGCGACCTACTTCATCCAGAAAGGATTCATATTCTTTTTCAATCAAACGCAATTCTTCTATCGTGAAAGCATATCCTTCAGTCAGTTTCTTTCTTTTACAAGCCAACATATTACGTTTCGCCTCAATAAAAAAGGGACTGTTTTTACCTTTTTCAATGATAATATAATTATAACCTTCAACTGCTGCATCGTAATCTTTATCATTTTCAGCAATCAAAGCCATGTTGAAAACTCGGCTACCATCCTCATCATTCAAACGGTCAACTGATTTGAGCTGGCGGAAAGCATTTTTATAATCTTTTTTTTGTAAAAACACCCAAGACAAGAGTTCAGGAAAAACCGTTGCTTTCTGATCATCTTGAATCCGAGCATACAACTGGGTCTGAAGTTCCTGACGTTCTGCATCAGTTGTTGCATACCTCAAAAGCATGGCTTCCACCGAGGGGAGATAGGCCGGATTTTCTTGCAGAGCATTCAGATAAGATTCAATCATCTTACCGACTTCATCTTTGCGGCGGTACAGTTCTGCTAAATTGAACGCAAACATATTTTTGTTCTTCATCAACTGTCCGCCTCTTTCATACACTTGCAAAGAGAAATCATATCGAGACATATTGTTGAAACTCATTGCCAGATTGTCGATTACGAAACGGTCGGCAGGCAATTTTTCAATGGCTTTTTTATATTGTTCAATGGCTTTAGGCTCGTTTGACTGTTTTTCAAACAGTTTTCCATATTGCACATAAAGGGTTACTTTCTGGGGCTCTTTTTTTATTTGTTTTTGTAAAATCTTTTCGCACTCATCAAAACGGCTTAAGTCCATTAAGCAAGTTAAATATCTATCAAAATAATAATCTCCACCTGAATTTTGTTGGTAAAGCTTTTCATATATAGTGGAAGCTTTTTCTAACTCGCCATTCTGAAAATAATAATCTGCTAAACGCGGGTCGGGCTGCGCCATAATGCACAATGGCAGTAAGAAAAACAGAATTGAAATGAGTTTTTTCATTTATCGGAATTTTTTTTATAGAAGCTTGTGATAGAGTAGTAAGTGGACAGTCTTGAATAACCTACCTGCTTACTACCGATAATCTCTCAAAAATAACGCCTTTTTTCGATAAAAGTTGCTTGAATACTTTTGTGATAATTATATAGACATAAAAAAATGCTGAAGTAACTTTTCTCTCTTCAGCATTGTTAAAAACCGCACTTAATGTGTTTTTTTGAATTTATAATAACTGAATGCCGAAAAACTTATCCATGAAATAAACGCGCCAATTGTGTTCGCCACGCCATCTAAAATATCAAAAACGCGGTCTTCACAATATTTTTCCTGATACCACTCCAAAAACCAGCCGAAAGCTGAGGCACAAAGGGCAATAAAGAAGCCGGTTAAAACTATGGCACGGATGGTTGGTGGTAGTAAATCGCTTTTTTTACCCCCCCTCAGTATCAGCGCTGTCAAAATGCCATAAAAAAGGATATGAACAATTTTATCCACTGACAGAAGTCCTAACAAATCAGGTATCTCCGGAAAATCCTTACCGGGTAGAGTTGACAGCACAAAAACAAAAATGCCCCAACCAAGGGCCGGGGCGAAATATTTTACTTTTGACATGTATAAAAGATTATTATCAGCCATCTAAGATACGAGTTCTTCATAAGCCGCTGCATCTAACAACCTTGCCACATCAGCCAAATTTTGAATTTTCACTTTTACAATCCACCCATCGCCATAAGGGTCAGAATTGACAAGTGCCGGATCATCATCACCTTCTGATGTAATTTTCGGGTTCACTTCCAAAACTTCAGCATCAATAGGCATAAAAAGTTCCGACGTTGTTTTTACCGCCTCAATCGTTCCGAATATCTCATCAGCTTTGATGGTCTCGCCAACGGTTTCAACCTCCACATAAACGATATCACCTAATTCACTTTGAGCAAAATCCGTGATACCGACGTAAGCCACATCGCCTTCTACGCGAATCCACTCGTGTTCTTTGGTATATTTTAAATCAACAGGAAATTTCATAACTGATTTTATTTTTAAATAATGGATAACTCGTTTTTAAAACAGCCCAAAATTAGTTTTTATATGATAAACCCCAATAAAAAGCCCGAAAATTTTAAACGGTTTTTGTCTAAAAGCCCCCCCTCAGTATAGGTGGGTTTTGGGTTTTGAGTTTTGAGTTTTGAGTTTCGGGTTTTGACTCAAACCTCAAAACCCAAACCTCAAAACCCAAAACCCCTACCTAACGCCATGCATCAATTTTCTAATAATTGGTTGCATCAAAATGGAGAATGCGGCTAAAACAAATGAGATGATCGCCAACATCCAGAAAAAATAACTGATGCCTTTCTCGTCTGCTATGCGCTCTACATTTTCGCCGAATATGCCGGCACTTTTCATTCCGATGGCTATAGCAAGATACCAGACCCCAAACATGAATGCAATCATGCGCGGCGGCACCAATTTGCTGACATAAGAAAGCCCAACCGGCGAAATACATAACTCACCCATGGTGTGAAATAAATACACTAAAATAAGCCAAATCATACTCACCGATGCGGACTCGGCACCGGGCGCAATGCCGCTTGAACCAAACGCCACAGCCACCATGCCTAAACCTAACAAAATCATCCCTATACCCGATTTGACATTGGCTGTAGGATTATATTTGCTTTCCCATACCTTGGAAAATAAGGGTGCTAACGTGATGATAAATAAAGAATTGAAAGTATTGAACCAAGTTGCAGGTATTTCTGTGAGTGGAATAGTTACTTTATCAATTTTCAAAAAAGATAAGGTACTATCCGAAAGTGATAAATATCCCGCTGTATAATAATCTTTTGTTAACATCCACAAAGCAATTGCCCAGATGATAACAAAACTAAAACTCAAGATGATGCTGGCAAGAGTATATTCTTTAAAAGTTTTCTTAAATAATTTAAGCATTACCCAATTGATAATGATTAACGGCACCAATGTCAAAAGAGAATTAAAAACCAAGAAAATCAAACTGGCATCCCCCGTTAATACTCTATTAGTATATTTTTTGGCAAAAACGGTTAAACTATTAGGCGCTTGTTCAAATATTGCCCAGAAAAAAACGGAAATGATGGCAAAAAATAAAACAGCTATCAGTTTTTCACGGGTTGTTTTAGAATATTGCGTCAATCGGTATCCCACTAAAACTAAAAAGGAAATTAAGGCTAATATAATTGCCACAGTGTTACCGGCGTAACCAAACAATTGGAAATTAAAAATATTGAAACTACCTTTCGTTATTTTAGTTGCCGGAACATTGATGAGCCACAGCATCCCCAATAAAACACTTATACCAATCAGTGCCAATTGCCATATTGGAAATGGCACTCTCTTATCAGTATCGGTTACATCAAGCACTTGAGCTTCTTTTTGTACTGGTTTTAGACCTATGGTGCCAAAAATATTTTGAGAAAGCCAAAATTGAAGCGTTCCAAAAAACATGAAAATTCCGGCTAATCCAAAACCATAACCCCAACCGACTTTTTCACCCAGATAGCCACATAATAATATGCCAAAGAAAGCACCTGAATTGACACCCATATAAAAAATGGTATAAGCACCATCCTTCTTTTCAGGGTGGTTTTTGTACATTTCTGAAATGATGGAAGTCATATTGGGTTTGAAGAAACCATTACCAAAAACCAATAATATTAAACCCAAATATATCGAAAAATGACTTTCAAATGCCATCGAGAAATGCCCTAATGTCATTAAAGTTGCGCCAACCACTACTGCCCAACGAAATCCAATAATTTTATCTGCAAAATAGCCGCCTAACATGGTGGACAAATAGACTAAGCCGACATAAGTGCCAAATAAAGATGAAGCGGTTGATTGTTCCCATTCCCATCCGCCTTTAGCTAAAGGTGCCATGAAAAATAGGACTAATAAAGAGCGCATGCCATAGAAGGAGAATCGCTCCCACATTTCAGTGAAAAATAATATGAAAAGACCGGCGGGATGTCCTATGACATTGTTTTTAAAAAAATCATTTGAATCGCTATTCGACATATTTACACTGTTTTTTATGTTACATTTAAATTTCTACAACCTTATTTTACTTCCTGCATCAGTTTGCGGATGATGGGCGAAATCACTATCAATAGAACTCCGGCTATCAGAGCATAAATGGAAAGCTGATAGTACCCATCTGTATAAGCCATGAGTTTTTGGGGAAGGCTGGCTTTGGGATCAGGTGTGGACATATTGGCTCCCAATAAACCGGCAACGTACTGACCATAAGCTGTGGCAAGAAACCAAATACCCATCATCATGCCGCCCATGTGCTTGGGAGATAATTTTGTAATAATAGAAAGTCCAATCGGAGAAAGGCAAAGTTCTCCAATTGTTATGACTAAATAAGCCAATGTAAAAACGTTGAGGGAAGTAATGCCTTGGTCATTGGCAAAAAACCTTGTGGCATAAAATACATAAAATGCACCCGCTAAGAACAAGAAAGCTAAACCAAACTTAATCACGGTATTGGGTTCAATCTTTCGCTCGGACATCCACAACCATAATAAACCAATCAATGGACTGAATAAAACCACGAAAAATGTATTGGCGGTATTATTAACCACATTAGGATCAATGTGCATACCCAATAGATTAAACTCAAGATTTTTTTCTGCAAATAGAGATAATGACCCACCACTCTGCTCAAAAAATGCCCAAAAAATGATAGAAAAAATGATGAAGATGAAGGCAGCTATGAGTTTTTTCCGCGCTTTAGCATCCGATATTTTAAACAATTCATAAACGAAGTATATAATTGCTAAGGGACCAATCGTGTACATGAACCTATCCGTATATTCGGTATTTTTAATCATCAAAAATATCAAAGGAATGCTCAACAACGAACCTGCATATACCATAATCTCTCTCATTTTCTTTTTACCCTCATCAATATTCAAAAGCGGGGAGTCTCCTATGGGTCCTAAATATTTTTTTGTGAAAGCAAAAGTGATGAGACCCAATAGCATAACAATCGCAGCGGCTAAGAAAGCATAACTCCATGAATAGTATTTTCCGAGCCAAACGCATAAAAAACCACCGAGAAAACCACCAATGTTAATACCGGCATAAAATAAGCCGAAACCGGCATCTCTACGACTATCTCCTTCTTTGTATAGGTCGCCGACCATTGAAGAAATATTGGGTTTGAAAAAGCCCGTTCCGATAATGGATAAGGTGATGCCAACGTAAAACATCTCTTTAGGTGAAAAAGCGATAATCAAATTGCCCAAAATCATGACTGTACCTCCAAAAAATAAAGACTTTTTAAATCCCAAAATTTTATCGGCGAAAATGCCGCCTATGAATGTAAAAGCATACACAAAAGCTTGAATAGCGCCATATTTAAGGTTAGATTCTTTGTCCGTCAAACCTAATTGGCTGACCATAAAAATGGCAAGCACGCCGCGCATACCATAAAAACAAAAACGTTCCCACATTTCAGTAAAAAACAAATACCAAAGTTGCTTAGGATATTTACCTTCAAAATTTTGAATGTCAGCTAAAGTAGGTTCGACGAAAGCGGTTTGACTCATTGTTACTTATTTTAATTATTTATAAAAACTTGGTTGGTTATTTGATTTGATATTTTCTCATTATTGGCTAAAAATAGATTTTTTTCTATAATTATGTACTATCCTAAAAACTTTATACTGAAAAAACGGCGTAAAGGTTGGGTAAATTAGTGAAAGTCTGGCTTTTGTGAAATATTTAACAAGTCTAAAATGCCATTTCTGAGATTGTAAAAGTCTGCTTCAGGAAAGCGTGAAGTGAGTCTTTGTATGGCAAGTTGCGAACGAATGCCCCGTTTGCAGTAAATGACGAGCGGCTTAGAAGTGTCTAATTTTGTTGTTTTGACGAAAATACTGAGGGGGGTCAATGTACCACCAATATTGAAAGTATCGTGTTCGTCCTGTTCCCGCACGTCAATTAGTTGGAATTTTTTGCCTTCTTTTATCCAATTTTGCAGCTCTTGGTAATCAATATTTTTCATTTCAGGACAAGGTAAAAAATGATTTTTAAAAAAGTGATAAAAATATTTGCATTTTAATAAGTATACATATTATATTTGTAGTGATAATAAATTGTTTTATTTTAAACTAAAATTGCTATGTGGACAAAATCGTTTTCAATCGTAACAAAAGCTGCTACTAAAGAGCAATTATGGAAATTATTTGCTGATGTCAATAATTGGCATACCTGGGATGAAGGCATTGAATATGCCAAAATGGAAGGTGTTTTTGAAAAAGGCAACCGCTTTTTATTGAAACCTAAAAATGGACCCAAGGTTAATATTGAATTAGTAGATGTAGAGAAAAACAGGAATTTCACTGATTTGACTCGTTTCCCTTTGGCTAAAATGTGGGGCAATCACACTTTTCAAGAAACTCCGGAGGGTTTGAAAATTACAACGACTATGACTGTGAAAGGTATTTTGGGCTTTTTATGGGTAAAATTAGTCGCTCAAGACATTGTTAAAAACTTGCCTTCCGAAATGGAAAATCAAGTGAAAATTGCCAGCCAACTATGAAAAAAGGAAAATATTGGATAGCCGTGGTTTCAAAAGACCATGTACTAAGGGGTGTAAGTGGCGGATTCATACAAGTATGCCACGGCAAAGAAGCTCCTCTCAAACGGATGAATTATGAGGATGGGGTTATTTATTATTCGCCCGAGCAGTCTATGATTAGGGATGAAAAGTGTCAAGCATTCACGGCTATTGGTCATGTAATGGATGAAAATGTCTATCAACACGCCATGTCACCCGATTTTATTCCATTTAGAAGAAACGTTTTATTTCAAGAGTGCTCAGAAATTCCTATTTTACCGCTGATTCCTCAATTGAGTTTTATCCAAGATAAAAGCCGATGGGGATACCCATTTCGTTTTGGTATTTTAGAAATAAATGAAAGCGATTTTAATATAATTGCTTCAAAAATGTTGACAAATGAAGGACAACGATAAGGTTTTCAGCGTTAAGCGCGCAGAGGATAGTTCTGGTTTTTTGCTTTGGCAAGTCACTAATCTTTGGCAAAGAGAAATCAAAAAAGCTTTGGAAGAATATGATTTAACGCATTCGCAGTTCGTTTTGCTCGCGAGCACCCTTTGGCTTTCTAAAAAAAGTGAAAGTGTTACTCAAATAGTATTGTCTTCACACACTAAAATTGACCCCATGACGACCTCCACTGTTTTGCGTACACTCCAAGCGAAAGGTCTGCTCTCTCGTCAAGAACACGCGACAGATACGAGAGCTAAAACCGTTGCCTTGACTGAAAAAGGTGTTGAAATGACCCAAAAAGCTGTAAAAACAGTTGAGCAATTTGATAAACAGTTTTTCACTATTTTAGGAGCCGATATTTCTGATTTTAATAAAAAACTTCACGCATTGCTTAATAATTGAAAATAAGGTGCCTGTTACCTATTTTCAATTATAAATTTTCCATTTTCCATTCACTAAATGTCATCATTAAAACGGTAACCAACCCCCCAAGTGGTCAGAATATAAGTCGGATTTTGGATATCTTTTTCGATTTTGATGCGCAAGCGATTGATATGGGAATTGACTGTGTGTTCTAAACCTTCAAACTCGTAGCCCCAAACGGTATCCAAAAGCTGTTGGCGGGAGTAACTGCGCCCGGGTTTTTTAGCGAGGGCATACAGCAAGTCATATTCTTTCGGCGTCAAGTCCACGCGCTCCCCCCTCAGTATGACGGTTCGATTTTCAGTATCCATCGTCAAATCAGGGAAGTTTAACACTTTGCCACTTTTTTGCAATTCGGTGTTAGCCGATTGGGTTCGGCGCAAAACCGCTTTTACTCGTGCCATCAATTCTTTTACGCTAAACGGCTTGGTGATATAATCGTCAGCACCTACTTCTAAGCCGATGACAATATCGTTTTCCTCACTTTTAGCGGTCATCATCATGATTGGCACGTACCGCCGATGTTTGCGTATATTTTTGCAAATATCCAGTCCGGACATTTTAGGTAAGTTAATATCCAAAATGAGAAGGGCAAAATTGTCTTTCATAGCGCGGTCATAGCCGGCTAAACCGTCGTTTTCTATCACTACTTCACAACCAAGGTCTCGCAAATTGATTGCCACCAATTCAGCAATGTTGTAATCATCTTCGACAATGAGTATTTTTTCCATAGGAACCAAAAGCAAATGTTAATTAATGGAGATTTGGGTTTAATTTTCCACAAATATCATTTTGGGGCATCACAAATATATCACAAATTAGGGTTTTCTTTTAAAAAGCGTTGTTCAGACCTGCTGCAAGTTTTCTTTATGTTTTATTATCAATAGGAAATACCTTAGTGCCGTACTAAGGACAAGGGGTTAAAGACCAACCATAAATAAAAGTAATCAATAATTTAGATTTTTTCAAATGAAATTGTGGATAGGAGCAAGATTAGATTCGGATATTAATCATGATGAATTTCGAATACTAAGGAATAGTCTTGAAAACTCAATTAATCAATATATACAAAGTATTGATTACGGGGAAGGAATAGTATCTTGGGATATAGTATTAAATATTTTTTCAGAAGATGGAAAAAACTAAACTACTGTCTACGAAAAAAAGGTAATATTAAAAAAGAATACTCAAATTGCCTATAAACAATTTGTGAAAAGGAAAAACAAACAATCTGCAGTACTCTTGTGGGCAAAAGTAATTCAAAAAGCGACAATATTTGCCCCTATTAGCCTACAAAAGGTCGGAATTATGCTAATAATAGCGTGTTGCCTACTAAAATCTAAAACAAGTTGCCTGTAGTCTGGTTTGTCCAAAATTGAGAACATTATTCTAAAGATTTCTGATTTTATCGCTTATATCGAAGCCATTATTTACGACTTTGTTATTCTTAATCAGGCTTTTATACTTTAATGAAAATTGTTAGACAGTAGTTTAGTCCATTACATACACCATTTTTCATTAAAATACGTTTTTCTTTTTCACCTATTGGGCTTTTTAAACGTTTCTTAATGAAGATTGGCTTAAGATTCGTTAGGACATTATTTTAAAATATTTAGAAACAAGGGATTTATGAATAGATTAATAGTCAGATTTTTTTTTATTGGCAATATTGTTTTGATGTACAATACTGCATTTTGTCAGAATTACACTACCAAAAAGACGGCATCGAGCAAAGCCAAAAAAGCTTATGACGAAGGGGTGAAGTACAATATCACCAATAAGTTTGACAAAGCATTGGAGTCTTTTACGGATGCTCTCAAAACCGACGCTACATTTATTGATGCTCAAATACAGCAAGCTGCTTCGTATTACAAACTTGGAAAACTGGCAGAAGCGGAAACAGCATTTGAAAAAGTGGAGAAGATAGACCCCAATTATGAACCCGAAATTCTCTTTTCTTTGGGTAATATCGAAATGAAGCAAGGTAAGAATGCGGAAGCAATTGAGCATTATGAGGCGTATTCAAAATCGAATAAAACATCGGCTGACAAAAAATCAAAAATTGAAAAGACCATCAAAGATGCCCGATTTATAGAAAATGCAATGAAAAACCCTGTTCCCTTCAATCCTCGGTCTTTGGGCGATAAAGTGAACACCCCTCAGTATTCGGAGTATTTACCCAGCTTGACTGCCGATGGTCAAACATTAGTTTATACTGCCAGAGTAAATAAACAAGAAGACTTTTATATGTCTAAGAACATTAATGGTGAATGGCAAAAAGGCGAACCCCTGACAGAGCTTAATACCGAGGAAAATGAAGGGGCAGAATGTATTTCGGCAGACGGAAATTTGCTGCTCTATACAGTTTGCAATCGCCCCGGGCTTTTAGGCAGTTGCGACATCTTTTTTTCTCAAAAAAAGGAGGGTAAATGGACTACGCCGCGTGGATTCACACCTATCAGTTCACCCTCATGGGATTCTCAGCCGTCCATTTCAGCCGATGGCAAAACTATTTATTTTGCCAGTGACCGCCCGGGTGGGTTTGGCGGGTACGATATATGGTATATTTCTTTTGAAAATGGCAAATGGAGCGAAGCGCGCAACATCGGAAAATCTATTAATACCCCCGCAAATGACCAAACGCCTTTTATTCATCAAGATGGTGTAACACTCTATTTCACATCTGAAGGACATCCAGGCATGGGCGGTAAGGATATTTACCTCAGTCGGAAACAAGCCGATGGCAATTGGGCTGAACCGCAAAATTTAGGGTATCCTATTAATACAAAAGATGATGAAGGCACTGTTACCGTTGCCATTGATGGTAGAACGGCCTATTATGCCCGTAATATTAACCCAACCGGTGTAGGCATAGCGAATTACGATTTATACTCATTTGAACTTCCCGAAGCGGCGTGTGCGCAACCTGTCACTTACGCCAAAGCGACCGTATTCGATCAAAATACAAAATTACCTTTAAGCAATAGTAGTCTTGAAATTATGGATTTAGCGCAGCAAAAAGTCATGATTACCTCAAAAACGGATGATAAAGGTGAGTTTTTAGTGTGTTTGCCTTATGGGAAAAATTATGCGTTGAATGTGTCAAAAGACAAATACATTTTCCATTCTGAAAATTTCAATCTGACTGAAAAGGCGACTTTAGAAAAACCTTTTTTGTTAGAAATCAATTTGCAACCTATCAAAGCCGAAACTTCACAACCGATGGCAGAGCAGGGAAAACCCGTTGAAAAGCCTAAAGAAGACAAAGCAATTGTTTTGAAAAATGTCTTTTTTGATACGGATAAAGCCATATTGAAATCTGAATCTTTTGCTGAATTGAATAAACTAAAATTATTTTTAAGTGAAAATCCGGCTATTCGAATTGAATTGAGAGGACATACCGATAATCAAGGGTCAGATGCCCACAATCTTGATCTCTCTGACCAGCGTGCTAAAGCAGTTCGAGATTTTTTAGTTCAAAAAGGTATCAATGCAGATAGACTTCAAGCCAAAGGTTTCGGGGAAACGATGCCGGTAGAGTCAAATGAAACACCTCAGGGACGAGCGAACAATAGAAGAACGGAATTTGTTATTTTAAAATAAAAATAAAAATTTTGAATAGTTTTGTCCTGAATTTAGGGCATGGTCTTTATTATTGCATCCTATTTTGGCGTTTTTAAATTAAAAAATTACACTCTTGGAAAAAAGAACTGATATAAATACTCTTGGCGAATTTGGCTTAATTGACCTTTTGACAAAAGATAACCCGACTATTAATGAATCCACTATAAAAAGTGTGGGCGACGATGCCGCTGTCATTGATAACAACGGCTTTCAAACAGTTATTACCACCGATTTACTTGTCGAAGGTATTCACTTTGATCTTATGTACACGCCCTTGAAGCACTTGGGCTACAAATCGGTAGTAGTGAATCTGTCGGATATATATGCAATGAATGCCCTTCCGAAACAAATTACCGTCTCGATTGCTTTGTCCAATCGTTTTTCAGTCGAAAGCGTTCAGGAGCTATACGAAGGTATTTATTCTGCTTGCCGGCACTACGGGGTGGATTTGATAGGAGGCGACACCACCTCGTCACCACGCGGTTTGGTTATCAGTGTGACTGCCATCGGGCAAGGAGAAAAAGATAAATTGGTGTACCGCAATGGGGCAAAAGTCGGTGATCTTGTCTGTATAACCGGTGATTTAGGCGCGGCATACTTGGGGCTTCAAATTTTAGAAAGAGAGAAACAACTCTTTTTGGACGATCCCTCAGTACAACCTGATTTAGAACAACAGACCTACCTCATCGGTCGCCAACTCAAACCCGAAGCGCGGAAAGACATTATTGAGATGTTCCGTAAAAACAATTTGGTACCGACTTCAATGATGGACATTTCGGATGGTTTAGCGTCTGAATTACATCATATTTGTAAACAATCGGGCGTGGGTGCTTTTATCGAAGAAAGTGGCGTTTCTATTCATCCTGATGCTCAATTGATGGCTTTGACATTTCAAATGGATCCGATTACGTGTGCATTGAGCGGTGGAGAGGATTATGAGTTGCTTTTTACCATCAATCCGAATGACATTGAAAAAATTCAGTTTTTACCGGATATTTTTATTGCCGGTGAAATAGTTCCACAAGAAGACGGTATCAGACTCCATACCAAAGGCGGTAATATTCATCCGATAACCGCGCAAGGTTGGAATCATTTTAAAGCATAAATCGTTTCATTTTTTATATCCGTATTTAAGAAAAAAATAGACCGTAAAAATGACAGCAACATTGGCTTCGGCTGAAAAAAATTTGAATAAAAAAGGTTGGCTCGACATGGAAGTTGACCCCACGCTTGATCTTGTAGAAGAGATTAACCGGTTAAAAAAAGAAAAAAATGCCGTGATTTTGGCTCATTACTATCAGGATAGTGAAATCCAAGACATTGCTGATTATATCGGGGATTCCCTTCAACTCTCGCAAGAAGCGGCGAGAACCAAAGCCGATATTATTGTCTTTGCGGGCGTTCACTTTATGGCCGAAACCGCTAAAATCCTTTCTCCACAAAAGAAAGTTGTTTTACCGGACTTGAAAGCCGGTTGCTCTTTGGCCGATAGCTGCCCGCCGCAAGTGTTCAGTAAATTCAAAGAAAAATACCCGGATCATGTGGTCGTGAGCTATATCAATTGCACAGCTGAGCTCAAAACGCTGACGGATATTTGCTGCACGTCGAGCAATGCAGTTCATATTATCAACAGTATTCCGAAGGAAACACCCATTATTTTTGCCCCCGATAAAAACTTAGGGGCTTACCTGAAAAAAATAACAGGTCGGGAAAATATGATTTTATGGGATGGTGCTTGCATGGTACACGAAATATTCAGCAATGAAAAAATTACCAAGTTGATGCACCGCCACCCGAATGCCCTTATGATTGCCCATCCTGAATGTGAAGCGCATATTTTGGAAAAAGCCCATTACATCGGTTCCACTGCGGGTCTTCTCAAATACACTCAAACGAGTCCTGCAACCGAATTTATCGTGGCAACCGAAGCGGGTATTATTCATCAGATGCAACTCAAGTCGCCCAATAAAACATTTATACCGGCACCGCCCGAAAATACTTGTGCTTGCAATGAGTGTCCTTACATGAAATTGAATACGATGGAAAAACTCTATCTGTGCATGAAATACGAACAGCCTGAAATTATTTTACCAAATTGGATTATCGAGCAAGGCAGAGCATCAATTGACAGAATGTTGGAGATTTCAAAACAGGCGGGATTAGGAGGTTAATCAAAAAAAAGGTTGTATTGCTGTATTGTTGAGTCTTTTACGTGTAAAAACAATGCAACAATACAGCAATACAACCTCTTTTTACCCCCCCTCAGTATGATTCAATTTTTACTGGAAAGAAGGCAACATATTGATACCCGTCCAGAATTCAACGATTGAACGGATAGAATTATTGAATTCAAAAATATCTAACGGTTTACAAACGAATGCTTTAGCACCCAATTCGTAACATTTCATAATATCACTTTTGCTGTTAGATGTGGTAAACATCACAACCGGCAATTTTTTTAAGTTAGGATCGGCTTGCATGTGGCGAAGCACATCAATACCACTTACTCGAGGCATATTAAGATCCAATAGAATAAGGGCTATTTCACTCAGTACGGCAGTTTTCAGAAAATTTAATAATTCCTGTCCATCCCCCACGTGTACAAGTTCAACGGGATTCTCTAATTCTCTGACCGAAATCTTCACTAACTCCACGTCAGCAAGATTATCTTCTACCAGTATGACTTTTCTATTTTTTGAAGACATAGTAATCTTTATATCAATATTTTGAATCGAATGAACTCAGATTGTATTGCTTAGTAAGGTTTGCAAAAAG
>JANPGW010000009.1:0-14596 GCA_031424115.1 Saprospiraceae bacterium | reverse complement strand
TTAGGTCTGGTTTGTCCAAAATTGAGGACATTATTCTTAAGCTTGATGATTTTATCGCTTACATCGAAGCCATTATTTACGACTTTGTTATTCTTAATCAAGCTTTTATACTTTAGTTTTTTTTATTAGACAGTAGTTTATTTGCATGGTTTAAAAATAAATTTTGCAATTTGGCAGTCGGTTTTTGATTTTTTCTTGTTCCTCTTTGGATATTGGGTTATTGCGTAAATCTAAATAATATAATTTGGATAAATTACCAATTTCAGAAGGGATACTACGTAGTTCATTATTAGCTAACGTCAAAGTTTTTAGGTTGCTCAATTTGAAAAATTCTGTGGGCAATACTTTCAGTTTATTGTCCCGCAAATCTAAATATGTTAAATTGGTCAATGCGATAATAGTGGAGGATATTTCTTTCAAATCATTACCTTGTACGCTCAATGCCTTCAAATTTTGCAGTTTTTTTACCTCTGTGGGCAAGCTACTCAATTGATTATCACTTAAATTCAAAGAAGTTAACTCGGTTAAATTGCCTATCTCTGGCGGTATGTTTTGTAATTGATTGTCACTAATATCTAATGAAGATAATAGCATCAATTTCTCTATGTCTGGTGGTATGTTTTTCAATTGGTTATGAGTTAGATTTAAAGAGGTTAACCCTTCTAATTTAAAAAATGAGGTAGGCAAACTATCCAATTCATTGAAACTTAAATCTAAAATATTTAAAAACGTGAGATTACCTATTTCAACTGGCAATTGTCTTAGTTGGTTTGCACTCAAATCCAAATCGAACAAATCTATTAAATCACCTATTTCAGCAGGTAAATCGTTCAATTGATTTTCACTTAAATTAAGATAAGTCAAATTTTCCAATTCCTTTACCTCTTTGGGCAAATGCGCTAATTGATTGCCTCTTAAAGATAAATAGGTCAAATAGTTCCACTTAAAAAAAGCAGTTGGCAAATTGCTTAATTGATTAAAATCTAACAATAACACAAAAAGTTGCAAATGCTCAAATACTGAGGGGGGTAACTCTTTAAGTTGTTTATTGCGTAAATCCAATGCCGTAGTATTGGCGTTCAACTGATTGACCTCTGTTGCAAATTCATATTCAAATGTCCCTGATGTATCAATCAAATAGTTAATATTATTCTTTTTAACTTTAGCAAAACTAAGATAGTCAAAAGGTAAAGCCTCATCATAGCTAAAATCAATTTTTGTTTTTAAATCTTTATCAATAAAACCATATTTCTTACTGTTTTTATCAAAAGCCAACCCAAAACGCTCATCATAAAAATAAATCTTATCCAAAACTGCTTGTGCTTTTTTTCTTGCACTATCGGCTTGTACCAACGCCATTTGAGCAATTTCCGTTTGCCTTTTTGCCTCATCTCTCGCCCTTTTTGCCTCATTTTTCTCATTTTCAATCAAAACAAAGACTTGTCGCCGCAGCCCCCGAATCTGTTCCGCCTTGCTATTGGGATATCCTTCTGCCGAATCGAGGTTATCCAAAATGGCCTTATAGTCCTTTTGGTTTTGTTTCATCAAGCGCTCTACTTTTTCTATGACGCAGGCGTAGTTGTTGCAGGGTTTTTGCTGCCCAAATAGTGTTATTGTTAAAAGAGAAAAGAGAAGGGTGAAAAGAGTATAGTACCGCTTCATTGTTTTTCGTTTTTGGATGATGAATAACGTAGACAAATATAAGTGAAATTTTTATTGAGTGTTAGGGATTATTCACTTAAAATTGCACCTCACACATAAGTATTAGATATTTATTTTGCCCATTGGGAAAAGGAATGAAAACAATTGATAATAAAACAAGACACACAGGTAAGGCTATTATAGTACATCTAACCATTTACCTATTTCATCATCGATCAAAGATTCCAAATAAATACGGGTAGTGCTGATGTCCTTATGTTGCAGAAGTTCTGGAATTTCTTCTAAAGATGTCCCTCCTTTTCGCACAATATTGGCGCAGCTATGGCGGCTGACATAGCTACTCATATTTAGTCCTTCAACGCCCAATTGAGTTGTTATTTTTTTAAGTGCGCTATTCACATCTTTCAGAACTGTTTGAATACGGTGTTTTTTTTAATACTTTACACATTAATAACATCGTTCAAAATAGGAAAAGCATAATCTTAATGTGAAACCGACTCATATTTTTTCAATATCCCTTTGGCTTTTGGGTGTATACCAATGCTGTGCGGATTATGCTTTTTCTTACGATGTACTCTATCCTACCCAATTTCACATCACCTCTTTTTAGGTGTGAAATATCTGAAAAGCATACACCAGTAGAACCACCGGATGCGTTCCATCTTTATGCTGTTTCTGTTTCGTTTTGTCTAAGACAATGTGTATTCGTATCATAGGTAAAATTATAGGTAATTTCCGTTACTCGTTATTGTATTTATTCGCAATAATAAGCAATAATTGCATCATTTCACCTCGTTTTTACATTAAAATACTACATTTAAGAACATGGCGTAACTAACCTTTACGCCTTACAAACAGAAAGTCGGCGGTTCGAACCCGTCAACTCCCACTACATAAAATTTTGAATATCAACAACTTATAAGAGTTTTTCAGTCACGCTGAAAAACTCTTATTTTTTTTGTAGGTTTTTTATTGGTAAGAACCGCTTATTATTCAATTATTCACCTTCTATTTCTGCATACTCCTTATTAAAATTATAAAGCCATATTTTTGACAAAATTGCGTTGGATTGTTTTCTTTTATCCTAATTTTGGCATTAAATACGGAGGAGTAATTAATTTCCTATTTCAAAACCCTCATTTTTATGAATAGTATCAAGATATTGATAATAGAAGATCAGCCCATAATAGCCCGTGATATTGAAATTCTTTTGACCAAATGGGGGTATCAAGTGATCGGTAAAGCGGAATCTTATGAAGAAGCTATTGTACTTTTTACAGAAAAAAAGCCAGATTTGGCATTGGTAGATATACGCATTGATGGCGCACTTGACGGCATCGAAACAGTCAATAGGTTTAATGCCATTCGACCTATTCCTATTGTTTATTTAACGGCTCACTCGGACGAAAACACTATCAAAAGAGCCAAACAAAGCTACCCTGTCGGGTATGTTTTAAAACCATTTGACGAGCGTAGCCTGCAACTGAACATCGAATTTGCCCTTAATATATTTACGAAACAACCTCAACAAATCCAACCATCTATAATCATCTCGGAATCCATCCCTATAACCCCAAGTAATCGGGGGGGATTAGACCCCTCAGTATCAGACCCTAAATTGAATTCAGACCTCGTTCTACAAACTGATACTTCTTTTTTTATCAAACATAACTATCGCTTTGTCAAATTAGAGAAAAAGGACTTACTATTTCTGGAGGCTGACCACAATCATATCACTATTCATACTACCCAAGAGTCATATACTATCCGAATGTCTTTATCTGCCGTATTAGAGAAAATCGAAGATAACAATATTGTCAAAGTTCATCGTTCGTATGCGGTGAATATACAACATATAGAAGAATTTAATGATTCTGAAATCAGAATAGGAAGCAAAAATATACCCCTCAGTGCTACATATAAAAGTAGTTTTTTAAAACTTTTTAAATGAAATTCAATGTTAACTTATCCATTATTTCAAAATTCACCTTTTTAGGGTAATGACAAACACCTTTTTTTCTCTTAATTTTGTACTTGAATTTCATATTTTTTTTAGCATATAAACAATTGAACAAATGAAACTTAAAACGAAAACGACTTTTCCTACTCATCTTGAGTCACTATCCAATCAAGAATTAGCCTCTATAAAAGGCGGTTGCTGCACTGATAAACGCCGTCCTATTAAGACAAAAACATAGAACTCTGACACAGATTCTAATACAAATCAGAATAATAGTTTGTAGTCCAAAGAAAACTACCTTAATGCTCCCCAGTTTTTTGTCTTAATATTTACGTTTCCTCAACCGTAACTAAAACCAATACTTCATAACTGGGAACCCAAACAACTATGAGAACGCTTTATCTGGGGGTTGCTTTTTGTATGGCTTTTCCATACTATTTATTGTCGCAAAATATACCGCCTTCTTCTATCCGAACGGCTGTTAATAAGGCAGTTGATTTGTCTTATCAAAATAGAGACTCTTCTCTGTATTTTGCCAATTACGCATTAACGGCAGCGCAAAATGCCGATAGCGTTCAACTCATATTTGTAGCTTATCGCACAATAGGCTATATTTATGAAACCAATAATAACCTACACCAAGCACAGAATGCCTACTATTCCGCTTTGAAGATAGCCCAAACACGCCTAAAAATGGCTGATCAATTGACTATTTATATTGATTTAGCCATCATTCATAAGAAATTGGGGCAATATAGTATTGCACGAGACTATTATGAAAAAACGATTGAGCAAGCAGAAAAAATTCAAGATTTAGAAATGGTAGAAGATGCTTATCATGGTTTGGGTACACTCTATGATATTGTCGGTGATTATGAACAAGCCATCAAACATTATTTACGCTCTATTGATATTGCAGAAAAAAGGGAAAACAAAGCGGGAATTGTCACAAGTTATAAAAATATAAGTGAGGCGTATGTAAAAGCTAAAGAATATAACACAGCTTTGGAGAGCATTGAGAAGACATATCAATTAGCTTCAACGCTGGGCGATTCTTTACAAATAGCAGCAGTTTTATATGCTTATGGCACTATCGAAATGGAAGTCAAAAGCTTTCAACCAGCTTTAATAAAACTTAATAATGCCAAAATGGTATTTGAGCGACTACAGGAAAAGCCGTGTTTAGCAGAATCATATTGGGCAATAGGGCATTTGTATTCTCAAATTAAAAATTATGAAGAAGCAGAACTGTATTTTATAGCTTGTTCAAAGCTGTCTTCTTTTTTACCTAACGAAACCCATACTTTGTTTTATCTTCAATACGGGGAATTATATTATACTCAAAGCCGGATTGTAGAGGCTTTACAAGCTTTTGAAAAAGGTTTAGTTTTAGCGGATAAATACAGTTTAAACAGTATGGCTAAACAGTTTCATCAGCATTTGAAAGATATTTACTTACAGAAAAAAAACTATCCTAAAGCCGTGGCACATGCAGAGGCGATTATCCAATATGATGCACATTTGTACCAAGAATATCAAACAAAAAATCAAAATATTGCCCAATTTAAATTGGATATTCAGCAAAAAGATATTGAGTTAAAAACCCAAAAACAGGCTTTAATGCAGTCCAAACGGGCTTATACTGTTTTTGCATTGTTGAGCTTGGCATTGCTTATTCTCCTT
This sequence comes from Saprospiraceae bacterium, assembly GCA_031424115.1. Taxonomy (GTDB): domain Bacteria; phylum Bacteroidota; class Bacteroidia; order Chitinophagales; family Saprospiraceae; genus JAAFJT01. Next base: position 9,291 of record JANPGW010000009.1, on the reverse strand, counting down.
TATTATACCTGGCAACAAGTGAAGGCAAAAAAAGCCGCTACTAAAAACGCCCAAATCATGCTCAAGGAGTTGCACCATAGAGTAAAAAATAACATGCAAACTATTGCCAGCATGATGCGCATTCAAGCGCATCAATGCCAAGACCCTACCTTTGAAGCTATGCTTTTAGAAAATAAAAATCGCTTTGACACCTTTGCCATGTTACACCAGCAACTCTACAGAAGTGATAATGCTGTTGATAAGGTTGATTTACAGCCGTTTATTCAAAATATAGTTGAGAAATTACAGTTTTCTTATGACTTAAATGAACAACAATTTAAAGCCATTATTACTACCGATAATCGGGCATTAGATATTGATTCTGCCCTTTCAATTGGTCTTATTCTAAATGAGTTATTGACCAATTCCTTCAAATATGCGTACCCCTCCCTCCGCAATAAACAACCGTTAGAAGTCACTATTCAGTTATTACATAATAGCTTTATTTATACGGATAACGGTAAAATATTACAAGCTGATTTCGATTTTAACACAAAAGGTGGTTTTGGCTTGTTTTTCATCGCTTCTACAGTCCAAACAATGAAGGCTAAATATCTCTTTGAGGTTAAAGAAGGGCTATCTTTTAAACTATTTTTTCCTGAAAATAGCGGATATTAGAGAGGCATACTGAGGGGTGTTATCCCGAAACCTCGGGGGGGGTAAAATTGCCTTTAAATCCTTATTACTTTATATTTGATGGAGGAAACTATCAGACATACACATGGATGGCTACGTGATAGCGTGCTCAATAAAAACACCCAATTCTTGATTTCAGATAAAAATAAATCTATTTAGATACAAAATATTTGATTTTAGCCCAAAAAAAATTTTGTTATTCCAATTTAATACAATAGTTTTGTCAGGCTATTGTTTTTCAAGACGCTTAAAAAAGATGATTTATATCTAACTTAACTCCTTTTTTAAAAATTCATAGTATCATTCTAAAGCTTTTTTTACCGATCTCCATCATTTTTTTATTTTAAACATTATCTATAACAGGTCGCTGTTAAGATAATTAGGTTGTACCATAAAATTAATGGATGCAGACTCATAACAGTGTAAATGAATTCTATCTATTAACCAAAACTTTCATTTGATGAAAAAATTCTACTTATTCCTTGCAAGTAGCTTTGGGGCTACTTTTTTAATTGCACAAACAGTATTACTTGACCCTGTAACGCATCCAAAGTTTCAAAATGCCGTGCCAATCCCTACTAAAATTAATGTAGGAGCAACAGCAATAACTATGCAGATGGGGCAAACGAGTCAATGGTTAGGCTTGATGAGTCCTACCACTAAAAGCAAATTGAAAACAAATGTATGGGGCTATGGAAAAAACCCCGGTTCAATCTCTTTCCCGGGTCCAACGCTTGTCGCTAACAGCAATAGTGTTGCTAATGTTGAGTGGCTCAACAATTTACCAACCACACATTTGCTACCCGTGGATGTCACGTACCACAAAGCCAATCCTATAAAAGGAATTCCTACAGTTGTGCATCTGCATGGTGGACATTCAGAGGCAGCAAGTGATGGGGAATCCGATGCTTGGTACACCAATAACTATGCTGAAAAAGGGGCAGCTTGGGTCAAAAAAGTGTATCAATATGATAATACGCAAGAGGGAACTATGCTTTGGTATCACGACCACGCATTAGGCATTACACGGTTGAATGTTTATGCCGGTTTGGCAGGAGCTTATATCTTAAACGATGCAAATGATGGCGCTTTAAGCCTCCCAAGAAATACCTATGACAGAGAACTTATTGTAACGGATAGGATGTTTGACAATAAGGGGCAATTATATTTACCTTCTGCGCCTCCTACACCTACATCGCCTATACCAAGTGGTATGCCTGAGTTTTTTGGCAATTTTATATTAGTTAATGGAATGGTCTGGCCCTTTATGGAGGTAGAACCACGCAAATATCGTTTTCGGGTTTTAAATGCGTCCGATTCTCGGTTCTATGTTTTTGGTTTGTCAAATAATGCTTCTTTTTTACAAATTGGTACGGATGATGGCAAATTAAATACCCCAAAAGCACTCACTCAATTAACGTTAGGGCCTGGTCAGCGCGCTGATATTATTGTTGATTTTGCCACAATGAAAGGACAAAATATTACCCTTTTAAATACTGGTCCCGATGCCCCGTATGGCAACCCTTCTTCGCCAATATCCGACCCTGCCACAACAGGTCAAATCATGCAGTTTCGAGTAAATCAGACTTTAAATGCAAAAATTGCTAATGTTACTATCACAACTGCAACCAACTTACGCCCTACACTTGGCCCTATTAAAGCTTTGGGAGCACCACAAAAAACGAGAAAAGTCGCACTTTTTGAAGGCTCTGATAACTTAGGTAGAATTTTGCCGATGTTAGGTATTTATGATGCCACTAATCTAAACGATGGTTCTCTTACCTGGCATGATGCCACCACTGAGGTCGTCAATTTGAATGACACCGAAGTTTGGGAAATTTACAATACAACAGCTGATGCTCATCCAGTGCATTTACATCTCGTTTCTTTTCAAGTTTTAAGTAAACAAAATTTCAACTACACTTTAAAACAAAAAACGCAACTACTCCATAATGGTAATTATGGTATTGGCTATAAAATAAGCAATATTGCTTTGCAAGGGCAAGCAACCAACTACACACCAGAACAAAATGGCTGGAAAGATACAGAGATATTATTGCCCGGGCAGATGATGCGAATCACCGCTAAATTTGACCGTGTTGGGGAATATATTTGGCATTGCCACATATTATCGCATGAAGACCACGATATGATGCGTAAATTGGTCGTAAAATCAGCCACTGCTTTGCCGCTGACTTCTCCTGTCATTGTAACGATGGCGGCATCGGCTGAATACAAACGCTCAAGAATTGATTGGGTTAGTAATAATGCCTATAAAAATGACTATTTCGTTATTCAAAGGTTGAATGAGCAAACTGGTGAATTTGATAATATTCAAACCATCAATAACATTGATACGACCACAAGCACCCATACGCATACGCCAGACATAACAGGCATAAAATTTTATACCGATTATGATAATACCCCACTTATTGGTGATAATTTTTACCGTATCAAAGTCGTGTTTAGTGATGGCACTTTCACCTATTCAGACATTAAGAAAGTCGTTTTCAAAGGTATTGAACCCACTTTGATATTCCCTAATCCAACAGATGTGGAATTGAATATTGACCTCACATCCTATTTGGGCAATCCAGCAACCGTTTACTTATACAATAATCTTGGACAACTTTATCAAACAAGAAACTTTCACCATGTTACAAACAATATTATCAAAATGGATATTTCTACTGCTGTTTCTGGACAATATATAATTCGGATAGTTTCTAAGGATAAAAAAGATTATACAAAATCTGTTACGATTTCTCATTAATGATTTTTAATTGTTAGTAGTTATGATTATTTGAATAACCAGTAACAGTTAATTATGACTTTTGATTTTAAAAGGTTTAACACTAAAGTTAGATGACTTTATAGTGATAGTATTTTATTGCCTATTAGAATAGTTATTTAAATCCGATTAAAACACGACTTTTTAGAACCTAATTTATTCAATTTTTTAACTAAAACTTTACAATGAATCAAAGATTTTTACAAAAAACTACACTGGGGCTTTCTCTTTTTATCCTATTTACTTGTATAGGACTTACACACTTGAATGCCCAAGCCAAGTATCGTTCAATAGATGGTACAGGAAACAACTTGACAAACACTAAATGGGGGGCTGCGGGTATTCCTCTTTTTAGAGAAATACCCGCGGAATATGGACCCTCTGACCCCAATAATGCTCTTGGTGGTGCTAATAGACCTTCTGCTCGACATATCTCGAACAGATTGTCAGACGAAGTTGAGGACATTCAAAATGCAAGAGATATGTCAGGCTTGGCTTATATCTGGGGTCAATTTTTAGACCATGATATTACCCTGACCCCGGGCGGCGGCGAATCCGCACCGATTCCTTTACCTTCTTACGAACCGATTTTTACAAGTCCCATTCCTTTTAGGCGTTCTTTACCGCATCCTGGTACAGGTGTTACATCGCCGCGTGATCAGACTAATGCTCAAACTTCATGGATAGATGGCTCACAGGTGTATGGCCCAGATGCAGCAATAGCTAAATGGCTACGGACATTCAAAGATGGCAAACTCAAAGTCTCTGCGGGTAATTTGCTGCCTTACAATACTTTGACGGGTGAGTTTGATAGTCCTTTAGACCCGACTGCGCCAAAAATGGACGATGACAACAATCGGACAAAAAAGACTTTTGCCGCAGGTGACCCGCGTGCCGCCGAACACCCTGGCTTAACTTCGTTGCACACGTTGTTTGTCAGAGAACACAATCGGATTTGCGACAGGCTTAAAGCAAAAGGTAAAACGGCGGATGAAGAAATCTACCAAATGGCGCGAAAAGAAGTGGGTGCTTTGTTGCAAGCGATTACTTATGGGCAGTGGATAAATACTTTTGGTGTGAGCCTAAGTACTTATGGCGGTTACAAACCGACTGCTCGACCCGATATTAGCAATCTCTTTTCGACGGCTTCTTACCGTTGGCATACGATGGTAGAGAATGACATTATATTCAGAAACAATGAATGTAATGGCGTTGGACCCGTTGAGTTGCCGTTGAAAAATGTATTTTTCAATATCGAATTTGTTAAAAAGTTTGATATAGGAGTGCTCTTGAAAGGTTTAACGGTTCACCAACAATACGAAACGGACTTGAAGGTTAATAATGGTTTGAGAAACTTCTTATTCGGACAAGGCAGTGGTTTGGATTTGGTCAGTTTGAATATTCAACGGGGACGTGACCACGGTTTACCTAATTACAACACAGTGAGAAAGTTTTATACTGGCACTGCGGCAAGTTCTTTTTCAGACATTGCTTCTACGAGTAAAGTTGCGGCAAAAATGCAAGAACTTTTTGGGAACGTTAACAATATTGATTTGTGGCCCGGTTTATATGCCGAAAGCCTTTTGTCGGGCAAGTCACTGGGCAAAACGGTTGAAGCTATTTTCAGAACGCAACTTCAAAATTTAAGAGACGGGGATTTTTATTATTTTTTGAATGACCCTGCCCTTTCTGCCGAAGCCAAAACCCTACAATCCACAACTTTAGGGGATATTATCGCCCGAAATTCAAACGCCGGCAGCCTACAAAGCAATGTATTTCAACGCAAACATTGTGATAGTAATGGTGATGATTTAAACGATCATGGACAGCCTGTTTGTACCGGAAGTGCGTGTTCTGTTTTTGCATCGTGTAGCACCACCACAGGGGTTTCTCTCACACCCGGTACTTATACATTAGCTCAATTAAAAGCTAAAGGCTTAAAAGACAATGATATTTCGCAAATTAATGTCAATATTGGCTTTGCTGTAACGCTTTATGATGGCGATAATTTTACAGGCAAAGCCACTTATTATGCGGGCAATACAGGGTGTTTGCCTGTTGGTTTGGATAATACAACCTCGTCTTTGAAAGTCATTTGCCTTAGCAACGATGCCTCAACGGTGAATTGTTCGGGCTTTGGTGGTTCTCTTTTTGATACCTGTTTTAATAGTGGCGTGCCCCTTCCTGCGGGTACTTATACGGCTGAACAACTCACGACTTTTAATATCAAAAGTAAAACAACTTCTGGCATCAGAGTCAATAATGGCTTTTCTATTACTTTATACAACAGAGATAAGTTCACCGGCGAATCCATCACGTTTACAGGACCCACAGTTGTTTGTTTACCCGTAGCGTGGAATGATACGACACAATCCGTGAAAGTAACCTGTCTTAGCAATCCTTCATTCGGAACAACTTGTGCTTTGGCAGTATCAGGGGGTATATTTGACACTTGCGATGTCAGTCTCAAACCACATGAGGGTATTTCCGTAGGCGTTGGCGATTATTCAAGCACCCGACTTCAAGCCATGGGTATGAAATTGAATGGTATTGCAAAAGTCTCCGTCACCAATGGTTTTGCTTTTACACTTTATGAGTTTGATAATTTCACTGGCAAATCATCTACTTATACAGGCAAACAGTGTGTGCCTCCTGGGTTAGCCAAGCAAATGCGTGCTTTGCGCGTATCATGTCTTAGCCCTGCTGTCTTCGCTTTGGCGACCAAAGAAGAATTTGTCCTCAATGCTGCAGCCGAAGTTAACCGCGCCCGAATACAGTGGATAAGCAATACGGGTTATAAAACAGACTACTATATCGTTGAGAAATTCAACCCGAATATCGGTGATTTTGAACCCATTGCCACCGAAAACGCCATTTTATCTGACAAAGCAGAGTATTATACGGTATATGATAATGCGCCAAATGAAGGCGATAATATTTACCGTATCAGAATTAACCTACAAGATGGCACGCGACAAATATCAGAAAACAAAATTGTTAATTTCCAAGGTTTGTCTGATGCGTTTATTTTCCCTAATCCAGCCACTACCGCATTTAATATTGATTTGACAGAATACAAAGATAAGCCGGTTGAGATTACACTTTACAACACGATTGGACAATTAGTTTTAGTTCAAAAACTGGCTAAAGTTGAAAATACATTTTTTGAATTAGATGTGGCGAATCAAGAAACGGGTAATTATAGGGTGCGTATTCAGTCGAAAGGCAAACGGGATGTTGTTAAGGCAGTAGTCATTGCCCGTTAGAAAATTAATATATAAATAAATCTACAAAATCAATCGTATTAGCTTGTTAACTATAAATTAATAATTACAGTATCTTGGAGCCACCTAAGTTTAGGTGGCTCCTTCTTTATTTATTATTAGTAAATTAGTAACCCTCCTTTAACATCAACTTCTGCAAAAGTGTATAGTCGCTTTCAGATAAGGTCGCTTGAGATGTCTCTTTTTCTCCCAATATTGACCTGCCTGAGGATTTAGGCTTGAGCAAAGCCGTTATTGTATTAAGTGCCTTGAAAGAAAAAAAACAAAGGAAAAGAATAATTGTTAAAAGACAGGTGGAGGAGAAGATATATTAGGAAGGTTTGATAGTCTCTCTAACTCGACTTTTCCTTTTCCACAGTGTTTCCCTAAATCTTTTCCAACTGCGTTGATTGCTTTTTCATGTAACATTGCTTGTTTCCCAGACATGTGGTAAACGTTAGAACATTCTTTTTTGCAATTCGCCAAACAGGATATTTGCACATTTAATACATTTTTCGGCATACTCGTTACCTCAAATTCATTCAAGCCAAAAGCTTTTTAATAGGTAAATTTATAGGTAATTTTCATTACTCATTATTACATTTATTCGCAATAATAAGTAATAATTACATTATTTTACCTCCTTTTTACATTAAAATACTACATTTTATAACATGGTGTAACTAACCTTTAAGCCTTACAAGCAGAGGGTCGGCGGTTCGAACCCGTCAACTCCCACAAAGATAAAAAGCTGGTAATCAATGTTTTATACATAGATTATCGGCTTTTTTGTTTTCATAGGTAACACAAATCTAAAAAACAATATAAGTTCTTTTAAAAGCCAAAAAAGGCTCTCTGAACACACGTCAAAGAGCCTTTTTTATGAAACAAACCTACCAATTTCTACTTACTTTTTAATCCTGTCCATTGTTTACGCCTCTGAGAAAGAGATTTTTTTATTAATGCATAAATAACATTCGGAACAAAAACAACAATGAGAGTATGCTTAAACAAGTGATGGAAATTTTTGACAAAAATTCTATTCTCAGATATAAAATCAAACTTTAATTTTAATATATCGTAATGCCCCCATTTAGATGTCGTAATTTGTTCTGAATAGATTCTTTTTTTTATTAATGGGCTCTTTAAATTGGCAAAATTAATATGAGAAAGTCTCAGCCATAAATCTATATCTTCTGCGCGTGGATATAAGTCTCTGTACTCTATTTCTTGCATAAAAACCTTGCTTCTAAACATTACAGATGGATGTATGATGGGATAAGTTGATAACAACTGTTTTTAATAGACAAATTGTCCAAAGGCACATTAGTTGAGCTTATTTCATTACCAAATTCGTCTATTTCAATAGCATTACTTCCTATTATTCCTATATCTTGATGATTTTCAAAAAAATACACTTGTTCAGCTAATCTGGTGTTAATCATAATATCATCAGCATCCATTTTGGCAATATATTTACCTCTTGCTTGTTTTATTCCCAGGTTAGAACAATAAGCTATACCCCTATTTTGATTTAAATTAATGTATTCAACTTTATTATCTATAGTAGAAACAAATAGAGTGATAATTTCTCCAGAATTATCTGTTGAGCCATCATTAATGATGATTAACTCCCAGTTTTTGTACGTCTGTGAAAGAATGCTTTGAAAACATTCTTCAAGATATTTTGACCCATTATAAACTGTTAGCACAATGCTCACAAGCGGTGAATCCATAAAATAGTTCTAATTGAATAAGTTAAAAAAGTTAGACATTCATTCTTTTGTTTGAATTTTGATGCTAAATTTACTGAGGGGTCTCTTAAAATAGAGCGTTATAATAGTCTATATTTTTTTTTGCAATTAATGCGGTTGAAAAATTATTCTTTATTGTTGCAATAGTTTTTTGGGCAATTTTTTCTCTTTTTTGATTTTCCATTGATAAAACAGATTCAATTTTTTGAGCCAGTACCTCTACATTGAGTGGCGGGCACAAAAAGCCATTTTCACCATCTGTAATAACTTCCGACATGCCACCATTTGATGAAGCTATGACAATAGCACCTAAAGCCATTGCTTCCAAACAAGTATAAGGCATATTTTCCCACCATGAAGGGAAACAGGAAATAGTAGATTTTATATAATATTCTTTTAACTGCTCTCTTGTGAGATGTCCTAAAAATACGCACCAATCCCAATTTCCTTTTTCGATTTCTTTTCTTAAATCCAATGATATTTTACCTTCTCGTCCTGCTAAATATAAAAAAACATTGATACCCTTTGCTCTAATACTTTTTACCGCATAAATTAACTCCTCGATTCCTTTTTCGGATTGAATTCTGCCAGAGAAAAATAGTGTAAATGGTTGTTTTGACAAATTTATTTTGGGGGAAGGTGCCCAATCTGTCAAGTTTAATGGATGGGTGTAACCAAGATTTGTAGAAAAAGTTAAGATTTATTCAAATTAGCTAAAAGTATGTTCCAGCGCCCCGCTAAGAAAGCGGCTCTTAGGAAAAAAAGGGGTTCTAAGTTTTCGATATTCCAAAAAGATGAAGGACAT
>JANPGW010000008.1:0-24902 GCA_031424115.1 Saprospiraceae bacterium | reverse complement strand
ACTTTGCCTAAGTTTTCCTCAATATATCCTTTTCCTTGATAGGTTATCATCGGTAAATCAAGGACATAATCATTCATTTTAGGGTTGATACAATATATAGTGGTGGTGATTTGGGGAAATTCTTCCAGTATAGCATCCAGAAAACGCTCGCGTTTTTCTTTGTCTTCGTAATGAAAACTGACTATGAGCATAATCTCGCCCAACGTCGTGATGCGCAACATGATATGGCGCATATACCCGCGTTGTTCTTTCAAATCGTAGAATTTCAAACCTTGTTCTACTGCAATGCGTTTGGCAAAGTTGCGAATATCGTTAGACGGGTCAGGCTCAAGCCAACATTTATTGATGTTCAAAATTTTATCAAATGCTCCCGGGCGGTGAAAGCCCAATACATCTTCTACATTTGACATGCCTTTCAAGACTTCTTCATGTAAAAGCCATCTTTTATTAGAAAAAGTAAACTCTAATTTATTTCTGTAAAACCGATTGTCCACGCAGCCTAAAATAGGCTGCCACTCCTCTACCGGTACTTTTGCCAAATGTTTAAAAGCATTTTCCACCAAAACTTGCTTGTGGTGCAACTGCGATTCATAAGTGATATGCTGCCAGCGGCAACCACCACACAGGTTAAAATGCTCACAAAATGGCTCGGTTCTATCAGTCGAAAGGGTGTGAATTTGGGTGACCGTGCCTTCCATGTAGCCACTTTTTTCTTTGTGGATTTTCACATCTACCACATCGCCCGGTGCGGCATTTTCAACAAAAACAACCTGCCCCTCAGTATCGCGCCCTACTGCTTTCCCCTTATCGGCAATGCCTGTAATCACGACTTTTTCGAGTATTTTGACCCGCTTCTTTCTTGGTGTATTTTCCATTTTTATCTTTAAAACCTATTCTTTTATGTCTGTAAAAATTTGCGTTCAACAAATTGGATGTAAAAAGCCTGCAAAGATAACCCAATAGTTAAAAATCTAAAGCCCCCCAATAAATGTATTCATATAATTGACCCTATTTTGCAACCAAACTTTCAGATTTGCCACGTCATTTTTGAAATTCCCACTGCCTCGCCGCCATTTTTGATAGTCTCGGTTTCTCGCCCCTTCAATTATAAAAGTATAATCATCAATGTAAGTATATAATTCATTGAATTGATTGTTTTTAAAATCAGCCCATTGCTGTTTCATCAGCGTTTTGATGCGTGGGTCAGTCATGAGTTTTGAAAAAAAACGAGTGCCTTCGGACGACGAATTCCAAAACAGAGGTCTATCGGAGCGGCTAAAATGTACCTGCGTACCCTCGTAAGCAAACGCCCAATCAAAGTCCCAAATGGGGCCGATAGTCCATTTGCCGGTCTTGGTTTTATACATATAAGTGCTTTTGGGATGATTGATTTCCTCATTATCCGTCAACATATAAGCTATAAAGTAATTAACAATTGACGCACTATCTATATAATCTAAATAATTATTATTCGGAAAATCCGATTGAGCGACCAACGATTCTAATTTTTCAAACTCTGCTTTAATAGGTGTTACTTGCGTAGAAGTGGTCAATTCTGGGTGCATAATCATCACCGGCAATTGATAGGATGCAGATTTGAACTTCCACGGGTCATCAAAATTTTTATCCATTTGGAGTAAAATGCCCTCCTCACCGATATTCACTCTATTCTTTTTCACTTCGATTTGTTCAGTCAACATATAACACCCCTGAAATTCACCGTTCAGCGTCACTTCCACCGGAACAATATGATTGGTGAAAGGCATATTCAATAATTGGCCAACTTTCATAGCCACTGCATTCAAGCTGTGCAAACCGTCGAGATAATTGGCTAATAAAATCCAGTCTTTTTCCGCCGGTAAACCCAACAGTGAAGCCTTTTCATCTAATTTTATTTTATAGGGTTTTTTAGGGTAATTCCACGTTGTATTCCCTCTGCCCCGAATTTGAGCCGACCCCTTAAAATCACTGTAAAGGCTCTGCCCATTGATTGAAATATCAGCCTTGACATAGGTATTGGTGGACGTAATTGGAACACCGCCATTGGTGACGATGTTGATTTGGGGTAAATTATCATCCCAATTAACAATGATGTTATATTCCTTTTTTTTACAACCTAAAATGCTCAAAAAAAAAGCAAAAGAGAGTAGAGTAAAAGTTGATTTTATCAAGTTGAAATGAAGCATTTTATAAAGTTTGGTTTGTGATGATACCCCTCAGTATAGAACCGAAAAAAGGGTTTTGAGCAACCACTCAAAACCCTTTTTTTTATTTCACACCGTTTTTATATTTCTGATAAAACTCTTTAAAAGTTATCATGCGTTGTTGCTGCTCGTCCCAGAGTTTGTGGAACATGCACGGGAGGCTTTCCCAAAAGCCAATTGTGGTGACACACTCTTGGAGCACCGGATTTTCATTCTTACATTTTTCCAAATAATAATTGGGAATCAATGAGCTCAAGTGATGGATATGGTGTAAACCAATATTGCCGGTCAACCATTGTACGACTTTAGGCAATTTATAATACGTACTCCCTTGAATAGCGGACATCACATAGTTCCAATTTTTTTGCCAATGCTTATAGGCGTGTTCATGCTGATGTTGAACATAAAAAAACCAGATGGCAATGACACCAAAAAATACAATAATCGGCACTTGAATTTTCAAAAATGTTTTAGCGCCAAATAGGAGAATACACAGTGTATAGAAAATAACAACTGCCAAATTACTCCAAACCAAAGAACGTTTTGCCAATTCAAAACCCCGTTGTTTGATCATAGGCAAACGGTTGTGAATTAAAATATAATACATCGAACCTACGCCAAACAAAACAATCGGCATGCGATAAACGCGATATTTGAACCGACCCCAAGAAGAAAGTTTACTGAATTCTTCAACAGTCAACAAACCTAAATCGCCAATATCCCGAATCTCTTCCTCTAATTGACCATTGTGACCGTGGTGAAAATTATGTGATTTTGCCCAATATCTATAAGGTATCAAACTGAACATACTACAAACGAAGCCAATTGAGTTATTCAATTTTTTTGAACTCAAAAACGATTGATGTCCGCAATCATGTTGAATGATAAAAATGCGCACAAGGAAAAAGGCGTTTAAAAAAGCCATTGCTAAAGTCAAAACATAAGACACCTCTAAAGTGAAATACATCAAAACCCAAAGACCAATGAAAGGTAAAAAGGAATTCAAAATTTGTAACGTCGCTAATTTTGGATTAGGCGTTTGATACTTTTGAACAATCTGCTGCCAATTCTGCATAATATACTGTATACTTTGCGCTTTGGCAGAAGGAGGAGTGGGAATGCGATTCATGAATTAAAAATAAAATAAATGAAAACAATTTGATTTATTAAAAGACAAAGGTATAACATACGAGACGCATTATTACGCTTAAGTATTCAATATTTACGATTTCCAAAGGCAAAATTAGATGTAATGACAAAAATTATACATTTTAAACAATATAATATATAAATTTGTTGCAGAAAAAAAATTCAATTGAATTAAAAAAAAAACATGAAAAGAATTATCACCTTAATTTTTGTTACATTTTTAAGCCATTCCTTAATATCTCAAAATTTTTCCAACGGCTTCAATTTCAATCTACCACATAATGATAACACCCCCTCAGTATATCTACCCAATTTCCCCGCCAAAAACATCACCGATGCTGAAAGAGTGAGTGTGCAAGGCGAAAACTTCATGGTAGCAGGCAAACCCTACCGCTTTTGGGGCGTTAATCTGACAACTCTTGGCTGTTTTCCTTTGAAAGAGAATGCACCTAAAATGGCGGCAAGAATGCGCAAAATGGGTATCAATCTTGTCCGTTTTCATCACATGGATAACCCTTGGAGCGGTTCGGACGGCTCTATTTTCAGTGGGCAAACCACACGTTCGCTTAACACCGCCACTCTCGACCGGTTGGATTTTTTAATATCTGAATTAAAGAAAAACAGCATTTATGCCAATATCAACCTCAACGTTTCGCGAACTTTTACTACTGCCGATGGTATCGCAGGAGCCGATTCCTTGAAGGATTTCGGCAAGGGATTAACTGTTTTTGACCCTCAAATAATTGCTTTAGAAAAAGAATATGCCCGCCAGCTCCTCACCCACGTTAATCCTTATACTAATAAGACTTTAGCCGCCGAACCGACAGTAGCAGTTGTTGAAATGATTAACGAAAATTCCCTGTACGGCATGTGGAAAGACGACGCATTGAAACATACAAAAGTGGGCGGTAGTTTGCTCCAGCGACACATCAACTTTTTAGATAGTTCTTGGAATGCGTTTTTATTAAAAAAATATAGCACTCAAACAGCTTTACAAACCGCTTGGACAAATAGCAGCGCAGGAATCTCTACCGAAAGAATTCAAAATGGTGGTTTTGAAAATACTGCTTTGGGAACTAATTGGCAAAATGAAATACACAATGGCGCATTGGCTACCTTTTTACCAGATGCTACTCAGAAAATAAGCGGCTCACAAAGTGCCAAAATTCAAATCACCAATACAACGGGAACCGATTGGCATATTCAATTTAAGTATGTCAATTTATCGTTTAAAAAAGACTCCAATTATATCCTGAAATTTTCAGCTAAAGCGTCTAAAAATCGGATTATCTCAGCCAGTTTGATGCGTAACGATGCACCTTATACGTGGTATGGCGGTCAGAACTTCAATTTGACAACCGACTGGCAGATATTTCAAATCAGCTTTATACCGACCGAAGATATCAATGGTGCTGGCCGCCTTTCTTTCAGTTTAGGTCAAACTGACGGTTCTATTTGGCTCGATGATGTGTCGTTTGCTGAACCCGTTATTCAGACTTTTGAGACAGGTGAAACTTTAGCATCCCAAAATATTAGACGCCTATTATACAGCGAAAAAGCCTCTTTTACGAAGCAACGAGTGGCTGATATGGCAGAATTTTACCTTCATTTGCAAAAGTCTTTTATGGAAGATATGCGCTTGTTTTTGAAAAATGAGTTAGGGGTAAAAGCACTGATCACAGGCACCAATGCCCTCACAGGCATACAAGAAGGTCTTGAACACGAGCAAATGGACTATTATGATGACCATAATTATTGGGATCATCCCTGGTTTCCGGGCGTAGCTTGGGATATGAATAATTGGTTGATTCAGAATAAATCACCTCTAAAAGATCCCAATTTCTCAGCTATTACGCAAGCTTTGAACGGTATTGCAATGGCTGATAAACCTTTTACTATCAGCGAATATAATCAACCCTTTCCGAATCGTTTTCGCACTGAAATGATGCATGAATGGGCCGCTTATGGCTCATTTCATGGCATGGACGGCTTGATGTTTTTTGAATATTCGGGGGATGCGGAATCTACGGCTTCCAAAGATTTTATCCCGGGCTTTTTCAACACCGCGCGAGACCCTTCAGTAATGGCGCTGTTTCCGTCGTGTGCTTTCGCATATCGGAATGGTCTAATTGCTTCTGCAAAGCAACCGGTTTTAGTGAGTTATTCACGAAAAGATATTTATAACAGTTTTGCAAAAGACAACCAAGGACGTTGGGGAAAATATGTGCCTTATGACCTAAAAACGCAATTGACACATTCAATTCGCACAAAAACGTATAATAGCAATACTGATTATACCCCCTCAGTATTACCCATTCCGGCAACCAATATTTTTGAAACGGACACTAAAGAAACCGTTTTAAACACGACTAAAGGTATTTTGACCACCAATACGCCCCATTTTATAGCTATAACAGGTTTTTTAAAAGACGCCACAAGTACACAAGTGGGCAATCTGACCTTACAAAATGCAACTGATTTTGGCTCATTGACATGGCTTTCTCTCAATTCAAAAATATTGTCCGAATCTGACACGTCGCTCTTAACACTTTCAAGCAAAGCCCAAAACACAGGTATGATTTGGAACGCTGACAATACCTCTCTGAGCAATAATTTAGGGGCAGCCCCAACCCAAATGTTACCCTTAGAAGTGACTTTAAGACTCAATATCAACGCCGAAAGTATTGATATTCATACACTTACGCCCACAGGACAGTCTCAATCTTTTAAAAATATTAAACCGACTATTCAAGGCGTTTTTGATATCAAGTTGTCTCAATCCAGTGATAAAACCCTGTGGTACGGCATTGTCACTCAGCAAGCAACCTCCCTCAAAGACTCAAAAAATGAACTGAATATTGAGGTCACACCAAACCCCGTACGAGATATTTTGACTGTTAAATACACTATTCAAACAATCGGTAACACCGATATTAATTTGACTGATATGACGGGCAAAACGGTTTTTTATAAAAAAATGGGCTCCATTTCTTTGGGTGAAAAAACAGATTATATTGACGTGAGTGCTTTTGCTTCAGGAGTGTATATGCTCAAAATCGGCAATACCGTTAAAAAAGTCGTGGTAGAAAGATAGTTTCAAGTGGAGAATGAGTTTTGACAACAGTAGAATGAGCCAATGCAGGAAGGTTGAAGTAACCCTGTTCCTTAAATTTTTGTTAAACCAAAAAATAATTGTATCAAGCTATTGTTTAAACCCAAAACGATTTCTACATTTGCATCACAATTCAATTCTCTTCAAAAAGAATTGTTTTTATACAGACGAGCGGAGAGACAGGCTCTACGAAGCTCGGGCAACCAATCCTTCTTTTGGAAAAAGGTGCCAATTCCTGCCCTTCCCGAATATTTCGGGTTTGGAAATATAAAAACAGATTAAATCATGCAATTACCACAAATTGGTTCGTACAAGCATTTTCTCTTTCATTTAAGTCCCCTCGGGACTCAATCCACCCGTATTTTTTACTGTTGTTGTGGCATTTAGTCACCTCAGCGGCATGCCTCATTTCAGGTTTGCGGTTTCTCTGATTCGTCAGTGAAACGTACAAGCGTATAATGATTCAATTTTATAACCTATTAAAAATCAAGAAATTATGTCAATCAATCTGAAATTTGAAACACTTCAAGTCCATGCTGGACAAGTTGCTGACCCCACAACAAACAGCCGCGCAGTGCCTTTGTACCAAACCACCAGTTATGTTTTCAACTCATCTGAGCATGGTGCTAATCTATTTGGGCTGAGAGAATTCGGTAATATTTATACCCGTCTGATGAACCCCACTACTGACGTTTTTGAAAAGCGGGTAGCCGCTCTCGAGGACGGGGTTGCAGCTTTGGCAGTAGCTTCCGGTCAGGCGGCTCAATTTATTGCGCTTAACAATATCACACAAGTAGGCGACAATTTTGTGTCTTCACCGAATCTTTATGGCGGCACTTATAACCAGTTTAAGGTTCAATTTAAACGGATTGGCGTTGAAGCACGCTTTGCAGCAAGCGAAAATCCAAGCGATTACGAACGCCTTATTGATGCCAATACCAAGGCTATTTATGTCGAAACCATCGGCAATCCATCATTCAGCGTGCCTGATTTTGAAGGTATTGCCGCCATCGCTAAAGCACACGACCTTCCGTTGATAGTGGATAATACTTTCGGTGCCGGCGGCTATCTATTTCGTCCTTTGGAGCATGGCGCAGCGATTGTTGTCGAGTCTGCGACTAAATGGATTGGTGGACACGGTACTTCAATCGGCGGTGTTATCGTGGACGGTGGCAATTTCAATTGGGGAAATGGCAAATATCCACAATTTACCCAACCTTCAGATGGGTATCATGGCTTGGTCTTTTGGAATGTGTTCGGTACGGATGGCCCTTTCGGCAACATTGCCTTCATTATTCGGGCAAGAGTTGAAGGTTTGCGGGATTGGGGTCCGGCTATCTCACCTTTTAATTCATGGCAATTGATTCAAGGTCTTGAGACTTTGAGTTTGCGCGTTGACCGCACCGTTGAGAATGCCCTTAATTTAGCTCAATGGTTGGAAAAACATCCGCAAGTGTCAAAAGTGAATTATCCGGGTCTTGAAAGTTCACCGAACCATGAGCAGGCATCCAAATATTTAAAACGTGGATTTGGGGGTGTACTGAGTTTTGAGCTAAAAGGAACCAAAGAAGCGGCGACAAAATTTGTGGATAGTCTTCAATTGGTGAGCCACTTGGCGAATGTCGGCGACTCCAAAACGTTGATTATTCAACCTTCTGCGACTACGCACCAACAATTAAGTGATGCCGAACAAGCAGCAGCCGGTGTAACGCCTAATTTGTTGCGCGTCTCGGTGGGTATTGAACATATAACAGATATCAAAGCTGATTTTAAACAAGCATTTTCGAAGATTGAAGAAACGGAAGCAGTTTTGAATTAATGATAGCACTTAAATAAACGCTGTTATTGACTAACCACACCCTAAAGAGCGCGGTTAGTCAATAACAGTGTATATTTCAATGTTACAACTTATTTACGTTCAAGTATTTATATTTAAGTTAAAAAATGAATAAGATACTAAAAAGACATGACCACACAGTGGGCGTCTCCTTAAAAAAAAGGACAAATATTATGACGGAAACAGCTACACCAACTGAGACAGGACGACAGGTATTTCATGATAATTCGCCCTTCCTTTTAGAATGCGGCGTGGAATTTCCAAAAGTGGATATCGCATATCACACTTACGGGCAACTTAATGCAAAAAAAGACAATGTCGTATGGGTTTTTCACGCTCTGACCGGTAACAGTGACGCTGCGGATTGGTGGAATGGCATGATAGGTGTGGGTAAATTTTTTGATCCTTCGATTGATTTTATTGTTTGCGCAAACATGATTGGTTCGCATTATGGTTCGACCTCCCCCCTCAGTATAGACCCTATTACCGGTAATTTTTACGGAAAAAAATTTCCTACTATTACCATTAGAGATGTCGTGAATGGTCATATCCGCTTAGCACAACATCTTGATATTCAACGAGTTAAATTAGGTATTGGTGGTTCAATGGGTGGTCAACAAGTGTTAGAATGGTCCATTATGCAGCCCGATTTTTTTGATAATATTGCGGTCATAGCGTGCGGCGCAAAGATGACGCCGTGGAGTATTGCGCTCAACGAAACACAACGCATGGCTATCGAAGCCGACCCCTCAGTATCCGCCGAAGCCTTAGCAAAAGCCACAACTTATGAGGCTTTTGCCAATGCCGGTGCTAAAGGTATGGAGGCAGCTCGCGCCATCGGTATGTTGAGTTACAGGAGTTATGAAGGCTATAATATTGCTCAATCTGACGATAATAATCACATTGACTCTTTCAAAGTACAGAGCTATCAACGCTATCAAGGGGAAAAGCTAAGGAAAAGATTTAATGCCTTGTCGTATCTATCACTTTCAAAAACGATGGATTCGCACAACGTTGGGCGCAATCGCGGTGGCATTAGTGAAGCGCTCAAAAAAATAAAATCCAATACCTTAATAGTAGGTATTCAATCTGATTTATTATTTCCCATTGAAGAGCAAGTACAATTGGCAGCACATATTCCTCATGCCCGATTGGAATTGATTAATTCAAAATTTGGTCACGATGGTTTTCTTATTGAGTTTGACCAAATGCTCCATTTATTGGAGAAGTTTATGAAAAGGAAAGTAGGTAGTCAGATTAGCTATGTTATTTGAAATTATTTTCTCATTATTTAAATAAACTTTCATTTATGCAGACCCTGCAACAACCTTGGCCCTGGTATGTAGCCGGTATTTTAATCGGCTTGACCGTCCCTGCCCTACTGTTATTGGGCAATAAACAATTCGGTATTTCATCTACTCTGCGCCATATGTGTGCGGCTATTTTAACAAGCAAAAAACCGTATTTTAACTATAACTGGAAAAAAGAAATCTGGTCATTATTTTTTGTCGGAGGCATTGTTGTAGGCGGTTTAATATCGACGACAATACTCGCTGACCCTAATCCGATACACATTGCGCCACAAACGCAAGCAGATTTAGCGGCTTTGGGTGTCCAAAATTTTGATAACCTTATGCCCAACGATATTTTCAGTTTTAACAACCTTTTCACATTAAAAGGCTTTGTTTTTATCGTTTTTGGCGGCTTTTTAGTCGGATTCGGCACCCGTTACGCCGGAGGATGTACGTCAGGACATTCAATAACGGGGCTTTCCAACTTTCAATTGCCCTCACTGATTGCCACCATTTGCTTCATGGCAGGCGGTTTTTTAATGACTTGGCTGGTTTTGCCATTGTTATTAACACTTTAATTCTATTTATTTGATAGAATTTATATAAATTTGCAAATATTATTCACACATGAAAAATTATACAGATACATTCGACGCAAGAGTTGCGACTGAAACGGAGGGCGTCAACGCCGCTGCTCAAGCAGAAGGCTTTGTAGGCAATTTAAAATATAGTGTTATCGGCACTTTTTTCGGAATAGTGTTCGTCAAAGCCGAAATTATTTCGTGGTTCCGCATTCAAGAGATGTTTCGTTTACAAGCGTTTCACATGTATGGCGTTATCGGAACGGCTGTCGTGGTGGCAGCGATTTCGGTTTGGTTGATTAAACGATTTAAATTAAAAACAGCAGATGGGGAAGAAGTACAATTTGCTGAAAAACCGATGCACAAAGGTGTCATCATTGGCGGATTGCTGTTCGGTTGCGGTTGGGCATTAACCGGAGCTTGCCCGGGACCCTTGTACGCTCAAATAGGAGCCGGTTTTCCGGTAGTCATTGTTACATTATTGAGTGCCATAGCTGGCACATGGGTGTATGGCTATTTTCAAGATAAGTTGCCGCATTAAGGAATGATGAACTATAAACGATGAACCTGCCTGTTGGCAGACAGGTGATGAATTCAAATACTATTTTTTTGAATTAAAGCCTTCATTGAGTATAAAGGTTTCAATCTTTTGGATTTTTCAAATCTCGTAAAAAAGCATTATTGACATCGGGTGTTTTGAGTTTTTCCAAAATTTTGTCTTTGATGTTATTAAAATCTTCATCCGAAATAACTTTATCTTTTTTCAGTTCATTGAAAGTTTTAAGTTGGTTAATCAGTTCTGTC
The DNA here is from genome assembly GCA_031424115.1 of Saprospiraceae bacterium. Classification (GTDB taxonomy): domain Bacteria; phylum Bacteroidota; class Bacteroidia; order Chitinophagales; family Saprospiraceae; genus JAAFJT01. The sequence goes on along the minus strand of JANPGW010000008.1, from coordinate 13,923 downwards.
TGAATTTCAGTATCCGTTTTGGGCGCCGCCCCACCGAATAAAGTCCGGGCGGTTTCTTTGAGTCGTTCCATAAATTCATAACTCCCAAAACCCGCTATCATGGCTAAACCAATGGAAGCCACAAACGCAGAAAATGGGACGCCGCTGGCAATGGGCGGCTGAACGGATATAGCAGTGACAAGCAGATTAGCCACAAAATAGGTAAACATGCCACATATCGCTGCCATAAATGGACGCATATAATATGAGCCGATTAACCGCTCTAATAGGGCTTGATCTGTCATATTATATTTAAAAATACCGCGCAAATTGCATAAAACACCTCCTAAAGCACCGGATAACAGCGTGAAAAGGATGACGTGAAAAAACTGAACGGGCATTTTCTTTCCGCTAACCCACGTTACTGAGGGGGTCGCATTAGGACTGACTACCACTACCGGTTTTGGGGTTTCAGCCGGTTTAGGTGTGGGGGTTGTATCTTTTGCAACCGTTGGCTTAGGCTTCACAATCGGTGGCTTTGAAGAAGGGATAGATTCTCCCGGTTTAGGTTTGGTGGATTGGGCAGGCTTCACAACTTCTACTTTTTGAGCCGTTTTGGCTTTTATGGTATCGGTGGCAATAACCGTTTTGATGGTTTCAACAGAATCGGATTCACCTTTTAAGGCTTTTTGCCATTCAGTATATTCAGACAATGGAATGCCAAATTCATATTCTTTATTCAGACTATTCAACCCATACAACATGGCTATTGATAGAATGACAGCCGCAGCAATGTTGAAATACATTAAGTTCTTAATTCTATCTGATGTATTCATTTTCTTGGCATTATTTGGTTAAATGGCACATATTTACACTTAAAAATACAACATTTTTGTTTCTAAAACAACAAATTATCATTATTTAGCAAAACAAGAGGCAATTTATGAATTACCTTTTATTGATAAACAACTTTTTTTTTCATTAAAAATCAATTAATTATCATGGCTTTAAGACTTGGCGATATCGCCCCTAATTTTACAGCTGCTACTACACAAGGTACTATTAATTTTCACGAATGGCTCGGCAACAGTTGGGGTGTTTTGTTCTCTCATCCGGCTGATTTTACGCCTGTCTGTACCACCGAATTAGGCAAAACAGCACTTTTGAAAGGCGAATTTGAAAAACGCAACTGCAAAGTCATTGCGATTTCTGTTGATGATGTAGCGTCTCACAATCGCTGGATTCCGGACATTGAGCAAGTGAACCACGTAGAGATGAACTTCCCGATCATAGCAGACGAAAACCAAAATGTGGCTCAGTTATACGATATGATTCATCCCAACGCCAGTGAAAAAGCAACCGTTCGCTCGGTTTTCATTATCGGACCGGATAAAAAAGTAAAATTGACTTTGACGTATCCAATGGCAGTAGGTCGCAATTTCCTTGAGATTTTGCGTGTTTTGGACTCTTTGCAACTCAATGCTGCACATAGCGTGGCTACTCCTGCCGATTGGAAACAAGGGGAAGATGTGATTGTAACACTGAATGTACCAACAGAAGACATTCCGACAAAATATGGCGTTGAGCCTGAAATGAAAACGTCTTACTTGCGTTACGTACCGCAGCCGAATTAATTTGTTTTGTTGGTATTGCTGTATTGTAGTGACCATTGAGTGTAACAACATTATACAGCAATACCAACAATATAACAATTTTATCTATACAGCAATACCATCATCCACCAATTAGAATGTTACCACAAACCGAAAATACGGAAGCCGTGCTCCAATCTGCACTCGCTTACGCCACCAGTTATTTACAAAACTTAGATAATTTTCCGGTGAGTCGCACTGAAATACATTCTTTAGATGTGCTATTGCCCGTGAATGGCTGGGGTACTGAGGGGGTCATCGAATTCTTCCAAAAGCACTGTGAACAGTACTTAGTTGCGTCTTCGGGGTCTCGTTACTGGGGTTTTGTAACGGGCGGCACAACTCCGGCAAGTATCGCCGGCGATTGGTTAGCGAGTGTTTTCGACCAAAATACGCAAAACTTAAAAGGCAATGGTGATATTTCCGGTATTATTGAAGATACCACCGTTAAGCTTCTTTTGGATCTTTTTGAATTGCCCCAAGCTGATTTTATGGGCGGTTTTGTCACCGGAGCCACCATGTCCAATTTCACTTGTTTGGGTGTGGCGCGTCAGTGGTTGGGCAAGCAGTTGGGCATTAATATCGCTCTTGATGGTGTTTCCGAGCCTTTAAAAATATTGACCGCAACACCACATTCATCAGCCGTGAAATCTCTTTCCATGTTGGGTTTAGGCAGTAAAAATTTTATTAAAATTAAAACCCCTCCTGAACGCGAATGCATTGATATTCAAGACCTTACGCAACAAATTAAGGCGTTGAACGGGCAACCTTTCATACTCATCACAAGCGGCGGCACGGTTAACACCGTTGATTTTGATGATATGATAGCCATTGCCGCTTTGAAACAGCAATATCATTTTTGGTGGCATATTGATGCCGCTTTTGGTGGTTTTGTGGCTTTAAATGATAATTACAAACATCTTCTGGATGGTTGGGCAACTGCGGATAGTATCACGATTGATGGACATAAATGGCTCAATGTGCCTTACGACAGTGCCTTCTTTTTCACCCGTAAAGAGCACGCTACCTTACAAGTGGAGACTTTTCAAAATGCGAATGCCCCCTATCTCGGCAATCCATTTGACAATTTTTCATACTTGAACTTTGGTCCCGAAAACTCGCGCCGGTTCCGAGCCTTGCCTACCTTTTTCACTCTTTTGGCTTATGGAAAAGAGGGGTATAAAAAAATCGTTGAAGAAAATATCCGCTTAGCGCAACTTTTCGGACAGCTATTAATGGAAACAAATAAATATGTCCTCACAGCTCCTGTACGGGTGAATGTGGTTTGTTTCGCAATAAAAGATAAAGAAAACGATAAAAATGCCATTGATGATCTTCTTGCAACCCTTGCTCAAGATGGTAAGGTATTCGTCACGCCTACTTTTTACAACCATCAATGGTGTATTCGAGCTGCATTTGTGAATTGGCGGACAATAGAGAGGGATTTGCATATGGCGGTGGAATCGTTGTTGAAGTGTTTGTAAAGATGTACATAATCTGCAATCATCGGATTTTGCCGTTCTCCTCCTAAAATTTTGTCAATTTGCCCTTAATAAGCAAAGCAATATTTTTATTAACTATAATCTTTCCTCCCCCCATATTACTTTTGTTGAAAAAATAAAGTGAAACACCTTCCTGAACCATTTTTGCAGCAATTACAAGCTGATTTGGGCGACGAATTTCCTCAGTTTCTTCAAGCATTGGAGGAAAAGCCCCCAGTTTCTGTGCGGTTCAACCCTTTTAAATATAGCCCTCATAAATTATCTTTTGAGAGCCCAATTCCTTGGCATACTGAGGGGGTATATTTGAGTGAACGTCCGAGTTTTACACTTGACCCTGCGTTCCATGCGGGCGCGTATTATGTACAAGAAGCCAGCTCGATGTTTATTGGCGAAGCCATTGCACAAACATTTGATACTGAATCACTTAGCAAACCTTTAACGGCGCTTGACCTCTGCGCTGCACCCGGAGGAAAGTCCACCTTATTGGCTTCTATATTAAGTAAAAACAGTCTATTAGTGGCAAATGAAGTGATAAAAAATCGGGTTGACATTCTGAAAGAAAATATCCACAAATGGGGTATTCCAAATGTCGTTATCAGCAACCACGATTCAGAAGATTTCATGGATTTAGAAGGCTTTTTTGACATTGTTTTAGTGGATGCGCCGTGCAGTGGTGAGGGACTTTTTAGAAAAGATGAAAAAGCAATTGGCGAATGGTCGCCCGAAAGTGTGCAGGCTTGTTCAGCACGTCAAAAACGCATTTTAGCCAATGCCGCTAAATTGTTGAAATCAGGTGGTATTTTATTGTATTCTACTTGTACTTACAACAATTTTGAAAATAAAAACAATACCCTTTTTCTGGCTAAAAGTTTGGGTTTTCAATCAATCGAATTGGAAGTTTCACGTTTTAATATCGTTGAAAAAAAATGGCAGATCGATGTTCAAAATCCAGTTTATGGCTACCAATTTTATCCGCATAAAACACGGGGTGAAGGCTTTTTTTTAAGCGTTTTTAAAAATAATGCCATTGAAAAAAGCACCTTAAATATACCTAAACTAAGCCTTACAAAATTGCCTAAGAAGCAGCTTGAAATTGCTTCGAAATGGTTAAAAAATGCTGACGATTTTGAATTTTTTATAAAAGGAAATGAAGAGATTTTTATCGTTTTAAAAGAAAATATCCCTCATATTGCATTGATAGATAAGGTGTTAAAGCGAAAATCGTTGGGAACAGTCATTGGCGAAATAAAAGGAACGGATTTTATTCCGTCGCATGAGTTGGCATTGAGTACAGCTATTGCTGATACCATTCCTTTCGTGGATTTGGATAAAACTAATGCTTTAAAATTTTTAAAAAAAGAAGATATTGACATTCCTGAATTTACACAACAAGGCTGGACTTTAGCCCGCTACGAAGGTTTGAATCTGGGTTGGATGAAGGTTTTAAAAAACAGAATTAATAATTATTTGCCCAAAGATTTTAGGATTCGGATGGAGTTGCCCTTTTGATAGTTTATTTTCAAAAAATCATTGACAATTCATATTATCAGCATGTTTCAAAAGTTTTTTTCTATCCTTTTTACTGTCTTTACAACAGGTTTTGAGCCGGAATCGAATTTGTTCGGGCAAGCACCGATTGACATTACTCAAAACTCCTCAATCGGCCGTTCGATTTAGAAGAATTGGAACCCACCGACCCATTCAATCCCATCGGCAAATTTCAAGAAATAGGGCGGAGATCGAAAGAGATTAGAGACCAGTTTTTGTTACAATACATTGATGGCTTACTCAATCAGTTTGATACCGTTTTTATCGTATTTGGTGGCTGGCATCTTTTGAAGTGTGAGCCGGGGTTGCGAGATATTATTAACCGCAAATAATGATTGTTTTAATCAACGCCCCTTTTTCAACAAAATATTGAATCCCCTCAGAATAGACCCACCGTCAAGAGTCGTGTCAAAATTTTCAATGATGTGTTCTGTTCCATCGTTTTTATAGACATAAACGCGTTCATTGTTCAAATCAATCAGCCAGCCAAGCAGAGCACCGTTGACCATATACTCTTTCATGCGCATTTTCATGGTGTTGGCATTATCAGATTCGGTGAGAAATTCTACGTAAAAGTCCGGTGCTGACTCCACTAAATGTTCCGTTTGGCGGCTCAACTTGTAAGGTTTTACCCACGATACTGAGGGGTGTCGGATAGCACCGTTGGAAAGCACAAACCCTGTTTTGTTGTCCAACACAATGCCTTCTTCAGTGTTTTCGTTCCATTGTGTTAGTTTTTCCTGAATTTTATGGGCTATTTGGCTATACTTTTGGCGCAAGGGCACTTTCAGGATTATACTGCCATTGGTATTCATCTCGCAAATAAGGCTCGGATTGAGTTGACTGAATGCCAATACATCGGACGGCGACATACGCTCTAAAGGCATAAAAGTAATAGCGGACATAATGAGAATTTTGCAACAAATGTATAAAAAAAGAGACGAGCTTCTTTTTGTTATTCAAGTTTTATTATCTCAAAATAGTCAAATCTAACTCAAATCCTTTCAAAACGTCTTCGCCTGAAAGGATTTTATCAAAACCGACAACAGTTTCCACCGTCGAATCTGCTCTAAAAATATAAACAACTTCTGAATCCCTATCAATCAACCACGACAAACGGCAGCCGCATTCGCGATATTCCTTCATTTTTTCTTTCAAATCTCTGATATTGTCCGTCGTTGATTTTAATTCAATCATAAAATCAGGGCAAATCGGAACAAATTTAGTAAGTTGCTTTGTTGTTAAGCCATGCATCCGCTCGGGAGAAATCCAAGCCGCATCCGGTGCTTTTACAGCTTTATTAGGTAAGCGATAACCGCCATCAGGTCCTGTAACAAAACCTTTTTTATCCTGTTTTCGATTCCAAATATTGAGTTCTGTTGTTAATTCAACATTATAATAACTGGTGTAGCCACCGACGGGTTCATGAACAGAAATACTGCCATCGGACTCCATTTCAAGTACATACTCTTTATTTTTTTGACAGAATTCAAAAAAGTCATTATCTGTCATCGGATGCAAAGGTCTTAAACGGATGGTTTTATGTTTTTCTAAAACACTACTCATGACATTTTTTTTTCAAAATTAAATAAAAAAACAGACTTTTACCACTTCGCAAATAATTGGGCTAAAATATTTAAAAATGATATTATCTTTTAAACCTTATGAACTTCTGATGCGGCATCCATTCCGTATATCTAATTTTTCGCGCACTTCTACGGCTATCGTTTTAACCCGTATTGATTGTGACGGCTTCATAGGTCAGGGCGAAGCGACGATGCCGCCTTATTTCGGCGAAAATGCGGAAACGATATCTGCATTTTTAACAAAAGCTCAAAAAGTCTTAAAACGATATAAGCATCCATTTGATATTTCCCAAATCATGCTTGAAATAGAGGCGCTTGCGGCAAAAAATACGGCAGCAAAAGCCTCCATTGATATTGCTTTACATGACTTGAAAGGTAAAATTGAAGGTATTCCGGTTTGGAAAATGTTGGGTTCTGACCCCCAAAAAATGCCGGTAACGAGTTGTACACTCGGCATTGACACCCCCTCAGTATTGCGCCAAAAAGTAGCGGAAGCGGCTGATTTTGACGTTTTAAAAATAAAATTAGGCTCGGACGATGATAAAAAAATCATCCAAACAATCCGTGAAATGACCAATAAACCACTATATGTGGATGCCAATCAAGGTTGGAAAGACAAGAATTTTGCCTTGGATATGGCACATTGGGTAGCTGAACAGGGCGTTGAACTCATAGAACAACCCATGCCTAAAGAGGATATTGAGGGCAATGCTTTTGTGACTGAAGGCTCACCTATTCCGACTGTAGCAGACGAATCGTTTCAAAGAATCGCTGATTTTGATAGGATAAAAGGTGCTTTTAAGGGCGTGAATATCAAATTGATGAAATGTACAGGGTTGACAGAAGGCTTGGCGATGGTTCACGAAGCCCGTAAAAGACATCTGAAAATATTGATTGGCTGTATGAGTGAAACCAGTTGCGCGATTATGGCGGGGGCTGCCCTTGCGCCCCAATGCGATTGGGTGGATTTGGATGGGCCCTGGCTGGTGACAAATAATCCTTATGCGACGCCTATACTGAGGGGGGGCAAAATTCAATTATCCCGGGCGTTCGGTTTGGGCGTAAAAAAAGCCTTGCTTTCTTACTGAAAACAAGGCTTTAAATGCAAGAAGATTACAAAAATCAAAAACTATTCTTTATGAAATACCCATTTTTTAAATATTATATTCCATATTCTCATTATTCATTAATTCATCCAATCGCCGGGCGTAGGCGTAACATCTCTTTCAGCTCTTTTGATTTGAGGTAAAGTCATCCCTAACTGAAATTCAACCTGACGCTGGCGGAAACCCATATCTTTATTCAAAAGACCTTGATTGTAGAAAACACCGGCGTTGAATGCCATTTTGTTGAAATTAAATTTCATGCCGGCGCCAACACGGATACCCAAATCCAATGGGCTCACTTCGCGGTATTGAGAAATTGTTTTTTCAACGGGTTTTTCGTAGCGGGCTCCAGCATCGTCCACTTGGGTGACTCTCAAAAATGTCTCGGTTGAGCGATTTTGTAAAGCTGAACTGATATTAAATCCTGCACTCAAATACAAAGGCATGTGGGCTTTGGGCGAGTAAGTCACATCAAGCGGTACTCTGAAATAAAGATTGTTGTAATTGCGGATGCCTTCGTCGTAATAGGCAATTGTCTTTTCTTTGAACCCAACTTGTTGTTTGGTTGTCACAACATTCATCCCAAATGAAAAAGCTGTGTGCTTACCTAAAACATATTTTCTCAATACGCCAATTTGATAGCCGAAATTAGACTGAGCATCAGTAATAGAAGCTTTCCGAGCCGTCACCGAGGTATTATTGAAACCAACAACTAATTGTGTGGAAGCATTAGATGATATTTCTGCAACCCCTGTGTTATCAGGAGTTTGAGCAAAAAGAAGGGATACGAAAAGAGCAAAACAAGATGTAAGTGTTGTTCTCATTCTTTTGATGTTTACTGAGTTATTAGATGGTTTGTTCTATTTTTTTTATTTACGATACAAAGGTGCATGCTTTTCAGTTCATACGCATCTCCGTTTCATGTAATTTTACAAATATTAAATTTATAATTTTACAATTGTATCAAAATTAATGAATTATAAATTCATATACAATACCATAAGTAAAAAATAAAGCTCAAATAGACACTTGTTTTTTAAAATAACTCAATACGGGTAGAGAATAAATCAATATAAAACCGTCACATCGCCCTTGATAATTATCGTTTTGCCGGGTAAAACCTCCACCTCGGCAAAAAAGACATAGACGGCGGCTTCTACTTTTTTCACTCTGAAAGTGGCATCCCAACCTTGTGAGGGAACATTGGTCGAAATATTGCGGATTTCGAATATATGCTCGCCCCAGCGGTCATATATCGACAATTTATGGATGGGTAATTGTTCTTTGCTGAACAGGGTAAAAAATTGATTGTTGTCATTCTGAGAATTGGGATTGATGACATTGGGTGCAAACACATTCGGCTCTACACGCAATAATAAACTATCCACCGCCCGACATCCAAATGAATCCATCACGGAAAGCGTAACCAAGGTGGTTTCTGAGGGATAAATCGTATAAGTCAAACAGCTCACACAAATGTCCTGCGTACTGAGGGGTAGCCAATCGGCGGTCAAAATCTTTCTATTGCTCTTACCGGTCAATTTAACCACCTGCCCCACTTTTATTTCAGCGGTCAAAGTTGATTGAGGGACAATTTCAACCGTTAATAGAGTCGGCTGACCCACTGTGATGTCAAGAGGTCGATTATAGCAGCCGAGCGAATCTTTGACGACCAATTTGTAAGCACCGGCTGTAATACCCGTATGGTTTGAATTTTTTGAAAAAGTGACGCCATTGTTTACCGAATACTGATAAGGCGCCAAACCACCATACGGAACACCAAACCGAATCTGACCGTCTGAATAGCCAAAACAGGAAGGCTGTCTGACCGCGTAGGGAAATTGTGGGGATATAAATTCAACATCAATCGTATCGGAAGCCGTTTCAGATTGCCGACACACACCGAGATAGCCCGTAGCCATGTACCGACCGGGCGCATAAACGATTAAAAAAGTATCTTTTCCGTATTTCAAAATGGAATCCTCATATACCCATTGCACCCCATCAAATAAACCCTTCGCAACTAATGTATCCGGGCATACGCCATCTCCTACCCTTGTCAATTCTATTCTGGGTTCTATGGACTTGCTAAAACCCGAATAAAACGCCGCATAACTCGCTGCCGCATTTTGTCCGTACATGGCAACTTGAATCGCACCCTGCGCTTCAACGCTCAAAGTGGCGACTTTGGTTGATTTGCTAAAAAGAGACAATGCTCGATAAGTGACAAAATTCGGATTGCCTTGAACGGTGGCGGCTGTACCCAAATTGACAGCAGAACCATTTATTTTCACCGTCACCAATGAATCGCGCATCGCCGTAATCATCAAACCCCCATCAAAATTCATGAAGCCGATCGTATTGGGTTCTACAATATTATCTATGATGTTGGCAATACTACAACTGATGGGAGGAACAAATATTAAACCCGCCGTACGAAATTCATTTCCTCCTGAACTCACGCCGCCGATCATTTGATAAACATAAATCGGTTGCGAACTTTTGATGTGCAAATTACCAACAGCCGTATAATTATTAGAAGTTACCACATAATACTGTCCCGCACTTAAAGTGGCTACCGGAGCGGTGTTTCCATTAATCCAAATCTGAGTATTGTTATAATGGGCAATAATGATCGGTTGTTCAAGCGTGGTCGAGCCATTCCCTTTACATAAAATATACTCTTTGCCAACATTTTCAAGTGGAGCAATTTGGTCAATGCCGGCATCTTTATCCGCTGAGGTAACCGGCGCACCACACCACGAACCGACATTGACTGCAATCGGTTTAGTGGCTTCCACCAACCCGCCCATAAATCCATTGGGGGGTTGAATTGACGCTGAACTATTTAAATATTGGGCAAAAACGATGGTTTCTCCTTTTTGTAACAGTATTTTTTCAGCACCCGTTGACGGTACATCAGTTGCCCCTTTTCTAAAATCCGTATTGGGATCAAAACCCGAAAAGGTCACCTCCGTGGAATCCTCAGAAGCCATAATGCCGACAAAATTAGAGCGATTCCCACCCGCGTTATCCACTTCTTGCAATAGATGTCCGACCCTGAAAGACTTGCCCAAAGCAGCGCGCCCTTTACAAGTCAAATCACAGGCTTGGTTTTGGTTATTGGCGTGTGCTCGATAATACGCATAAAATTTCTTCTTCGCTTCAATCACTAAACCGCGATTTTTCAAGGCTTTATGAAGATTATCGGCTGTGACCAAGGTGTAATTATCGTTGGATGAGCCAATGGCATAAGTATATGGTTGCGAGTTGCTAACATTCACAGTAGTGACAATATTGCCACCACCATCTTTTATAGTCACCTGAAACGCGACTTTTTCAGGGGTGGAAATGTATAAATATTGTGGTCCCCAATCTACCCGTGCGTGCATCGGGGGCATATAATGGATGGAATCTAACTGCCCATAAGCGGTGGGAGCCATCATATATAGAATAATTCCCAAAATGAACCTTAATTGTAAAATCCTCCGAGCTATCGGAATCAGTGAACTTAGCAGTAGAAGTCGACTTAGAGCCTGTTCCAATGTTTGAAATATATAAGTTTGAAAAATGTAGGTTTTTTTGAGCATCATATGCTGCCTTAAATTGTATTCTAATCTTTAGTGGTTCGCAATAATGCGTTTTTTTAACCACAAATTTCACTACTATACGCGTTGGCTAAATGGTACTTGTCAACACGTAGATTTGTGAAATTTGTGAAATTTGTGGCTAAAAACCCTAAACAAGTGCGAAGCACCTAACCTCTACCGTCAATCCAAAATTTTCTACATCTGATTACACCATTTCCCTACAATTGGTTGCCTCTATAACATCATACTTTCAAGAAAATATTATTTCGGTAGAATATCCACAGGAAAAACCAGAACAGACACATATTAAAAACCGCGTATAAAAAAGAACTCAATTTTTGATGCGCCACAAAGTCACTCCATACTGAGGTCGTTGACCCCGATACTTCGCGGGAGGGGGTATTGTCGGCTGTAACGACTTTCGCTTTCACATCTTTGAGCAGTTGGCGGTCGGTCGTGATGGGTGAAAACACGTCTTCGTAGAGTTTTTGAGTGCCACCAATGCGTTTGGGGACAACGGCATTATTGTTCCAAGCCTGCGTAACGGTTTCATAACTGCTGTCAAATTTGATTTTAGACACTGTTTTAACCCAAACCCCCGCAATGATAAAAGCCAGCAACGAGTTCATCCCCATTACCAAAAGCGGCTTTGTCCACCCTTTCCAACCTTGAACGTCAATCATCCAAATCAAAACCGCATTGATGACCAAACACCAACCCGCCATGAAAATCACGTAAGTAGATGACCAAATGGGCTTATTAATCGGAAATTCAAAGTTCAAAACCCAACCTAATAACATAGCACTTACACCAAAAATCAACATTTTTTTAACCAACGCCATGCGGTCAGGATTTATATCAATCAACTTGCCGGCAAAGTAACCGATTATTACTGTCACCGCAGCTGGAATGGTGGACAGCAAGCCTTCGGGATCGAAGGGGATGCCGCCATAGCCTTTGTACAGATGACTGGCGCCCAAAACCCAACGGTCAAATCGGGTCACAACATTGTTCTCTAAGCCCAAATATTGAGTGCCATCCCACAAGCCAAAAGGGTAAGTCGGGTCGCTCATGTATTTCATCAAGAGCCAATAACCGATTAAAATAGCACCCCCAATAATCGCCGTCATGCGCTGCGAAAACGTAATACAAATCAAACAACCCAGCATATACGCCAATCCAATGCGTTGCAAAACGCCCATTATGCGCAAATTGGCATAACTCGACAAGGAATTGAGAAACAGAGTCAGCCCCAAACCAATCAGAAAAATGATAACGCCCCGTTTGATGATTTTAAAATACAGCTCTTTAGGCGCTTGACCTTGATATTTTTTGAAAGAAAACCAGGCGGCAACGCCCACCGTGAACAGGAAAAAAGGATATACCCAATCCGTCGGCGTCCAACCATGCCATTTGGCGTGTTCGAGCGGCGGATAAATATATGACCAAGTGCCCGGATTGTTGACAATAAACATCAAAGCGATGGTCAAACCCCGAAAAACATCGAGTGCGAGCAGCCTTTGCGTCGGCTGTGAAGTTGAGAGAGCCATACTTTCAGATTTTGGTTGACATATTATTTTTTTTCCACCTAATAAAATTCTAATCAACAAATAGATTAGTAAAATTCGTTAATCTCATACCAGCAGACAGGTTCGTGGCTAAAAAAAGGTGCGCAGCACCACCCACCACAATGGGTACTTTAGTAATTGCCATGACTTTATAGCCCATCAATTGCCCATAAAGCTACTGAAATGTCCTGAAACAACCCTCACTAAAATATTTTTTTTCCGTCTCCCCTTTTATTTGTTGATAATTACAAAAATGGTTGTATTTTTGCACCGCTAAAAGCAATGGTTTGGTCCGGTAGCTCAATGGATAGAGCAACTGATTTCTAATCAGTAGGTTACAGGTTCGACCCCTGTCCGGATCACAAATTCCCTTTATTAGTTGAATTTTTAGTAAAAAAACACATAAAACACGATTTTCCTAATGGATTGACACTTAAACAGACATCGTAGATGAGCACTGCTATATCGCTTTGGATTCAAAGAGGTAATAGTACTATGGAGAAACTCAACTTACGACCGTCATCTAAACCCGCCAGAATCGTCAAAGAAAAAAATGGTAACTGGTATGTGCTGTGGTACAGCAACTCAAAACGATATAGATTAAAGGCTGGCTTAAATTTTATAAAGGACATTCCACTACGGCAGCTATGGGGTGATAGGATTCTTGATTTTATCAACCAAAAGTTGAAAATAGGTGAAAATGTTGACCATGTGCCGGATGGATTGATACCACCGCCGTTGGTTGACAACCCAACATTAACGGGACCCGGGCAAGATACTGATGAAAAAAAGGTGACTTTTTTTGAGTACTGGGTTACTTATACCAAAATGAAAGCGGCCGAAATAAAGAGTGTCAAAAAGTTGACGTCTTTATTGAGCATCATGCGACAATTTGCTGACTCTGAGGGGGTAGAGGATTATGATTTTGAGCAAATTGACCGCGATTGGGCAACGCGCTTTAAGTTGTTTTGCATCGAAAAAAAAGAACATGGTATCAATCATCTGGCGGGTAATTTTAAGGTGATTCGCCGGGTGCTCAAAGATGCTGACGTGGAAACGGATATTGAGGTGAACCCAAAATACAAATCACAAGCGTTTAGGGTGAGTGAGGTCAAAACGGACGAAATCGCTTTGACCTTGGCAGAAGTGGAGCGGCTCTATGCCTTAGATTTGTCGATGTTGCCCGAAGGCTATGGGCTGGTCCGGGATAATTTTGTAGTCGGTTGTTTGACAGGTTTGCGGTACAGTGACTGGGTTTTGGGTGCCGAAAATCTGCAATACCTGCGCGATGGCGCGAAGAGCCGCCCCATATTGCGAGTGATTACCCAAAAGACCGGTGCGATAGTGTATATTCCGTTGCACCCGATGGCTTTGGCTACGTTGCAAAAATAC
>JANPGW010000007.1:0-3794 GCA_031424115.1 Saprospiraceae bacterium | reverse complement strand
GCTCATTTTTAATAAAATGTGCCCATTGACGATTATTGCCCGCCGATATTCCGATTCAACCAAAGACAATTTTGATATTTATCTACCCAATTGGTTGGCAAAATACAATAAGTTGATTTACACGTCTTTTTTCGTCGTTATCGTTGGTGGCGTAGTTTATAGAGTATTGCAACAATAATGAAAACCCGTGCCACCGCTCCGAGGGGTGACACGGGTTTTTTTACAAATACCTGTCTGCTGACAAGGCATACTGAGGGGTATCAATTAACCATCGCCTCCACTTCAATCTCCACCAAATAATCATCACCAATGAGATTGGCTTGTACCATCGTGTTGACGGGTTGAATATCTTTAAATCGCGTGCCGTGTGCGCGGGCGATGGGTTCCCAATCATTGATATTTTTAATAAAAATGCGGGTGCGCACCACATCTTCTAACCGACTGCCCAAAGATTGCAAAGCACCTTCAATTTTATCAATAATAAAATGCGTTTGAGACGCGGGGTCATTGCCGCCAATAACTTGATTGCCGTGTGTCGCCGTCGTGCCCGAAACCAAGATGCGGTTGCCCTTTTTCACCGCCCGACTGTACCCCGCGAGGTCTTCCCAAACCGTACCACTCAAAACATGGGTACGACCATCTTTACCTAATTTAGTGGCATAGGGCGGAGGAAAATTATCAATATGATGGCTCAAGTCACCCGACGCCGTTAGAAAAGGGGGCTTTCGGTATTCATCGCCGCAATCACCCGCAATGGGGTTGGATTGTTTTAAAATCGTTTCAATTTGGGCTTTTTCATTAGGCGTCAAAACCGTTTCAAAAATCTGTAAATTGGACTGAATATGGGCATTTTTACCCAATCTTGCGCCGATAATCACGCCCCCGACGCCATTTTGCTCCAAAATATACCGACTGGCAATGTTCGCCATGTCTACTGATTTGTCTTGCGCAATTGCCGATAAGGTTTGTAAAAGTTCTTGAAAATGCTGCCAATCGCCCGTTTGGTTAATGAAACGTTTGTACTTCATTTCTGACCAAGTTGCCAACTTATCCAACTCTGGTTCGGGCTTGCCCAACCATTTTTCACTTAAAAAACCACCCGCTACCGTCCCGAAAGCCAATAATTGAATATTTTTTTCAGTGCATAAAGCTAGCATGCTCTGCTTTGCCCTTTGGTCTAACAGTGAAAAACAGACTTGATTGGAGACGATTTTTATGCCACTATCCACCACCATTTTTACGTGCGCAGTATCAAAATTTGTCAATCCCAAATGCCTAATTAAGCCTTCTTCGCGAAGCTCTTGCAGCCAAAATAGTTGGTCCAACCAAGCAGGGTCGGCATAATTCCAAGCGTGGTATTGCAACACATCCAAAGTCTCCAACTGCATTCTATCTAAGGAGAGTTGCACGGCTTTTCTGACGGATTCTTTGCTGACTTTTCCGGGCGAAGGCACCCATTTTGTCAATAATTGCATCGTTTCTTTGGGCACATACTTTTTATGTAATCTGCCCACAATGAGTTCCGATGAACCATAATGATCCGCCATATCGAAAGTGGTTAATCCCGCTTCGATGTACGGAATTAAGGCCTTTGCTGCTGCATCAAAATCGAGTTGTTTGCCGTCTCTTTCCAAATCAGCTACCTGCCACAAGCCCGTAAGGATGCGTGATATTTTAAAATCAGGTGCTAATAAAGTATGTTTTAATGCCATTTTTTGACTGTATTTTAATGATTGATTTGTTGATTTTAGAAAATGATACCCCCTCAGTATAACCGCATTTTCTGGCTACTCAAAACTCAAAACCCGTTATTCAAAACTTCTACTCATCGGGTAATTTTTTAAATAAATTTTCAACATCTACTCCACTATTCACAAGGCGTTTTACCTGCCAAAAATAGATAACAGAAGCGATACCCATGACTATTAACCAAACAGAAGTTGAGTGAAAATACCATTTTTCGACAGATGCATTAAAATCCTTCCATAAATGAATGCCTAAAAAAACCGACAAAATCAGCACGCCTAAACCGGCTATAATGCTTCTTAATTTATTTGAAGCTAAAACGGTAATATTCTGAGCAATTGTAGGGTTTCTCTTGGGTAAAACGAGCAAAGTCAGGCACATCAGCAGAAAATTAACCAACATACTCGTTACCATAATATCCACACCCAAGAAAAAATCTCCCGCAAAATGACTCCCTAAAACGCCAATTGTTGCCATACCACCGCTTAATAACAAAGCGTTTATGGGCGTTTGAGTAGTCGGATTCACGGCTGCAATGCGTTTGGGGAAAATGCCATCTTCTGCCCACGCAAAAAGCAAGCGGGAAACGGAGAGCAACATGGCTGGTAAATCGTTCACCAACGCAATCGTTGCCCCTATCAATATCACAACGCCCCAAGTCGGCGAGAGTAAAACGCTGAATAAGCCCGGTGCGGAAATGTCCTTTTGGGCAGCCTCGGCGGCAATAAATTGCCAAGGAATGGCGTGATAAACCGCCGATGTAAAAACGAAATAAAAACTACTGACCACAATCAAAGCCAAAGCAATGGCACGGGGTAACAGGCGCTCAGGATTCTTAGCTTCGCCGCCCGCTTGTGCAATGGAATCAAAGCCAATAAAACTGGCAAATAGCACTGCCGCCGCCGATAAAAAGGTGCTTAAGTTAAAAACAGCCTCGCCTTTTGCAGGTATGGTACGCCCTTCTTTTGATAATAAAGCCGCTTCAAAATCCGCATGGTTGAAGCTAAATCCCGCAACAATCACGATGCCACCCAAGGCAAACATCAATACCATCAGAGGAATCAACGTGCGCTCATAAAATTCCAATCCCTTCATGTTGATGCCCACAAAAAGCCACAAAAGGCTCAATGCTAAAGTCAATCTTATCCAACCCGTTTCCAAAGATGTAGCGAGTGCTGTATAATTTAACGCCAAGGCAATGTCTCTAAAAAAAGGAATAATCATATAGCAAATCACCCCAATGACAATCGACAAACCAAACCATTGCGCAAAACTGGCGATAAAACCCATATAAGGATTCAACCCTCTACTCGCAAAAATATAGCTGCCGCCAGCTCTCGGCATAGCTGACGATAAACTCGCGTAGGCAAATGCCGCCAGTAAAGCAGGAATCGCCGCTACCGCAAAAGCGGGCAAAACATAATCGCCGATGCCAGACACATTGCGCTGAATCATGATTGGTACGATATAAATGGAAGCGCCAATCATGGAGCATATCCCCGTGGCAGTTAATCCTAATAAACCCAGTTGACGTGAAAGATTTGGGTTGTGCGTTTGGTTTTCGTTCATAATGGTGTAGAAAAATATTGGTTCGTGATGAAGCAAAGATAATTTTTTAAAAAGAATTGAGGAGCGTTTTGATTTGAAAGCCGTTTTAGGGACAATAGAATATTTAAGCAGACCTCTCAGGATAACCAACTATTTGGTTTTTGTGGTGTCTATGTAAAAATTAAACCCTTATTATAAAAGGAGGGGATAATGAGGATTTTATTATTAATCGTTAAAAAGTCCAAACGGACATTTATCAAAAAATCGAATCATAACTTTTACAATTTCTGATACCATGAAAAAGCACGCTATTTGCCTCCTCACTTATTTATTGCCCATTATATTATTTGGTCAAAATCCCCCCATTTTATTCAAAGATAAAGACATAACTGAAAAATGGATGGCTGAAAAAGGCATCCCTGCGCTCGGTATTGGTTATATCAAAGACGGTAAAATGGAACAAATCAGCGTCTTTGGCGACTTGGAAAAAGGACGACCCG
>JANPGW010000006.1:0-22113 GCA_031424115.1 Saprospiraceae bacterium | reverse complement strand
TCAGTCGGTTGAGCAATACGGTAGTATTTTTGGAACGGATAACCCTGATTTGCAAGCGTTTAAAAACAATAATGGTAAATTATTGCTCATTCATGGTTTAAGCGACAGGCTGATAGTGCCACAAGGTTCGATAGATTATTATAAACGCGTACAGGAAAAAATGGGGGGAAGCTCAAAAACAGAAGATTTTGCCCGCTTGTTCCTTATACCGGGAATAGACCATTTTTATAACCCACTATTAAGACCCGTCAACCATAATGATGCCTTGATTAATTGGGTAGAACAAAAACATGCACCTGAAAAAATTAAAGTCGAACACCGAAATAAAGAAGGAAAAGTGACGAGAACGGCGTTATACGATTTTGTTAAATAACCATTAAAATGATACCATGTTTAGAGATTATTTGTCCGTTGTCCTCGAAGATTGTACAGGCGAACCGATTGGGTATGGATTGCCAAGGAGTAATCATGATGCTTCGATTTTAAATATCCAAGCACTGTTTGGTTGGGTTTCCAGTTCACATGATTTTGTCAATGCTTTTAATAAACCATCGGTTGTTGTTGATGCGAAGATTCAATAACTGAACACTCTTTATTTCAATAAAACTATAACACAAATGAAAAACTTCCTCCTTTTATCACGTCGTCAAATACTCGCATCCCTATCACTCCTTACTTTAGGCAGTGGGACAAAAGGTTTTGCCTTTAACAAACCAAAAAAAGCAACATTCGTCCTTGTTCATGGTGCTTGGCATGGCGGCTGGTGTTGGAAAAAAGTTATTCCCTTATTGAGAGCCGCAGGTCATGAAGTCTTCACGCCAACACTGACAGGTTTGGGCGAACGGGTTCATTTACTCAATCAACAGGTTGATTTAAGCACCCATATTCAAGACATTGTTTCTGTTTTAGAATATGAAGATTTGAAGGATGTCATATTGGTCGGTCACAGCTACGGCGGTATGGTTATAGCGGGTGTGGCGGAAAAGGCAGCGTCTCGCATCTCTCAATTAGTGTATTTGGATGCTTTTTTACCCGAAAGTGGTAAATCAGTACAAGATTATGTACCCAATGCCCCACTTGCAGAAATTGCTCGAACGCAAGGCGATGGTTGGCGCGTACCACTATTAGGAAAAATAGAAGATATGGGTGTTAAAGATAGTGCTGATATTGAATGGGCGAAACCTCATATTGGCGACCAACCCTATAAAACTTTTACGCAGTCTTTGCAATTGACATCCAATGAAGCTAAATCCTTAAAAAAATCATTTATCCAATTGACTGAATCTCCGTGGTTTTCAGAAGCCGCCGAAAGAGCGCAGCGCAATGGCTTCGGTTTCTATAAACTACTGTCGGGCGGACATGATGCAATGGTTACAAAGCCGAAAGAATTGGTGGACATATTTTCGGCTCATGTTTAGATAAAGGACGTGAAGACCACTGTCAATATTTTCAACATTTTAAGCCATTTTATTTAATATTTTAAGTCTAAAACAAATGAAAAACAACAGACTTTATTATTGCTTTTATTGCATCATCGTTTTTTACAGTCTCAGCATTTCTTTTGCAAATGCTCAAGAAGCTGTATCACCAAATGGAAAATTTGCAACCGTAAAAGGGATTAAAATTTATTACGAAGATACAGGCAAGGGTCTGCCACTTATCCTAATACATGGATGGACACAAACAGCTTCTGCATGGAAACCTTTTATACCAGAGCTATCAAAATCCTATAGAGTTATAACGATTGACATACCTGGACACGGTCGTTCTGATGGCATGGACACGACTGAGGTTTATTCATTCAAAAGAGCTACAGGCTATATATTCGATGTGTTAGACCAATTGCACATAGATTCAGC
The DNA here is from genome assembly GCA_031424115.1 of Saprospiraceae bacterium. Taxonomy (GTDB): domain Bacteria; phylum Bacteroidota; class Bacteroidia; order Chitinophagales; family Saprospiraceae; genus JAAFJT01. The sequence goes on along the minus strand of JANPGW010000006.1, from coordinate 20,254 downwards.
CAATGTAATAGGTATTAGTGCAGGTGCTTTTATCACTTTATATATGGCAACCATGAAACCACAATTTACTAAAAGTATCATTCTTATAGGTGGACAGACTTATTTTTCGATAAAAGAAAGAAATATTATTACAGCTATGGCTCCTCGAATGGAAAGTCCTGATTTTTTAAAAAACATGATTGCTTCGCATGGGAAACAGAAAGGCTCTTTAATCTCACGTTAGTTCTTGAATTTCAGAAAATTGTATGGTGACCCCTCTTTTACACCTGATGTATTAGCTACAATAACATCAAAAACTTTAATTATTCATGGAGACAATGATCCGCTTGCACCTATTGAAAATGCTTGGGAAATGTTTCAAAATATTCCAAAAGCACATTTATGGATTGTTCCAAACGGTGGACATGTCCCTAATTTAATACCAGCGAATCAAGATGATTTTACACGAAAAGCACTTGAGTTCCTAAAGGGAGATTGGGAGAGAAAGTAAAACCCGAATAAAGATACAATATCAAAGTTTTATCTAATTAACCTTAAATCTAAAAGGAATGAAAAACTTATTTCACTATCTACCAATCACAATCGGGATAATGTTATTCTCATTCAATTCATATTTACAAAACCCAAACGAAAGACCTACTAAAAACCCGAAAGAGGAAAAAGAAATCAGAAGATTGTATGACCTTGAACAGCAATTTGTCCTCAACCAAGATACTGCGGGCATGGCTAAATTTTACCCTGATGATATGGTAGTTACGAATCCGTTCAATCAGTATATTGATAAAGCTAAGGTTTTAGAACGAGTAAAAGCAAATATTATAAAATACAGTACTTATGAAAAAAAGTATGATGATTTTCGCTTTTATGGAAAAAAAATGGCTATTGTCGTTGGCAGTGAATTAGTGATACCAACTCAAGATGCAGCAAGAACAGATGCAGGAAAAACAGTAAACAGACGGTTCACTGAGGTTTGGTTCAAGAGAGGAAAAGAATGGAAAAAAGTTGTACGACACGCTAATAATGTCATACCCGATTAAGTTTACCCTTATTTAGAGCAATATTTAAGAAAAACAGTCGAAAAAGACAAAAATACTGAGGGGTAACCTCGCTCGTGCTCAGTCTCCGACTGAGAATGCCCATTTTAGGGTCTAATGACCCTTCTGTATTTCTAAATTCTATGTGGTCACAGACGACAAAATACACACAAGCAGTCAAAGATTGTCTGTGAACTTGGAAGGCTTTTATCGTTCTAAAGAACAAAAAAAGACTCTTCAAAGGGACTTAACAGTACGGGTTAGTATTTTGAATAAAATGCTCGATTTATCCTATTGATGCTTGATTTATCCAAATCTTTATCAAAGTTTTTCGGCAATTTAGTATAAAATCTAAAACCAATCATAATGAAACAACTAACCCTTTTTCTACTTTTTCTTTCTTTCAATACTTTCGCTCAACTCAGCATACCCTTTCGTATAGACAGCTTGCCTACTGAGGGGGTGCTGTTGGATAAAAATTGGAAATTCAAAGCAGGAGATAGTCTCGAATGGGCGAAAGTTGATTTTGATGAGACTGCATGGGAAATTATTGATCCGACAAAAGATATCATGGATTTACCACAAGTGCGGCAAGCGGGAATGGGTTATATTAGAATCCATTTATGGATTGATTCATCTTTGGTTGGCAAAGCTATCGCTTTACAATTATGGCAAACTTGTGCATCTGAAATATTTCTCAATGGCGTTTTAATTCATCAATTAGGTATTGTCAGCCCCAATAGCTCAAAAGAGTACATGTTTTTACCAAATGGACAACCTTACAGTATTATTTTTCAAAAAGTGGGCATACAAACCTTATCTATTCGTTATGCTTTTACTCAATCTAATTTTTTATTAAAATACAAACCGACCAAATATCCTTTTTTTCAAGCCACGTTGTTCCACTTGGATAAAACAATTGCTAATTATGCAAGAAATAAAAACAATTACGCCCTGGAAGGTTATTTTAAAATGGGTTTATTGTTCTTCTTAGGATTATTACATCTTTTCTTTTACATATCCTATCGTCAACAAATAGCCAACCTATATATAAGTTTATATGCCCTTAGCTTTACTGTTTCATTCTATTTTGATAATATTATCAGTTTGCCCGTTGATGGTCGTTTGCTATTCCATTATACAAATTTGAATATTCTCTTAATTGTATTATCAGGCGCATTTTCACTCTTAACCATTTATAGTTTTCTCGAAATACCTAAAACGCGTTGGTTTTGGTTGATGCTCATTTTCATTATATTGGGGTATCCTTTTAGCCTTTACTCTTCTGATTTTGCAATATTTTATTCAGCCCTTATTATGAGTGGGATTCTAGCATTTGAGTCAATCAGGGTGTCATTAAAAGCGATTGATGAAAAAAGATATAGTGTACGGTATATTATTGGGGGCTGGGTTTCTTATTTGCTTTTTATGGGTCTATACTATTCGATTATTTTTGGCATATTGCCAATGTTTCAACTTGCAGCCGATTTATCTGTCAATCTTGCTATAGTAAGTGTGCCTATTTTTTATTCTCTAATGTTAGCTGCTGACTATGCAAAAACCACTCGATCTTTAGCACATAAACTAAAAGAAGTTGAAATACTTTCTGTAGAAAAGCAACAAATCCTTTCCAATCAAAACGAAACCCTTGAAAAACAAGTCACAGAGCGAACTGCCGAACTCAATCAATCAATAACCGAACTCAAAATAGTGCAAACTCAACTTGAATCTAAAAATCGAGATTTGGAAATAGAAGGCACTTTAGAAAAGGTTCGTAGTAAAGCTCTGGCAATGCAGAAAAGTGATGAAATTATGGATGTGGCTGTTACCTGGTATAATGAGTTGCAAAAATTGGGTTTTAAATCTGGACTTGCTTCAATTATGATTTTAGATAGTGAAACAGGTGATATGGAAATCTGGAACGCAGGATTTAATTACGGAAAATATCCCGAAAGTTATCAAATTGGCTATTTCGATGCTCCTTACCAAAAAGCGATATTATCTGCATGGCGAAATGGTGTGAAATTCCTCGTTTATAAATTTACAGATGAAGAAAAACGATTGCATGACGAATACTTGTTTACGAAAACACCCTATAAAAATATTCCTGCTAAGATACAAAAACAAATGATTGAGACAGTTAATCTTACATACTCGTTGGCTTTTACTAAACATGGGACTATCGTTTGGGCACCGACACCACTTTCAGAGGAAAAAGCAGCTATTTTACAGAGATTCGCCAATGTCTTTGAACAAGCATATACGCGTTTCCTTGATTTACAAAAAACAGAAATACAAGCAGAGAAAGCGAAACTCGATTTAATTCAGATACAAACCGAAAAAAAGAGAGCTGAAGATGCCATTAGAATCCTCAAAGCCACTCAAACCCAACTCATTGAAAAAGAGAAGATGGCGTCACTCGGTGCTTTACGTTTGCAAGAGTTGGATGCGGTTAAAACGCGACTTTACACTAACATCACGCACGAGTTTCGCACGCCGTTGACGGTTATTCTCGGTATGGCACATCAGATAATGAGTAAACCGAAAGAATATTTGGCAGATGGTTTGAAAATGATTGTTCGCAATGGACAAAATTTGCTCCATTTAGTCAATCAAATGCTGGATTTGAGCAAATTGGAAGGTGCGAAATTGACACTTCATTATCAACAAGGCGATATTGTGAATTTTCTGCGCTACATAACGGAAAGCTTCCATTCCTTGGGAGAGAAAAAAGACGTGCGGATTCTCTTTCTGACTGATTTAGAGTATTTGATAATGGATTATGAAGAAATGCGTTTGCAGCAAATCGTCTCCAATCTGTTGTCGAATGCGGTCAAATTTACGCCGAAAGGTGGCTTTATAAACGTGTCACTTGGTACGAAAAACAATGCGCTTGTTGTTAAAATAAAAGATACAGGGATAGGTATTTCAGAAACAGACTTGCCTTTCATTTTTGACCGTTTTTATCGCGTGGACGAGGCGCATACGCACGAAGGAACAGGCATTGGTTTGGCATTGACGTATGAATTGGTTAAACTATTGAAAGGAACGATTTCTGTTAAAAGTGCGCTGGGTAAAGGCACTGAATTTGAAGTGGTATTGCCGATACGACACGAATCAGAAATTAAATCAATCCAAGAAAGCAATGTCCTGACAGTGCAAAAGAATGAGGAATACCTTGTTTCGCTTGATGAAACTGTATCATCTATTAAAAAACCCAATCAGGTTTCAGAAATACCGATTGTTTTGATTGCCGATGACAACATGGATGTGCGCGCCTATATCGCTTCGTGTTTCACAACCGATTATCAGTTGGCTATTGCCAAAGATGGACAAGAATGTGAAGACATGGCTTTTGATACCACGCCCGACCTCATCATTCTCGATGTTATGATGCCTTTTAAAAATGGTTTTGATGTGTGCAAAACGTTGAAAACGGATGTCCGAACAAGTCATATTCCTATCATTATGCTGACTGCCAAAGCCGATATAGACAGCAAATTGAACGGTTTGGAACGCGGCGCAGACGCTTATATGATGAAACCATTTAATAAAGAAGAGTTGTTGTTGCGTATAAAAAAACTACTTGAACTGCGGAGGAAACTGCAACAGTATTATCTTTCAACGATAGCCTCTGTTGAATTCCTGAAATCTACTGAGGGGGTGAACAATGGCACAAAGATGGTACCTTCGGAAAGAGATAATCCTTTTATTAACAGTTTAGATAACGCTTTTGTCCTAAAAGTAAAGACAACCGTTGAATACCATTTGGCTGATTATGATTTAGATGTCGAAAAACTTGGACGTATTTTGGCATTGAGTCCCTCACAAGTCAACCGCAAACTGTCTGCTTTGACAGGTTTAACAACCAATAGTTTTATACGCTCCGTTCGTTTGATAAAATCTAAAGCAATGCTCCAAAATTCAGGCTACAGTATTGCAGCAATTTCTTATGACAGTGGTTTTAATGACCCTGCTTATTTCAGTCGGGTGTTTAAACAAGCGTTTGGCGTAACACCGCAGGTATGGCGCGAAGCAAATCCAGTGGAATGATGAATTATTTTTCTTAAATGCGTGATTATTCCAATTTGTGTCCGATTTATCCAATCCTTTTTTTATCAAGACCACCACTTTTGTCCTATCAGTTATGGCTGGTAATGAATAATTATTTGAAAAAAATTAAAAACTCTGTATCATGAAAAGTAATTTGAATCTTTTGATTTTATCTCTTACAATGATGGTAATTGGATTAACAAACTGTACAAAAGAAAAGATGATAGCCATTCAGGAACAAACGGTGTCAGATATGAAAATAGGTATTGTCGGTTCTTGGCAACTTAGTGAAGTGGGATTAGTGAACGCAGTTATTGAAATAGATACGTGTGGTTGCAAAGTGAATACAATAACTGAGAATAAAACATCAATACAATGGAAAAATGCCATAGATGATGAAAAGCTAAATTTTACACAAAAACGTGGATATAGTCGCTATTTGAAACAAAAATTAGTCTGTCAAGGCTCTTATGAAATCTCTGTTATAGGGACTTTGACATTAAATAGCAATTGCCAAAGCTTTTCAGAACAAATTTCAGCACTCACAACTGTCTTTTTAACAGTAAAAGATGGTAATCAGTACTTTAAGTATCGTAAGTTGGATTAATCCCTGTAAAATTGTTACCCAAATGAAATAAAACATTTTACTACGACAGATTAATTATAAACTGTCAGTCATTTCTCAGCCTTACTTTATCATCCTGTTCAATACTAACAATTTCGGTAACTCATTATGCTAACAATCTTAAAGGCAGATTGAAAAGCTGGATTGATAAAGCTAAGATGCATCCTTCAATATATGAAATTGTAAATTTTAAACAAGTGGATAAGGTTCAATAACAATGTCCATTCCTTACCACTAAACTATCCTTAATATGTTCCAAATTTGTGATAATAATTTTGATAAACGGGAAGTTTTACGGACTTTAAAATTTTTAATATATTTTTCCACTTCAATATAATGCAATTTAATGTTTTTAATTTATCAATTATTTAGAATGTTGTTTTGCAATATCAATAATATAATTGCTTTTTATTTTACAGGCATTTACATTTGTATGATGAAAAATCGTTTATGAGCAATATACAGTAGTATATAATTTGTTATTTCCAAAATTTCAAAATTTAAACCTCTAACCAAATGGAAGAACACCCCCTATTAGCCGCATTTGCCAAGCTCATTGCTGATTTTTTGGGCAATGCCAATAATAATGCCGCACTCCTTGATGCGCTTTTAGATAGCTGTGCGCTCTCAATGTTACAAGGTCAAGACCCTTCTTCCGTCCGTGATGCGTTTGAGTTTGAGCGCATACAATATTTCACAACCCAATATCTAAAAGCCGAAGAGCGCGAAATGTTGCATGTTCGTTTGCGCAAAGTAGAGCAGGACATGGCACTCCGTCCAAAGAAGTTCCGGGTTTTCTTGCGCGAGATGCCCAACCGCGTCAGTTGGTTTAGGAGTAGCATCCCCGATTGGGCAGTCTCGGCAGAGTTGGTTGAGAGCCTCGGTCCCGTCGTTAACCGCGATGGTCGGCGTTTTTGGTTGGATATTTACAGAGTCCCTACCATAGTAAGGGAGTTGCATTTTCGGGGGGCAATCAAACCAAGTATCATTTTAGGATATGATACACCGCTTGTTATCACATTTCAACGGGTAAATCTGCCCTTTCGCGTTGTCAGTAGGATGGAGATGGGAGAAGGCACGGTTTGGGTGCAAGCAAAATTATTGATAGCCGATGCCAATGAACAAATGTACTGTGGGCTTCGCGTTGCCTCAGCGACTGTGAACTTCCCCGGCTTTAGTTCCGATGACCCTCAGAGAGCTCAGGGTGAAATATTAATGGTACATGATGTCAACGTCAAAGCTTCCATAACTCTAAAATTAGCCCCGACAATTGAACAAAACGGCGAAGGTAACTTTGGAGAAGATGCTTCAAATGCACACACCCACTTACCCGAAGCCATTACAATTAAGTTCAACCAAACATCTTCATCGTTGGAACTCGTGTCGGAGCCAGCGACATTGAATCTTTATGGTAATCAAAAAACGCTCACATGGACAGGGCAACAAGCCGGTAACGGGGCTTTTTTCAGCGCAGCCTCCATCCCAATGGCTTTGGATTCTGAAGATTTTGTCGTGAGTCAACGGCAGTCGCCAGTGCTGGGTTTAAGTGGCACCACGCAATTATTTGATGGTGCATGGGTACTGCCCATGACAAGACTTGGCGTACCCCTCCAAGCAGAAGGCGCCGGTATGTTATTCGTTAAAACAAAAAAAGGTTTATCCACTACCTGCTCCGGATTACTCGATGCCAACAGAGCATCAAATGCTTTATTACGACTCGATGAGTGTTTCCTTGCTGCCACACCCAATGTTCTTCACCTCATATCTCCGAAAACCACAACTGAAAATGCTACCCAACGCTTGCGGCTTTGGCAAGGATCAGAGTCACGTTGGAATGATTTGAGTCTGTTTTATCAGGCAGAATTTCCTTTCATTTACCAAAGTGATGCTGCCGGTCAGGAAACAATAGCCGCTCTTACAGACTGCGAGGGCAATCTCGATAGACCCGTCACTGCCGAAGGTCAGCCGTTTGTATTAAAAGCAAAGAAATCTCTGATGCTGAGATCTTTTGCTGAGTTACAAGATTATATCGTCGTTTATGATGAAAATATATTGCGGGATAATGCCGCAAATGCCGCTCAAATGGCGGGCGCGCCTTCTTTCCCAAGTCAAGCCATTGCTCTTAACAATGCTTTGATGACTGTTTCTCCCCTCAATGCTTTTTTGCTATCCGGACAATTAATGCCGGGAGCAGAAACATTTACCGATGCCAGCCTGAGTTATGCCTTTGGGCTTTTGGGCTATTTGCCGACGTTACCCGACCCGTACGCTGCTAATGCCGGAATTTTCCAATGGATGAGTCAACGGCAAGCCGGTAATGATGGTATGTTTGTCATTGGCGAATGGCAAAGGCTTTTGGTCGGCTCCCTCCGTTGGAAAGGCGGTGATGTTCCATCTGTCAATTTTATATTTGGCGATTTAGAAAGAGCCGCGAACAACTTGGCGGTACACTTGAATCCCTTGCTTAATCTGAATTTAGCCGATGAGAGGGAAAACCAAACCTTTGATGCGCGCGTAAAAAAAACTTCTGCGCGCATCAAAAAACGCATTGGGCGCGATGTAGAAACGCGGGGTGATAGCTATAAATTACATCTGAATGTCAATGACCGCTTTCAACACCGTCATTTTTTTAGCCTGTTAGATGTTAGTACAGCCGCTGATTGGATGGGAGTTGATTTGGGGTTTATTGACGAAGCCTTCTTTTTCGAGCGGTCATTTGAGGTGCGAACAGACCAAAACCCCTTGTCTGCCGATGGCATGGACGTAGTGGCAAGCGGGCGTTTTGTGCGTTTGTTCACAGTGCCGCAAATCAGTTGGGAACCGGTTATCAACACAACGCCGCCTTTTAACGTCAATAATGACCCTCCGGCGGGCATCTTGACCTTTCAGGACGATGGGCCACCCACCCTCATCGGGAATACTGGTAGGGAGACAGTTCCGATTGCCCCCCTACCGCTCGCTTTTTATATTGATGAAAAATATCGTACGGATAACAATTTCAAAGCATGGAGTTTCTTTACTCTTCCGTTCGGTATGTTGGGCATAACTCGATACGACCAAAAAGGGATGAATATCGGGCAACCACCCGGTGCAACAATTGAAGTTCTACAACACCAATTTGAAGGTGGGGCAAAAACTGCCCTTCAAATCAGTACCATCGGCTATACGCACCCACAGGGAAACCGCAATTTTGAGGGCGTCACTGAACAATTATTCAATTTGAAGGGCCCTCAAGGAGACCCTTTGGATAGGAGTATTCTTTCTAAAACTGTATCTGATATTTTTAATACAGAATTCGGGGCTGGTGGCAATGGCGGTCAGTTGCGCCAACGCGGAGTGCCCGTCGAACGCTATGATTTCAGTGGATATGGTGCCAACATTTTCAGCCATTGGCTCAATCCGGAAGCCGAGATTGGACAGACCTCGCAAGCCAAGTTTGATGTGTGGCGCGGGCGGACGGCACATGAAGTCGTACAGGTGCGAAGTATTATCTATCCTTGGTGCATTCATGTCGTGCGAACTATCACAATGTTCCGAAACAGTGCCGGATTGGTGTACAGGATTGATAGTGGTTGGCGCGCAGAGAGCGATGGGGTGTATAATTTCAAAAACCGCATAGTGGATATCAATGGCGAAGAAGTAGATGTTGCCGCTTACACGTTCCATCCGGGCATCGTCGGGGGCGTGTTTGATGTGCGCAATATAGTTGAAACCAGCGAAATCACCCCTTATACCACTCCGTGGAATAAAACACAGGGCTTTTATGTTGACCCGAATGACGGTTTGATGAAAGGCGTGGGTGCGGGCAAAATGCTGAATATTGAATTAGTGCCGGTTTATTTTGACGCCGATGTGCAGATGGAAGACGTAGTATCTGGCGCAGTCAACGGTCGGGTACCTTCTCTCCGCATGTTGGGTTATTTACAAATATCGCCGCAAGGCATCGTTATCTCACCCGAGCATTTTCGCGAATTATTACTTTTACAAAATGGACTGGGGGGAGCAGTAGATTGTCTTATTAATATCGGTGGCAGTGACCAAACCATGCGCATGAGCCGTGTAGAAGTACAGCCGAGCCGTGATATTGCCAATCAATTAGTGTTTGTAACCGTTGCTAAAGGTATGCCTATCTTACCTAAAGACGGTAGTTGGAGTGTGGTACAGCACCAAAAAGCAACCAAAGAAGTATTACCTATTAGTAACAATGTAGTACCGCTCATCAGACGGGGTGTATTGGGTCAACCCCAGAATAATCCCCTTGAATTGGCAAATCCGGCTGATCTTTTTACTCTTAATTTAGAAAATAGAACCACGCAATTTGCTTTTTTACAAAATACGGATACGCAAAAAGTACTTTTCCGCAATCCGTGGTTTGAAAAAGGGAAAAAAGCTTTACAAAGTTCAAAGCCTGACCTCGCTGATGCATACAGATTGTTAGATAGCAAAGGAATTTTTCCAAAATTGGATAATATACCCCGACTTGACCTTAACAATTTTAACCTCAATATTACTGAGGGGGGGTATAAATTGCTGAATAAAATTGAGCCGGACAAACTTTTGGAGCAAGTACTGCCCGAAGGTCCCGTTTATTTTATCAATGAAAAAGATGTCAAGATTTATGTAGAATACGCTAAAAAAGACATCAAAGGCAATAAAACCGGCGATGGTATTCTGAATTACGATTTGGATAGTGCCGCCAGAAAATGGACGAACAAACTCAATGACATCACTATGGTCATTGACTTGCTCGATATGAAGCGACTCTTCCTGATTAGGGGGAAATTTGACACCGAAAAGGGGAAAACACCGGCTTTCACGGGACCTGAACTGGAATTTGGTGAGCCATTACAACCCGTTTATGAGATTCTCCAAATCCTGTTACTACTCAACGGAGGTGATTATGCAGGTGCATTGACAAAGGGATTGAAAGTCGCCATGAGTAATAGTCCCAACAATTGGGAATACAAATTTCAAGCAGATAAAGAAATTCCGGTTCTTCGCTTTCCGCCGCCCGCCGCCGATAGCCCGGTAGCGCCTTTGCGTTTGGAGTGTTACCTCAAACTCGGCTGTTATTTCAACGTTGGGATGCCACTGCCATCGGGCGAAGGGGTACCCGTACCGAGTGCGGGTGGCTACGTCGAGTTTGGCGCAAAACTCAGCGTCATGTGTCTTTCGGTAGCCGCCGCAACGGTTTATGCGGTCGGTACGTGTGCCTTACGTATCGGAGCAGATACTGTGCGAGGACCCAATCTGTATATGAAACTCGGTTTTGGAGTTGAACTTGTGGTGGGATTACCGGTCATTGGGAATGTCAGCGTCTATTTTGCCGCCGGAGTAGAAATCTCCATTGACAAACGGCTCATTGTAGTGGGCGCTTTTATACTCTTCAGAGGTAGAGCAGAACTAATCGGAGGTCTAGTGACCATACAGATTCAGATAGAAGCCTCCGGAAAAATCTCTCGGGACTTAGTTACTAACCGCACGGATTGCATAGCGCAGGTAACTTTTAGCCTTGATATCAGTATTTTCCTCGTTATTAACATCAGTTTTTCCAAAAGTTTCCAAGAAAATCGTCAAATCGCATAAACCACATGGAAGCAAAAATCAGCATACTCACACTCCCACAGCGGATAGAAGGCAATCGCCTATTCTTTAATGTCTTGATAATTCCACGCAATATCAATCCTTTAATAGCGGATGTGGATTTGGCTCCTTCTCCGGCTTGGGCAGACTCTACTCTGACTTTACAAGCAAATATGTTTCCTTCTTTGGAAGAATATCCTCGACTCGATATGCAGCTTACCGCTATCAGTACTAATTTGCCGTCAAAAGCTTTGGGAGCAGAAGCGCGCGACATATTCGAAACGCTGGCGTTACGATTTGACATCAGCAACGCTAAAACGGCAGAAATACCTGAAAAGCAGCATTTCGCTCGAAAATATCTACCGGAAAGCTACCGCGAAGCGTTTAATTTCACCAAACCCCGCACCAAACATGCGGCTATTGATGACAGTTATGCCTGCGCAATCACCAAAGAAGAAAAACCGGATCCGGCATTTGTACCTGATGATGATACCGTTAGTTGGGGTCAAGTTTTTGCCTTTTGTTTGCGGCAACCGGCTATTGCCAAAAAATGCGGCTTTATCCACGAGGCGTTTATGGACATACCAGCCGGAACACTTGAAAATGGGGGTTGGATTTACGTGGATATCGCACCCGGTTCAGATTTTGATTTGGCAGATAAAACTTTGGTAAAACGCTATGCGGCACGATTACCTAAAGTAGCGGCAGGGGTAGATAGAAGTTTATTTGCGGCCGTCTTGTTCCCTGTACGCCACAATGCCGTGGATTTACCGCCGGACAATCCGGAATTACCTTCTGCTTATGATGAACTTTTGTTGGAAGCAAGCCTATATGACGATGGATTTGCCAAAATCGTACATGCACACCAACCCGTTAGCGATCATTTGCTCAAAGAAAAAAGCGACCCTGATTTTCCAGTCACCAACGATGCCGGTATCCGCCTTGCTTGGGATGATGAACAATTGCTTATTTGGATGAACCGGCAATTGGAGGAAGACCCCGCCAAGCCGGGTAGCACACGCCGTGTGGATGCACCCATGGGTGTTATGGGTTACAGAATAGATGCCCGTGCAAAAAGTGGAGATCCCGAGAACCCCAATGCATGGACTTCCCTTTGTCGGGTGCAAAACAAAGCAGAGTTGATGTTAGGGGCTACTTCAGTCGGAGCCATCGGTGAGGGCGGCGAACTGAATATTGAAGTTTATCCTTCCATTCCGGATGGTGACAAAAAAAAGCATTTTTGGCTACCGGCTTATTTCTCTTATTGGACGGGTAAAAGTCTCGTTTTGCAAGATGAAGACGCGATTGATTTGTACCGAAAAGAACAAAATGAACAAACCAAAGGCGTAAAAGAGCTGAAGGCTACTAAAAACACATTGTATGCCCCTTTAGGATTGGAAAATGTACCGTTGTTGTATGGGGGCAATTATGAATTCAGGGTGCGCTTTGCGGACATAACCGGAGGTGGGCCTTCCAGTACGGAAAAAGCCATTTATGATGCTGAGTCTCCCGTTGCTTCTTGGCTTTTCAGGCGTCACGCCATACCGCAAACTGTCAGAATTCAAAATGCCTTACCGGAACGCGATGATGTGTATTTCACGGACAATCAGCTAACGGTGCAAAGACCGCTATTGGGCTACCCCAGTGTTTTATTCACGGGTGCTTATCCTAATGCCTTAGATTTATTAAAAGCCGATTTTGATAATGCTTTGGGCAAGAGAGACATCGGCATTGCGGATCCAGACGTTGACCGTTTGGAGATAGAAGTAGCAGTTAAAGCCTTGGATATGGATACAACGCTTCCCAAGCATCACGCCCAAGACAATTACGCTGTATTTTATACTACCACTCGGGCTTTTCCGGCTGATTTTGATGGAACTCTTTCCATCCCATTGACTTATTTAGACCGTTCGGTAATTCATTTCAACGGTGCAAAAAATCTTTTACTTCTTGGACTATCTGATAATAACGACCTAATTGATGATTTACCTAATTTAGTTCTTCCATCCAATCGCGACATACAAATCACTATCAGAGCTAAATGTTCGGAGAAAAACGATTATTATGCTAACAACCAAGCCCTTCGTGGGATGACTACTCGATTCGTGACTCGTAAAGCGCCAACCAATGAAATTGATTTTTTCAAAGCTACCGGTGTCCAAACCATGATAAGAGGTATATTTTTGCGCCGACCCGAAGAGAAAAAAATTGCTACTAATTGGAAAGAAATCTTTGTCGGTGGCAAATCCTCTCCTGATCAACAACCGGAATTGATTGACCGATTGGCAAAAGCCATTGATGTGCAAGCCAAAGGCTTGTCATTAATGGGTAAAACCGGACAACGTTGGCAATTTGGCGCAGCCAGAGCCATCCGTCACACCTTATCACCCGATAACACCAGCCTTACTTTTGCCACTCAGGACGATATGGTGAATCATTGGTTAGTACCCATTACTTTGCTCATTGACCGCGATTGGTCGTGGGACGGTATTGAGCCAACGAGTATAGATATTTATCGGAAAAAGAAATTCAGTTTGGCTGATGACTGGGAACCCGAAGTGTTAGTAGGTGACATAGAATTGAAAAAAACAATCAATATTCAAGCCTTAGTGGAATCCGACCGCACTCAGACTTTCATGTGCTTTATAGATGCTATTGAACCCAAATCGGCTGACCCTGCCCAACATCCCGACGAAATCATGGTGGAATACAGGATACAGCCTAATTTCAAAAAAGAAAATCCGGCATTGGGCATTGATGAACCGCTGTTGCTCGCGCTCCATCTGCCCATCACCACGCCACCCGCACAAATGCCGAAAATTGTGAGCGCAGGAATAGCCCTTAGCCGTTACGTGCGCGATGCAGATTATGCCAATACGGAAGCCCGACAACGGTATCTTTGGGTAGAATTTGATGAGCCGGTGCATAATCCTCGCGATGCGTATTTTGCCCGTATAACCGCTTATGCTCCCGACCCGCTGTTAGCAGAATGGACAACAGATTGGATGATACCCCGCACGCCGCCGCCCTCATTGTCCATAGAACCTGAGCCGGTGCGTATCATCAGCCTGGGTCATACTGATAACCGAAGCGGATTGAATGCGATGCAACAATTAGTCCCCGCAACCCACAGTAAAAGGCATTTTTTAGTGCCACTGCCACCCGGTTTGCACCCTGAATCGCCCGAATTGTTCGGTTTTTTTACGTATGAATTTAGAGTAGGACATCGCGAAGGTTGGAGTACGGCACAAGGGCGATTCGGGCGCGCCTTGGATTGTCAGGGTGTACAGCACCCTACACCTCAACTGTATGGCAATCCCGATAGAAACGAAAAAAGGCTTCGGGTATCTGCCACTCATGCTGAGGCGGTATTTGATGGACGGAGCGTGACAAGCCGTCCGGTACGCACACAATTATGGGCTTTACTGTATGCACAAGTCCGCATGGCAGACAACAAAGACAACCGCAATATCTTGCTCAACGACCGCCTCATGTTACCGGCACCCGAACGCATTATTGATGATGCCGGGGCTGTTATCTTCACTTCTGAAAACAGTGATGCCCCCAAACGCGCCGTAGCTGAATGGAGCAATGCAGATGTCACTGCCTTCTTAAAAAAGCAAGGACTGCCGGTAGATAGTCATTTAAGCGTCTTGTGTGTAGAAATGATGCCAACCGCTGACCATTTTTTGATAACTGAACATGATCACGGCAATTTTGGGATGCTTAACAATATCCGAGGGGCTGATGCCCTTCCTTCTACAGCACCCGGGCAAGCTATACAAATGTTGCGGAGACTGGCTTTCAATTTTCAAGAAACAGAAACTCAAGCCGGTCAAACGCCTGAAGAATTGATTGGTAAACCGTTATCAGATGATTTAGGATACTACCGAATTTTACGCACTTCAACGCTGTCATCAGTGCCGGAGGTGTGTTGTGTGGACTGTTAAGGGAAGTTTTTTTATACTTTAACATACATGCCTCTTTCTTTATGATGTAAAAGGCTTTAGCTTTGTGCCAATATGTAAAATTACGCAAAGAGACTCTTTGTCTTGATACCCACATATTGAAACAAAGCTATTGCCTAACACTATAGAAATTAATTATTTGACAATGAATAACACTTTAGGCTTTATTGCCTTTATCCTTTTGTCCCTCCTCAATGCTTTTTGCAGCAAAGAAAAAACCGTTCAAACTTCTCCTTTGCCTTTCACTGCCGACCAAAGAAAAATTGCCGATCAGGTTATCAGCATTTTTGAAAATGATGACCCTGTTTTGCATTATGAGTATATTGAAAATCTAAAAGACGGAAGAGGTTACACAGCCGGCAGGGCGGGATTTACTTCTGCCACCTGTGATATGCTTGAAGTTATCAATCGTTATTCAATGCAATCTGCTAATAATGCCTTAAATCGTTTCATTCCCCGCTTGAAAGTATTATGCAATACTGAAAGTGCCTCCGTTACAGGTTTGGAAGGACTCCCGGAGGCTTGGGTTCAAGCTTCGAAAGACCCTCTTTTCAGATTAACCCAAGATAAAGTGGTGGATGATTTTTACTATCTGCCCGCAGTCAACTACGCCCAAAATTTAGGGTTAAAATACCCTTTAAGCCTCCTAAATCTCTACGACGCTTGTATTCAACACGGTAACGGCGATGACCTAGACGGGCTAAAAGCTATGATAACCAAAACATCAAAAGCGGTTAATGGAACACCTGCGGGGGGCATCCAAGAAGATATTTGGCTTGCTAAATTTATGGACATCCGCCGCGACATTTTACTCAATCCGAATAATAAAGATACCCAGCAAGTGTGGGCTGAGTCCGTTGGTCGAGTGGATGCTTTAAAAAAACTATTTCAAAGCCAACAATATTATCTTACCAAACCGGTAAAATTAGAAGTTTGGGGCAATGTTCACGTGCTACCTCAATAATCTTTCTTATAATACTTTTAAGAATATACATTAAGGGCATCGCCTTGTCGGCCGACAGGGCGATGCCCTTTCTATACTCCATTTTTTATTGTAAGAAAGCCCAAAAGCCCCCCCCTCAGTATAAGCTTATTTAAAAGAATAAAAGACCTTAATGTCCGAAATCATTAACGGCATTGATTTTTATCATCAAAAGAAAATGGTTTTCATGGGAAATTTGAGGGTAATAAAATATTATTCCTTTCATTTTAATTAAAAACTATAGTTCGATGAAAAAGTTATTTCTCCCTCTTGTTCTTATTTTAAGCCTATTATCAAGTTGTCAAAATACTGCCGAAAAATCATCCCGTACTGCTGCCGCAGATGTCGCAGAAGCGACCAAAAGTGGACAATCTGGTGTTAGTGATGATGTGTCACAAAAAGACGTGGTCAAAGTAGCTGCCGGTTCACCGGATCACACGACGCTCGTGGCAGCCGTCAAAGCGGGTGAATTAGTTGATGCCCTTTCAAACGCGGGGCCTTTCACCGTTTTTGCGCCCACCAATGCTGCATTTGATCAACTCCCTAAAGGTACGGTTGAAGGACTTTTGAAACCGGATAAAAAAGCTGATTTGCAGAATATTCTGCAGTATCACGTTACCCTATCCGCATTGGAAGCCAGTAGTTTCAAGGATGGGCAATCGCTCGGTATGGTCAATGGTGATAATGCCACAATCGCCGTAAAAGATGGTAAAGTTACTATAAACGGCGCCAATATTGTTGCCTCAATCAGAGCTTCCAACGGAATGGTGCATGTGATTGATAAAGTCCTTCTACCTCCGGCTAAGAAATAAAACCATCAATTAAACAAATTATTTACATAGACCTTATTTTTTATAGACTTAAAAACCAGAGATTCAACTACGCCACTGATTCGCTCAACGACACTACAATATCGTTTCAGGCGTTTCAGTGGCGTCTTTTTTTGAAAAAATTTCAATGTCCGAAGAAAATATTTTAATTTTTTTTCTCAAAATCACTCATGTAATGATTTTTTGACATTTCTATGACTTTTCATTGGTTTTAAGTTGAGATTAACGTTTTCTGACTACTCTAAAAATGGCTTTTTGATTCATCTTAATTTCAATTATTATTTTTTCAATAACCCATACACGGTATAAATAGTCAATACATTCATAATAAAATTTTGAATGTAAGCCAAAAACCATCAAAAAATTGGTCGTTTCCATTTTTCACAAAAACATTTCGAAAGGATGTATGTTAAAATAGGCAGAATCTGATTCTAAGTATCAAACCTATTTTTAACGTACAAAACAAATCAATTATGAATTGTAATCGAACCTTTCGGCTACTTATGGTAGTCTCTACCCTTTTTGTCGCTACTTCAGCGTCCTCACAAACCGCCAGACTTCAAGTCATTCACAATTCTCCAACGCCGACCGTTGATGTCTATGCCAATGGTGCTAAATTGTTGGATGATTTTGCCTTCCGAACGGCTACCCCTTTCATTGATGTTCCGGCCGGCGTCACCATTAATGTGGGGGTTGCTTTGGGAACAAGTACTTCTGTCAATGACACATTGGTCAATTTCCCCGTGGTGCTCCAAGCCAATAAAAAGTATGTGGTAGTAGCTAATGGTGTGGTGGGCAATGCCCAAAAACCATTCACTCTGGCAGTTACGGATATGGGCGAAGAAAATGCAGACGCCGCCACCAACGTGGGCATCGCATTTTTCCACGGCTCGCCCGATGCGCCCAATGTGGACATACTTGCCGGGGGCAATGTCGTTTTCGGCAATGTCGCTTACGGCTCTTTTGCCAGAGGCAACATGCCTTATGCAAACGTACCGGCTAATGCCACGTATCAATTAAGCGTCACACCTGCCGGGCAAAACGCGACGGTGGTTGCCACCTACGAAGCAAATTTGTCTTTTTGGGCGAGTAAAACAGCGGTTGTGTTTGCCAGTGGTTTTTTAGGTGGCGGAAATGCACCTTTCGAACCTTGGGTAGCCCTCTCAAACGGTGGTACTTTTCCCCTCAAAGCGGTGACTACTGGAACACCTCAGGCAACCAAAACAGCTCGTGTACAAGTCATTCATAACTCACCGACGCCAACAGTTGATGTTTATGCCAATGGTGCTAAATTATTGGACAATTTTGCTTTCCGCACCGCTACCCCATTCATTGATGTTCCGGCAGGCGTGGATATTAATTTGGGTATCGGTCTTGGTAGTAGCTCCTCCGTTAATGATACTTTGGTGAATTTCAAAGTCAAATTAGATAGCGGTAAAACGTATATTGTCATAGCCAATGGCATCGTTGGGAATGCATCAAAACCGTTCAATTTGGCTATTTTTGATAAAGGTCTCGAAACGGCTAACAATGCCAATAATGTCGGTATGGCTTTCTTTCATGGTTCGCCCGATGCTCCTGAAGTGGATATATTAGCCGGTAATAGTGTTATTTTTGATAATATTGGTTACGGTAATTTCTCAAACGGCTACGTGAATGTCCCGGCTGCCAGCTACAACTTAGCGGTGACACCAAGCAACAACAACTTAGCAGTGGTGGCACGCTACACCACCGGCGATTTATCATTTTGGAAAGGCAAAACATTAACCGTTTTTGCCAGCGGCTTTTTGAGCGGTGATAGTCCGTCTTTCGAGCCTTGGGTGGCTTTGTCCGGCGGCGGAACATTCCCTTTGAGGGCTATACAAGGACTCATCAACAACAACGAAGCTGATATGATGGGTTTGAAAAAGTCCAATACTGAGGGGGGGGTATCCAGAGACCTTGAATTGGTATCTTCACTCACTGTTTATCCCAATCCGGCATCTGAACAAATTTTTGTTCGCTTTACATCTGATGCTGAAACCACTACCCAAATTGATATTGTCAACATGATGGGTCAATCTGTTTTCAGCCAACAATGGGGTGCTTCAAAAGGCATGAATGAAGCAGCAATTTCAACAGAACAGTTAAAAAGCGGTTATTATATGCTTCGATTGAGATATACAGAAGGTAAAATAACTGCTCAAAAACTGTTAATCCAAAAATAACTGTTACTAATTTTAGTAAGTGGTTGTGCAACATCTAACACCTTGAAACGGGGTTGTGTAATAAGGTCTAAAAAATCAAATGTCAATTTAAAAAATATAAATTGCATAACAATGTATTTTTAAAAATATAAATCTGATTATTTATAATTATTGAAATAAAAATTTGTTAATGCACTTGCTTTTTAAAATTGACATACTTATCTTTGTTGCATAATAAAAGTTAACTCGAATCAAACATGCTGTGAGAATTTAAGTCCTATCATTTCTGATGTCTTTCTTGAATTTCTCATTTATTCTGGTAAATAGTTACTATTCATTCATATTGACGTAAGCACTTAGCTTATAGTTTTCACAAAGAGTTTTCAAACATCAAAAGCAAATCTGACGTATTTGACCTGAGGAAAGCTGATTTCTGAAAGCTCAAAGCTGATGGCAAAGTATTTCCCAATTTTTGAAAACAAAGCTTTGTTATATTCAAACAATTTATTTAACCAAATTTTCTAATTATTTAAAAACAGAAGTACTATGAAAAACGCACAAATTCGTTTGGCTGACCTTAATGAAAGCAACATGAACCAATTGGTTGCATCTGAAATGTTTATGATCCGCGGTGGCGGTGGTAAAAAAGGCAGTAAAAAAGGCAGTAAAAAAGGCAGCAAAAAAGGCAGCAAAAAAGTCCGTGGTTGTGGCTGGTATTGTGGCTGCGGTTGGTAAAAACTGTTTGTAACGATCCGATAAACTTCCGGTGTTAATTCAAATTGCATCGGAAGTTTTTTTTATTGAATCCCATTAACAAACAGTGTAAGTATTTTGGTATTTTATAGATTTAAATATTAATCAATATATCAAATTTTTGAACATTTAGGCGTATAAATTGATGTGGTAAATTTTATAAATAATTGCAAATCAATTCTTTACAAAGATTATATATGAAAATTCATAGATGTTAGGTTGTTAATATTAATGCGGTAG
>JANPGW010000005.1:0-1911 GCA_031424115.1 Saprospiraceae bacterium | reverse complement strand
CCCAAGACTTGCCGAATGATGTATTTTTCTCTCCTTTTAAAACAATATTATGTTTTTCAATGAAAATTTTTTCTCGATAAATGCCTTTTTTAATAAAAATAATGCGCTGCTTGCTTGACGAATCAGGCAGGCTATTAATGGCTTCTTGGATACTTTTGAATTGCCCTGAACCATCCGCTGCGACGACGAGACTTTGTGCATTTATTATTGAGAAGCAACCTAAAAGACATAAGGAAAGGCAAAATATCCTTGTTTTCATTGATACCGAAATTTTAAAGAAGTTCATTAACAGCCACAAAATCCATGTCTGCAAAAGCTTGATTTTCGCCCGCCATACCCCATATAAAAGAGTAATTTGCCGTTCCACAACCAGCGTGAATGGACCACGGCGGCGAAATAATAGCTTGGTGGTTTTTTACCCATAAATGGCGTGTTTCTGTCGGTTCGCCCATCAGATGTAAAACGCCTTGATTGTCTTGAACATCAAAATAGCAATACACCTCCATGCGGCGATCATGCGTGTGCGGTGGCATAGTGTTCCAAACACTGCCGTTATGCAAGACCGTAAAGCCCATGACCAATTGACAACTTAATGTGCCGTCGGGGTGAATGTATTTATAAATGGTTCTTTGATTTGCCGTTTCTACTGCCCCTAAATGTGCCGGCGTCGCATTCGCTTGGGTCATCAAAACAGTCGGATAAGTATGATGAGCAGGGCTTGATAAAAGGAAAAATCGGGCGGGGTTCAATGCGTCCACACTTGAAAAAGATACCTTTTGACTCCCTTTGCCGACGTATAAACAATCCAATTTATTCATGGCATAAGTCACACCATCCACCGAAACACTACCATTTCCGCCCAAATTCATTATCCCTAACTCTCTGCGCTCCAAAAAACAGTTGGCTTTCAACCCCTCAGTATTGGGCAAAATGACTATCTGTTCTTGGGGCATGACGCCACCGGTCACCATTCTATCAAAATGAGAATACACCAATTCGACATGATTTTCCTTAAAAAGTGTTTCTATCAAATAATTCTCTCTTAACTCTTGCGTATTCATCGCTGCCGTTTCTTTGCGGCTACAAGCGTGGCGTATTTCCATTCTTATTTAAAAATTTAATTATAAAATAAATGTGTTTGTACATCATGTCTTGTCCTATTCTATTTTTTACTTTTCACTTTTCACTATAACTTACCTCCCCATCCAACCGCCATCAACAGTTAAAATAGTTCCGTGTACATAATCGGAAGCGGCCGACGATAAAAATATGGCGGCGCCTTTAAAATCTTCTGTTTCGCCCCAACGACCTGCCGGGATTCGGCTTAAAATGGATTGGCTGCGCTCAGGGTCGTTGCGCAAAGCTTCCGTATTGTTAGTGGCAATGTAGCCGGGTGCAATAGCATTCACATTCACGCCTTTTGAGGCCCATTCATTCGCCAAAGCTTTGACCAAACTCCCGATAGCACCTTTGCTGGCGGCATAGCTAGGTACGGTAATCCCCCCTTGAAAAGTGAGTAAAGAGGCGGTAAAAATGATTTTACCAGAACCTTGTTCAATCATGCTGCGTCCAATTTCTCGGGCTAAAATAAACGGGGCATCGAGATTGATCGCCAACACCCGATCCCAATATTCGTCGGGATGTTCGGCTGCCGGTTTGCGCATGATGGTTCCGGCATTATTGATTAAAATATCAATGCGCGGAAAATCAATTTTGACTTTTTCGATAAATGCTTTTAATGCTTCTCTATCGCTGAAATCCGCTTGATAGGCTTTAAATGACCGACCCAGTACCTTCACTTCGTTTTCAACGGCACTACCCTCCAGAGCAATAGTCGCTGATACCCCGATAATATCCGCCCCTGCCTCAGCCAAGCCCAATGCGATACCTTTCCCGATCCCTTTGTTACAC
>JANPGW010000004.1:0-32690 GCA_031424115.1 Saprospiraceae bacterium | reverse complement strand
GCATCTTCGGCTATAATCGTGGCACTTTCTGCTTTGCTTTGGGCTAATTCAGCCGCTACTTTTGCTTCTCGCAATTCCTTTTCAATCCTTTTTTGGTCGGTAATATCTCTCGCCACTACTACAGCCCCTAATACATTCCCTTTATCATCTTTATAAACCGAGCCATTGAAAAGGACATCCGTTAGTTTACCATCCATTATCGTTAAGGGATAATCTGCCACAAAGCCTTTCGCAAACACTTCTTGATAACCTTCCCGTGCTTTATCGGGTTTGGTAAAATAATCAAAAAAATCTGAACCGATTAACTGTTCACGCGACACGCCCGTCACTTTCACGGTGGCTTCATTCATGTCTGTAATCTTACCTTGAGGACTTATCGTAAAAAGAGGGTCTCGACTGGCTTCAATTAAACTCAGCGAATATTGAGAAGCCAATTTTAAAGAAATACTTAAGACTTCCAATTTAGTATTGGCAATTTCTCGTCTTTCTTTTTCATTGTTTTGAAACACGAGTTCTTTATTAGCAATGATTAACTCAGCGGCTCTTTTTTCTTTTTCATCATTTTGAAACGCCAATTCAATATTGGCAATCCCCAATTCAGCGGCTCTTTTTTCTTTTTCATCATCTTGAAATGCCAATTCAATATTGGCAATGCCCAATTCTGCCGCCCGTTTTCCTTTTTCATCGTCTTGGAAAGCTAATTCAATGTTGGCAATACCCAACTCGGCAGCCCGTTTTCCTTTTTCTTCTTTTTGAAACGCCAATTCAATATTGGCAATACTTAACTCAGTTATCAGTTTTTTCCGGCTTTCTGCGATGATATTTTTGGCATTTACCTGATCAGTGACATCCGTAAATACCACAATAACACCGGTTATAACACCATTTTGTTCCCGCAAAGGTTGATAAATACAGTTGAAAAAACATTGTTCTGCTTTCCCATTCCTCATAAGGCGCGCTTCATGTTCATTGACATTGTAGGGTATTCCGCTTTGAATTACCCCATCAATAAGTGCCTTAATACCTTGATTTTTGAGTTCAGGGAATGATTCAAAGAGTGGTTTACCGACAATGTCTTTCTCTCTTCCCAATATTTGCAGATAAAAATCATTGGCAAATTCAATGACATACTCCTTGCCTCTAAATATGCAAATGGGCATCGGAGACTGCATCAATATGCTGTTCACATCCATTTCAGTCAAACTTTTGTTGAGTAGTGATTCTTATTTTTCGCGTAATCCATTTGATTAGCGAACTTCTTCAATGGGTTGGCGTCTTTTATTTTTCAATTGTTTAAAATGAGATGGGGAGAGTCCCGTTACTTTTTTAAATTGATTGGATAAATGTGCCACACTGCTGTAATTCATCTTAAAGGCAATTTCCGTAATATTGAGTTCATCATAAATGATTAATTCTTTAATCCGCTCAATTTTATGAGCGATAATGAATTGCTCTATAGTTGTTCCTTGAACTTCCGAAAATAAATTTGCCATGTAAGTGTAGTCATGATTGAGTTTGGCACTCAGATAATCAGAAAAATTCGTTTTGGGCAATTCATCTGCGTAATGAACCATTTCGACTACTACACTTTTTATTTTTTCAATCAATACGGCTCTTTTACCGTCTATCAGTTCAAGCCCAGAATGTAAAAGTGCCATTTTCAATTGTTCTCGAACTTCCGAAGAAATCGTTTCCATAATCTCAACTTCGCCTAAATCTACAATGATGAAATGAAGACCCAGTTTCTTCAACTCTTCCTTCACCATCATTTTGCAACGAATGCTGACCATGTATTTGATGTATAATTTCAAAAATCGTCAATTTTATACCCCCCCCTCAGTATTTCTATTAGCTTGATGAAGCCAAATGCATCCTATAAAGCCCCGCAAAGCGAGGCATAAGAAGGTGTTTGTAAAGTCAGTTTGTTTTTTAGTTTGTCCAGATTCCCGCAATTATTTCAAGTTAAATGTGGATGCGTTTCAACGAATCCAAAAGCCCAAAAGCCTGTAATAACCAAAGAACCACAACAATGACGACCACCGCATTGAGGATGTTTTTGATTTTGCCATCCATAGGAATATAGTTGTTGACAAGCCAGAGTAGCACTCCGACAACA
The DNA here is from genome assembly GCA_031424115.1 of Saprospiraceae bacterium. Lineage (GTDB taxonomy): Bacteria > Bacteroidota > Bacteroidia > Chitinophagales > Saprospiraceae > JAAFJT01. The sequence goes on along the minus strand of JANPGW010000004.1, from coordinate 30,574 downwards.
ATTAACACGAGTAAAACATTTAATAAAGGCATATTATGTTTTTTTTTAAATCATTTAGTCAAAGTTATATGTTTTTATTCACCTAACTGTTACACAATTTGAGGAAAAAGTTACATGATTCACACATTGACCTTTGAAAAATGGTAGGAATATCGATTATGTTTTCTTTTTCTAAATAAATGGTTAAAAGAAACGCCCGTATAACCACCAGAAGAGAATGCAGCGAGGGCTTCTCCGCCCAGTTTTTTTATCGCTCTTGCCACATTGGTGCCACCCCCCGCCTGCTTCCATATTTGGCGTTAAAAAGGAGCAAAATACTGAGGGGGTCTTTACCAAGACTTGTTGGGTCATAATGATGTTGTCGGTACACCCATTTGAGTAACTGGAGACACGCAAAAATAAAAAGCCCATTAAATAACGTTGAATCTAAAGAAAGAGTAGTAGTCTTGTGGTAGTTCTTGTACTTTTGGGGTAAAGCAATTCAAAAACTAATACAAAACTTTCATATATTCACGAGTTAGCGGTCATTTTAAACTGAAGAAACCAATTCAATAAAATGAAAAAGAAACAACTTGAAAATAGGATAAAGGAATTAGAACTCGAATTGAGCAACAAAAATGCCTCAACATTTGATGTCCAAAAATCGCATCAAAGCGAACAGCGTTTTCGCAATTTGGTAGAACTATCCATCTACCCCATTTTAATTTTGAAAGGCGAGGATATGATAATGGAGATAGCCAATGACCCCATACTCAAAATCTTTAATGTCGGAAAAGAAGCATTGGGCAAACCGTTTTTAGACATTTTGCCCGAAATGAAAGACCAGCCTTTTATAGGTTTGTTATTAGATGTGTTACGCAACTATACTACGCACTATGGTACAGAACAACCTGCCTATTTTGTGCGTGAGAATGGCGAAAAGGAAATCATTTATTTGAACTTTGTTTATAATCCATACAAAGAAAATGACGGCACTGTTTCAGGTGTCATTGTTTATGCCACTGATGTAACAGAACAGGTGCTTGCGCGTAAAAAAGTGGAAGAAAGTGAACAACGTTTTCGCTTGGCAACTGAAGCCTCCGGAGTAGGTATTTGGGAATGGAATGTCATCACAAACCAAATCAAATGGGATGCAAAAATGTTCGAAATTTATGGTGTAAAGCCAACAAATAATGGATTTGTACAATACGATACTTGGAAGGAAGCAGTAGTTCCTGAAGATATTGAGGAGCAAGAAAAAATATTACAGGATACGGTAAAAAATAGCAGCAGCAGCAAGCGTTCTTTTAAAATTTTAAGGGCAGACGATGGCATACTCCGTCATATAGAAGCTGTGGAAACTGTTCGCACCAATGCTACCGGGCAAGCTGATTGGATAATAGGGACCAATATGGATGTTACAGAACAAGTACTTGCCCGCAAAAAAATTGAAGAAAGCGAACACCGATACCACAATTTGGTATACACTTCTCCATACATGATTGCTATTTTTAAAGGCAAAGACACGATTATCGAAATAGCCAACGATGCGATTATCGAAACATGGGGCAAGGGAAAAGATGTTTTTGGTAAATCGCTTTTTGAAGTACTACCCGAAGCCGCAGAACAGGGTTTTGATAAGTTGATACAAAATGTATATGAAACTGGCGAACCGTATCATGCTTACGAAACACCCGTTACCCTTTTACGCAATGGCAAGCAAGAATTAATGCACTACAATTTTATATACCAAGCACAACGAAATGTAGATGGAGAAATAGTGGGCGTGGCAATATTAGCAAATGAAGTAACGCCGCAGGCATTATTAAAAAAAGCATTGGCAGAACAAAGAGAGATAGAGCACAAAGCATTAAAAAGCATTGAAGAAAGCAATACACGCTATCATTCCATGCTCATGCAATCGCCATTTGCTTTTTCTATTATGAAGGGAAAAGACATGGTAATTACCCTTGCCAACGATTTGATAAAAGAATTTTGGGGAAAAGGTAAAGATGTAGAAGGAAAAACGCTTTTGGAAGTATTACCGGAAATCAAAGATCAGCCATTTCCCGAAATGATCGAGAAAGTTTATACGACAGGTATTCCAGTGTATGCCAATGAAATACTCGGAAAACTAACCTACAATGGTCAGCTAAAACATAAGTATTTTAACGTTGTTTTCCAACCTTACTATGAAGCAGACAACTCCATTTCTGGTGTTACTCAAATAGCGTATGATGTCACAGAGATGGTATTAGCACGCAAAAAAATAGAAGAAAGTGATAAGCGGTATAACATGATGCTCATGCATTCGCCCTTTACTTTTGCCGTGCTAAAAGGCAAAGATTTGGTGATTACCCTTGCCAATGACAGGGTTAAAGGAGTTTGGGGAAAAGGGAATGACGTAGAAGGTAAATCGCTGCTTAACCTTATGCCCGAACTTAACAATACGCCATTCCCCGCTTTGATGGATGAAGTGATTGCCACCGGTATTCCTTATCATGGTAGAGAAGTGCTGAGCCCCCATAATATACACGGGCATGCGAGGGAAGAGTATTTTAATTTTGTTTTCCAGCCTTATTGGGAAGCGGACGAAACTATTTCGGGTATTACTATTATTGGGTATGATGTAACCGAGCAGGTGATTGCAAAAAGGAAGATTGAAGAAAGCGAAAAAAAATACCGCACCCTTCTCACATCCATTGACCAAGGCTTTACCCTCTGCGAAATAATTCGCAACAAAGAAGGTAAAGCAATTGACTTTTATATGCTGGAGGTAAATCCCACCTATGAAGAGCAAACAGGCGTAAGCAAAGAGACGGTTCTTGGTAAAAGAATCATACAAACATTTCCTTCACTCACCAAATGGATGGAAACCTATGCTGCCGTGGTAGATAATCAGTGCCCTGTAGTTAATGAGCACTACTTTGAAGACACTGACCGCTGGTTTGAAAACAAAGCTTATCCTGTTGGAAGGGACAAGTTTGCCGTTTTGTTCAGGGACATTACCGAACGCAAACAGTATGAATCTAAATTGATAGAAGCAAAAGAATCTGCAGAAAATGCTGCTAAGTCCAAACAACAGTTTTTATCTAACATGAGCCATGAAATTCGCACGCCCTTGAATTCCATTTTAGGCTTTACAAATGTGTTGTTGAAAACCGAGTTGGGCGAAAAACAAAAGGATTTTGTACAAGCCATAAAAACAAGCAGCCATTCTTTATTGGTACTCATAAATGATATACTTGATTTGGCAAAAGTAGATGCGGGTAAAATGACGTTTGTAAAACAGCCATTTGATATCCACCAATCAATAAAGTCAATGCTACATACTTTTGACCTAAAATTAAAAGAAAAGAATATAGAACTTGTAAGTGAATATGACAGCGAAATACCCGCCATGTTATTGGGCGATTCCGTCAGGTTAAATCAGATTATTTTAAACCTTATGAGTAATGCCATAAAATTTACAAACAAGGGAAAAATTACTCTAAGTGTTAAACTACAAAGCGAAGATGAAGAAAACGTGTTTATTGAATTTACCGTTACTGATACAGGCATTGGCATTGCGGACAACAAAATTGATTCGATTTTCCATCTCTTTGAACAGGCAGGAATCACCATATCCAATTCATATGGTGGAACAGGACTGGGGCTTGCCATTGTGAAACAATTAGTAGAATTTCAAGGCGGAAGTATTAGTGTAAGTAGTAAGATAGGTGTCGGTTCAACATTTAGTTTTATCCTACCTTTTGGAAAAACGACTATGAAAATAGCAGAAGAACCTGAAATACTGAAACTGGATTCAACAATTAAAAATCTGCGCGTATTAGTAGCCGAAGATGTGACCTTAAATCAATTATTAATCAAAATGATTTTAAGTGATTTTGGATTTGAACACGACATCGTCAACAATGGCAAAATTGCCATAGAAAAATTGCAAACAAATACCTACGATATTATTTTGATGGATTTGCAGATGCCCGAAATGAATGGGTTTGAAGCAACGGAATACATCCGCCAAACAATGAAATCTAACATTCCAATAATTGCTTTAACCGCAGACGTTACTACAGTTGATATTGCCAAATGCCAAGAATTTGGCATGGATGATTATCTTTCCAAACCGATTGACGAAAACCAATTATACAATAAAATTGTGGCGTTAATAAAAAAGAAACAATAACATACTGAGGGGGTAAAATTCTAGCATATTTATACCGCGCCAATGTCTTTGAACCCCATAAAAAGACGACAACAACAGCGACTATCGCAATTGTTGAATAGTGAATGTCTGGATAATCAACCAACGGATTGTGTGCATCATCTTTTGGAAATAAAGGTCTTCCTAAATTCAATAGCGTATGAAATAAAATGCATGCAAACACACTTTTACCCGTGTTATTGTAAAACCAAACCATCAAAACTCTTACCGCTACCGTGCCGAGTGTTCCCCAAGCTATCCAAGTGGCGTTGTGCCCTTGTTGAATAATGGACGGATAATGCCAAATTGCCCACAAAATACCCATAATAATGCTTGCTTTTAATGCGCCAAATCGGTCTTGCATCGGGTCAATTGCATAACCCATGTAGCCGATTTCTTCGCATATTGCGCCAATAAAAAACAGCATAAACAGAAAAGGAATGGATTTAAAAGGAATCTCAAATGTGCTTGGAAGTGGTAGTTTTACAAGGTAAATCATTGAAAATATCAACCAATACAGTATAAATGGCAGAAAAACTATGGGCACATACCAGACCTTTTTTTGGATTTTATTAAAATCAAAAATGCGCTTAAATAGCTTGTTTATGCCTGTTGTTCCTTCTTCTTTAAAAATCAAAATAGTAGCTGCAATGAGGGGGGTGAAAGTCGCAAGAATATCAATTATAGAAAAATCTAATGATGATCTTTTAAAGTCAATCATTGTTTCAATTAGCCACAATGGAATGGATAATCCATAGAGAATTAGAAAGAATGTTAGCGGCGCTTTTTGGTTATTCATTTTGAATTTTTTAGCAAAGCCATTACCAAAAAAGAGAAGCCAAATAGGGATAATAACGCTCTTATAGCATGAGAATATTCCCAAGTTTCCCTCAATTCTTCCCAATTACCGGGTAAATTTGTCCAATTTAAAGTCGCTTGATTTGTCGGAAATGTCAATGAAAAGAAGACTATAATGCTTAAAATAAAGCAAATTGCAGCCGCTGCTAAAAAAGGAAAGGTTTTTAATTTGCGGTCAGAAATTGTCCAAATGAGGGTCAAAATTATTGCGCCAAATTCAAAAATGCCCAGCCATTGCCAACCGCTGTAAATACCTTGAACTGTCTGATAATTTTCTTTTGATAATTGTATCTTTACGCGTGATTCGAGCAGATGCGCCATCACAGCACAAAGTGTTATAGCCGTAAAAAGTAGGGCTGTAAATCGAATTGAAATTTTCATATTTTATTGCTTTATTTCTGATATTCTCTTTCCGAGAATTGAGTTTCTGCTCGTTAGGTATATTCCCACTGTGCGGGCAAAGAAATTAAGTCCTATAGTTATTCCAAATCACCTTTTTCACCATCCAGCCATCTTTTCATCATAACATGTTCTTCCGGAGACTGATGCGTACCGCCCGCTAAAATGTCAAGAAAGGTATCCCAAAGGTTTTTTTCTTTCTGAAACTCTTGTTTGAAATCCACTAAGGCATCTAAATATTCTTTTTCATATTCGTCGGCTTCCGCAAACGTATAATCTTTTGGAATGTGTTCAAGAATAAGTTGATTGATTTTATTCAGTTCATCGGGGCTGTATTTTTCAATCATTCTTAGTTCAACGCGACACGATTCTGTGTAGGAAATAAGGGAGGGGATAAAAATACTTTCGTATTTGCGGGTATCATTTACCCAATTTGTTTGCTCATTTTGGGGTAAAATTTGAGAACCTTCAAGCACTAAGGCTTTATAGCTTTTTTTCAATTTATCCAATTGCTCGTCAAATGCTGACCACAAAGCCGATGTATCAGACCTATCTCTAATCGTTATTTTTTCTCTAAAAGAATTAATGACTTGTATGATAGAGAGCATTGAATCGTTAAATTCTTTTAACGTAGCCTTCCATTTGAGATTTAAATCGGGCGAACATTGCGTTTCAACCGTTGCCTTTGTTTTGTTATTCAACTCATTGATGTCTTCTTTAATTTGAATGAGTCGAGCATAGTGTTTTTCCAAGACGTCACCAAAATTTCTGATAGTTAGCAAGGCTCGAAGTCCGGAATTATATGTTTTCTTTTCAGGCGTTTTGAGCAATGCTTCGCTTGGGCGGTTATCAATCGATGTTTTCATAATTTCAATTATTTAAAGTGTAATTAACTTTTAATCGAGCTTGTCTTCCTTAGTAAGCGGCTGATCTTCCGAAATCCGTGCAATGACATAAGAACCAATAAGGCTGACTATAAGCCCTTCGGTAAGTATAATAAGACCTGCGGTAAAAGGGTTGAGAGATGGTCCTAACACTGAATCTATGCGCATTTCTTGCATAAGTGAAGGGCTTAAAGCGAGAACAATGGTAAGAAATATAGCAAAACCGATGATGCCTACTGCGGATGTCACCATTCCTTCTGCCACACCCCATAAATTGTTATGGGTACTTTTAGGATGAATGGCATAATAAGCTCGAATAGCTCTATAAATGCACAAAATTTGGATGATAAAGTAAAAAAAGAGGAGTTCAATTTGGTAGCCGAACCCCAATACATACATGAGCAAGAAAAAGGAGATGAATCCCGCCAACATCCAAAGCCCCATCTTGATTGAAATAGTATACATGATTGATTGATTTAGCAAAAACTTTTTTTAATTATGTGATTATTTTTGTCACGCTACAAAGGTCAATTTATTCACTGTGATAAGTGTTACATAGTTTTTTAAATAAGTTGCATCATTCACACATTCTTGTAAGGGGATACGAATGGGCAGCATTATTTAGCTGCGACACTCACCCGCCAAATCATATTAGTCACGTCATCAGTAACCAACAACGAGCCATCAGGCATGACTATTACGCCAACCGGTCTGCCATACACTTTCTTTTCTGCATCAACCATAAAACCCGTTAAAAAATCTTCCGGCTTTCCTGCCGGTTTACCATTTTCAAAAGGAACAAAAACCACTCGATAACCCGACAAAAGCGAGCGATTCCAAGAGCCATGTTGGGCAATGAAAGCGCCGTTATGGTATTTTTGGGGAAAAGATTTTTGTGTATAAAAAGCCAATCCCAATGATGCGGTGTGCGCGCCAAGAGGTACATCTGGTACAATTGCTTTTGCGACCAAATCGGCTCTTTTTTCCATAACGCGGGGGTCTTCATGTTGCCCGAAATAAGAAAAGGGCCAACCATAAAAACCACCTTCTTGGACACTGGTGAAGTAATCAGGCACCAAATCGTCACCTAACTCATCCCGTTCGTTCACTACTGTCCACAGATTTTGTGTGCCGGGAGCCCAATCCATGCCCACAGGATTGCGTAAGCCACTGGCAAATATGCGTTCGCCCGAACCGTTTGGATTTATTTCAATGATATTTGCCCGTCTATATTCTGCTTCGATGCCTTTTTCTGCCACATTGGTATTTGAACCCACTGAAACGTATATTTTTGAATTGTCTGCATTGGCAAGAAGATTGCGGGTCCAATGGCGGGTATGTTTATCTGCGGGCAAGGACATGATTTTTTCTCCTTTTTCCTTTATTTCAGTTTGTCCTACTTTGTATGGAAATCGCAAAACGGCATCAACATTGGCTACGTAGAGCCAATTTCCGATTACCAACATGCCAAAAGGCTGATTGAGCTGGGTTAAAAAAGTTGTCCTCAAATCTGGTATGCCATCTTTGTTAGAATCTCTCAATAAAGTGATGCGGTCAATGCTATTACTTAAATTGTTAGATTTAGATGCCCCAACAATTCTACCGCCAATTTTTTCTAATAAACTATGATTTGAATTGCTTTCAACGACTAATACATCACCGTTAGGTGTTATGTACATCCAGCGGGGATTTTCAAATTTGTCTGCATATTTAGTGACGGTGAAACCATTGGGTGCAATGGGAGTCCTTCCGTCTTTCCAACCTATGACATGGCTAAAATTCCTAACTGATTTAGTGGAATAAGGCGGAGGTAGGGAATCTGTTGGGTTATTATTAGATGCTCTACTTGGTGATGTGTTGCATGAAGTTAGAAATACAAGGAGTAGCCCAAAACTATGCGTTAACCAGAGATTCAATGATTTATTTTGCTGAATTATAGATTGACTCGACATTTAATTTTGTTTGAAAATTGAGAAAAATTGTTAGTCGTTTAGTTTGCCAACGACTTGATATTCTGTACCAGTTGATGTGTTGATCGCCTTGTACAATATATCGTTGCATTCGTAATACAGCTGCCCGTCGATAGTGACTTCTTCCACATTGTCTTGCGGCAAATCGGGTACAATGGTGCCGATATTGGGTTCAAAAGCTTCGTATTGATTGCCAACTGGTCGGTAATAAGCACCCATATAATAATAATTTTGTACATTTCCAATAAGAATAGGTCGGTAACCGATGGGCAAAAGACCAATTCTGATGCCACGGGGAGGGGCTGTAATTCTGTAAACGTTATTGGTATAAAGGTAATAACGGCCACCTTGAAAAAAATAGGGTCTGCCTCTGTACACAATTCGCGTGTGCTCAGGTGCGAGTACGTTAATTGTTCTGATTCTCGGTTTGACAACGACGACTTTTGTTCTCGGAAATTGATTGTGTGGATACTGCACACGTGTTGGACGGCTTGTTACCACTACTTTTGTCTTTTTGGCTTTGTTTTGTCTATTTCCGCCTTGCGTCTTACCCACTTTTTGGGGCTTTTCGGCGTGTTTTTGCGCGATAACTTGGTTTTGACACACCGTTGCAAGAAGGATTGTGAGCATTAAAATCAATTGCTTTTTCATATTTTTTAAATTAAAAAAATTAAATAAAGACTATTTCTAAAGACCAAAAAGTAGGTCTTATACTGAGGGGGGTATAAATCATATTTTCACCTTTCAAAAATCCACTTATAAATCTGTATAATGAATAGTGGCAACAAACTCGCTACCAAGCACACCATCCACACCTCTAAGCTTAACTCCTTGAGAACCAATACCAAACGCATCTGTGGCAAAAGAAAAACAAGCACCATAAGACCCGTACAAATCAAAATGGCTAACCAAACGAACTTGTTTTTGGTAACATCATTGACAAACAAAGGTGAACCCACCGAAGACATATTGAAAACATGAAAGAGCTGGGCAAATGCCAAAGAAATAAATGCCACATTGTTGGCTATTTGATGGTCGGCTGAGATAGTTTGCTTACAATAAATCAAAGCACCCATTACCGATAGGGTTATGACAATGGCGTAAAGGGAAATATCTATCCATTTTCTATTAGAAATAATATCGGCTTTGGGGTCTTTAGGCGGGTGTTCCATAATTGTTTTATCGCCTTTGCCCAGTCCCAATGCTAATGCCGGAAAAACATCCGTCACCATATTTAAAAACAAGATTTGTAAAGGTAATAAAGTGGACATAGGCGCAATAAAACCCAGTGTAGTAACAATAAAAATTTCACTCAAATTGCAAGAGACGAGATATATCACAAACTTCTGGATATTTTGAAAAATCACTCTGCCTTGTGCCACGGCTTTGACAATAGAAGCAAATGAATCATCTTTGACAACAATACTGGCAGTTTCTTTAGCTACTTGCGTTCCCCTCAATCCCATGGCGATACCGACATCGGCTTTTTTCAAGGCGGGGGCATCGTTCACTCCATCTCCTGTCATAGCCACTATGTTACCTGCTTTTTGGTAAATATCAGCAATATCTAATTTTTGTTTAGGTGTTGTTCGGGCAAATACGGCAGTAGAAAGTATCTTTTTTTTCCATTCTTTAGTCAAAGTTTTAGTGGTTGGCAGGTCTTTTCCTGTTATGACATTGTGATCATCCTCATCTGTCAAGCCGGTTTTTTGAGCAATATTGAGTGCTGTTAAAGGGTGGTCGCCCGTTATCATCACTACTTTAATGCCGGCATTTTTACAACTCAAAATAGCCGGTTTGATGTCTGTCCTTGGAGGGTCTAAAAAGCCTATCATGCCGACATAGACCAAATCGTTTAAAAAATCATCTTTATTTATATCCGATGCTTCTTTAAAGGCAAATGCTAAAACCCGAAGCCCTTCTCCTGCCATTTTTTCGGATTCTGCCAAGATTGTTTTTTTCTCGTTTTTGCCCAAAGCCTTGATAGTCGTACCTGATTGAGTCTGTTCGCATTTTTCGATTAGATGTTCTACAGAGCCTTTTGCCGCTACAAAGTACCCCCCCTCAGTATCGTTTGGTTTTTTATGCAAAGTACCCATAATTTTTATCTCAGAATTAAAAGGCACTTCACCTATGCGTTCGTATTGTGCTTGAAAGTCATCGGCAGTGGAACCGGATGTATTGGCTAAATGAATCAAAGCAATCTCTATCGGGTCGCCCAATACCTTCTCTTTGGTTTTAGTTTTTTTTACGGTTGAATTGTTACATAAAGCGCCGATTAATTTCAGCTTTTCAAAATTCTCTTTGCTACGTTCTACTTCCTCGTTGTCAAATATTAAAGAATTTTTTTCGATATGAACTTTTAAGTTTTCTTCCGGAAAAGAAAAAGTATCTACGTAAATCTTGTTTTCAGTTAAGGTACCCGTTTTATCGGTCAAAATGACGGTCGTACTACCCAAAGTTTCAACGGAAGAAAGATTTTTAACAATGACGTGCCTTTTTGCCATGTGCAACATACCATATGACAAAGCCACTGTAGCCACAATGGGTAAACCTTCGGGAAATGCAGCAACAGCTAAAGCAATCGATGTTTTGATTATAGACACCCATTCTTTCCCTTGTAGATACCCCGTTAGAACAAATATCAGGGTCATAATCAAGGTCAACCAAATCAGTTTTTTACTTAAAATATTGAGCTTTTTGTCTAAAGGCGTAACGGTTTCTTCTGAAATGTCAACCAATGATGTAATGACTCCCAGTTCTGTATGTTGTGCAATGCCTGTAATAACGGCTTTTCCGTTGCCATTAATGACAGAAGTACCTTTGAAAACCATATTGTGCCTATCGCCAAGCGCAGCATCTTTTTCCAGTATTTCTATGTTTTTTTGCGAAGGCAATGATTCTCCTGTTAGTGAAGACTCATCACATTGCAATTGGTTCAATTCAATCAAACGACCATCTCCCGGAACAACATGCCCGGCTTCAAGAACTATGATATCGCCCACTGTCAACTGCTCGGAAGGAATGTCCTGAACTTTGCCTTCTCGGATGACTTTAGACAATATCACATCCATTTCCTTCAAAGCGTTCATGGAACTGCGAGCTTGCATTTCCATCGAAAACCCAATGACAGCATTCACTAAAATCACAACGCCGATGGCAATTGCCTCAATATAATCTTGAAAATAGATTGAAACACCCGCACCAACAACTAATAAATACACAATCGGGCTGTTGAACTGCTGAACAAGCATCAACCAAATCGGTTTTTGTTTTTGAGTTTCATATACATTTAATCCAAATGTTTTTGACCTCTTACCTGCTTCGGATTTATTAATGCCCATCACAGCATCTGTTTGGCACTCATGTAAAATTTCCTCAACCGATAGGGTATGAGGATTTTTAATCGGGAATTTTATTTTCATTCGTTGAACAAATAATTATACGGATAATGATGCAAAGTATAATTATTTTTTTGGAAGATTACAAAGGGGTATAATTATCTTTTTGCAAACCGCATGGTAATCATTTCATCTGTCATAAAATTGAGTGAGGAGTCATTTGTAACAGTGTAAGTATTTACTTTTTGCAACGTTTCTACAAATACATTTTCCCCTTTACCATCCTGACACATCATTTTTGTCATCACTAATGGTCCGGTAAAATCTATTTTATTACCGTTGACTATGAGTTTGCCACTAAAGCTGTTGCAACTCGTGCTGCCGCTGACCAAATTATTAACCACATCAAACATGATAGTCGGCTTTTTTTTGGGATATAAACCCTCAAAAGCAATGCGTGACCCAGTGATATAATTCAGTTCCCAAGTGCCGGCTAATTTGGGAATTTCAGATGTAATAACAGAATCAACGCTGTTATTTTTATCGGTTGATATGGGCGGCGTTGATTCTGTATTTGATTTCTTAGCTTCTTCTGTACATTGCGCAATAAATAAGCTCAAGAAAAGGGCTGCGATGGGCAATGAAATGCACATCAATAGACGTTTTTTCATTTTATTTAGCTTTTTTTGACTTTTCATCTTCTAACTCATCTGCTTCGCTGAGTGCAATGGCAATCGCTTGCTTGGGGTTAGTAACGATAACGTCACTCTTGCCGGAGTGCAGTTCTCCTTCTTTAAATTCATGCATCACTTCGGCAATCTTTTGTTGCTTAGGTGTTGGCACTTTTTTGTCCGATGCTTTTTTTCCCTTTTTCATTATCATGTCTTTTTTTAATAATTAAAAATCGAGGTTTATTCAAGCGTAAAAAGTAATTGCTCTTCTCTATCTTCCATCTTGATTTGCCTGACAAAATCGTCAAAGGCAGCATCGTGGTCGCTTTCAGCCCCATATATATCAATGACATACCCAATTAAACCATCATTGGCTTCAATGACATACAAGACTGACGAATCCGCCGGGTCTGAATCGCCTTCAAACCGATAGGTTTTGATAATCGTCAAATTCTCAGGCAGGTATTTATTGCCATTGGTTGTTACGAATGAATCCTCTTCCATCGTGAATTCATTGTCAAAACGTTGTTTACGCAATTTTTCCAAAATCCCGCTTAGCGTGGACATAACACTTGCTCTTTCTTCCATGATTTAATTTTTTTAGTTAATATTTTTCAATCGTCAGCCTCGCCATCAAGTAGCTCAATGTTGATTCAGATCCTTGATTGAGGTTTACATGCGTATCTTCCAAACCATCGTAACAACCCCCTGTGCATGGGTTATAAATGATTTGATTGAGATGATTTTTTCCCAAAAACCAATTGAAAGCCGATGTCATTTTCTGTGCATAATCAGCTTCTCTAAATACGTTGTAGAATTTGTCCAAAGCTAAAATGGTATAAGCCACATCAATCGGTTGTTCGCCGTGTGGCGCCGCTTCTTCACCCTTTTGTAGCCAACTTTTATTGGAAATGACTTTTATGCCCTGTTCATTAAAAGTCAGTGATAAAAGGAAATCAAAAGAATCCTTGGCAATCTGCCTATAAATCATATTCCCGGTTTCCAAATAAGCGCACAACATGGCTTCGGGCAAAATGCTGTTCCCATAGGTCAAGTAACTTTCAAACCATTGCCAATTATGCTCCGCCTCATGGCGATACATTTGTACCAACCGATCGGCAAATGTTTTTATGAGTGCAGTATATTCAGGTGATTTGCTTTTCAGATTGGCATAATACAAACCTTTCAGGGTAAAAGCCATGGCGCGAGTAGAATGCATGGTTTCTGCCAAGGGTAGTGCTTTTTGGACAATACTTTTAGCCGTTGCAATGAATCTGGCGGGTAATATATCACTTTTTGATATCAAAAAACCCAAAGCCCATAAGGCACGACCGTTGGAGTCCGATAGATTAGTTTCGTAATTTTGCTCAGTGAATTGGCGATCGCTGTCCACATAATTCAAAAAATCACCCGCAGGCTGTTGACAAAATTTCAAGAAATCGAGGTATGTGCTGATGTAGGAAATATCTTTTTCATCACCCGTACAGTCATAATGCATACACATGGAAACCAATGCCCGAGCATTATCATCCAACGTATAGCCCGTTGTAATATCCGGTTGATTGATAATTGAAAACTGAATAATGCCCACCTCCGTTGTCATTTTTTTGACGTGTTCCAAATTAATCACGGGTATGCGATAGTTGAGTTTTATCTTTTCAGATCTGGCTGACCGCTTCTTGAGCTCCCCCGTGACCCCGAGTGCTGGTGGATTAGACCCCTCAGTATATTGTGGATTTTGATCGTAAGAAGTCGGTACATTTTTCAAAACTGACGGCTCATAAGTAATATCATCTTTTTCTACTATTTTTTGAAGCAATAAAGCATGGGCATTAGCTGAATTTTCCCAAACAGTGGGGACAATCCGTTGCAAAGAATTGGCACTGACCGACATTCTTAAAGCGTCATCACCCATTAAGCGATTAACGCCTTCTGCCAGTTGTTTAGAGTTTTGGAAGTCAATGATGATGCCGGTATCATCCTTTAATACTTCTTTTGCATGCGGAATCGGCGTTGAAATGATGGGGCATCCACAGCTCATCGCATAAGAAAAAGTGCCACTCACCGCTTGGTGCGGGTCTTTAGAAGTGAACAGATAAATATCCGTCAACTGTAAATATTCCAATAAATCCTTCAAAGAAAGATAGCGATTGATGAATTTAACATGATTTTGGAGTTTTAATTCAATTACTTTAGCTTCCAGCATCTGTCTGTATTGCTCTCCTTCAGATTGTACCACACCCGAATGGGTTTTACCAATCACCAAAAAGATGATATTTGGATGCTGTTCAATAATTGAAGGCAAAGCGTCAAGTGTTGTTTCAATACTCTTGCCTGAACTAAGCAAGCCAAAAGTTGACAGAACTTTTCTGCCGGCTAATCTGTACTTTTCTTTCAAAGAATCTTTATTCAAATGCGGCACTAAATGCGTCCCATGCGGAATAACCGTTACTTTTTCAGATACTATACCATAATCCTCTGCCAATATTTCAGCAGCATTTTGAGTCATGACGATGACAGATTCACAGGCAGCTGTTATATGACATACCTTTAATTTCAGAGTCACGTCCGGTTTGGGTAGTACAGTATGAAAAACAACCACAATGGGTTTAGTCAATCTGTATAAAAATTTTAAAAAATCAACCCCTTCTCCATGTTGAAAAAGTCCAAACTCATGTTGTACCATGACCATTTTGATGCGCTTATCAGTATTAATAGCTTGTGCTAACTCAATATACCGCAACGAGTCATTGGTATTCAGAACATATTTCACCTCGGAGGGATATTTATTATGGGCATTTCCGGATTCTAAAGCACACACCTTGAGTGAAAATGAATCGGTGAATTGATTATTTAAGGCTTCAATCAAATCTTGCGAGTACGTAGCAATGCCACATTCTCTTGGCGGATAAGATGTGAGGAATAAAATTTCTGGTAGGGTCGTGTCTTTAACCTTAGATACATTGTCCCTATTTGAAAGGCTCGATGATGATGAAGCAGACGCAACACCCATTTTATAGTTAAGAACGGTTTGATTATTCATGATTGGTGTAGTTTTATTTAAGTTAAGTTGAATGTGTATGATATTTATCTTAAAAAAACAATGCCCGAAACGGGCAAGGTTTTTTAAGCATTGTTTGTCAACGTATTAAAATGCCTAAATTTAAAGTGGGAAATATAAGAATGTGTTATTGTAGAATTCTGGGTATTTAATTCTACAAGTTTTATTTAAGTATTATGTTTAAATAATCTCCTCGATATCTGCGATACTGAGGGGTCTAATCACCCCCGAACACTCGGGGTCATGGGGGGATTTCAATCTGTCGTAGAACGATAATTCAATAATTCAACTATTAAAGCAGATAAGGATACGGAAGCACAAGCTATTCGTTCATCGGCCGCTCCATAGTAAATATACAATGTATCATCAAAAACGACTGTTCCTGATGGAAAACAGACATTATTGACTTCTCCGGTCAATTCCCATTCTTCTTCCGGTTTAAATAAGGAATAAGGCAATCTGGCAATCTCTTTGTAAGGATTTTCTAAGTCCATCAAGGCGGCGCAGGCGGTATAAACATACCCCGTTGTGGTATCGTGAACACCATGATAGATCAATAACCACCCTTCTGCCGTTTCAATGGGCGGACAACCACCGCCAATATAACTGACTTCATGGTCGTGCTTGGGCGCCAAAGCAATATTTTCACCTATATGGAGAAAGTAATTGTCCCAATAATCCTTAGTTAAGTCCTTGATATCGTTGATACACGCTATCTGAATATCCGGTTTTATGCGGTGAAGAAAAAATAACTTTCCATTGATTCTTCGTGGAAAAAAAACCACGTTTTTATCCCATAATAATATCTTTTTATCGGTAACAATTAGAAGGCGTGTTCTGTCATTGAACCGGGCATATTTTTCGTTGAGGGTGTATTTAGATGCTGCAAGCCGTTTGAAATCATCGTAAACAATTTGAGCCACAATCAATCCATGCTTTTCAAAAGTTATTAAATCCTTTGAAGTAGCCAATGCACCCAACGCATTAATACCATCATATGCCGTATAAGTAATATAATACAAGTCATCAATCTTTGTAATTCGGGGGTCTTCAATACCATGCGATTCATAATCGAATTGAGGAAAAAGCAGGGGTATATCACAACGTTGTTCAACAGTGAGGGAGCCTTTCAGTTTACAATACCCGATACTGGAGTAATTACCTTTGCTGACAGCTCTGTAAAAAAGATGAACGTCATCGCCCTCGCGGATAGTGGCGGGATTGAGCACGCCTTCGTTTTCAAAACCGAGGGTGGATTTATGCAGTAATATGCCTTCTTTTTTAACTTCTAACATTATTTTTAATGGCTATGAGTACGCAATTTGTTAAATTCTGCTCTTAAATTCTTCTGTATGTCATTTTCTGCTAAGTCTGATTTGATTGAAGCTTCCTTTAAATTTATTTCTTCAAAAAAAAATAAATTGATATTAGGATAATTTGAATTTGCCGGCTGAAGGTTTTTTGGTGTCAATCCACGTGCTTGTAAATGTTTGATGGTCATTTTGTAAGTAAATCTCAATAATGTAAGAAAAAGAGTTGTAGAAAAAACCGGAATAATATCTTTCTTCTTCAAATCCAAAAATACTTCCTGAAGAATATCGCCAGCCATTTTTTCGTCATGTGTCATATTGATGATAGTACCATACATCATCGGAGCGTATTTGTCATACACTTGTTCCCATGTAGATATATTGTTTTTATCGTGAATAGAATTAGAAAATACACTCGAAAAATGATTGTCTTGATGGAGCATTTAGTGTTTGTTTTAATAATACAATAGTGAATCAATTTAACCCAAAGCATAAATTTGTATAAAAAAAGCATGCCAGTTGTTTTAATATGTTTTTTGGGGAATATATACCGCATGTTATGGTGACGTTTTACAATATGTAGAAATATATGCCCACACAATTTTGTATGTCATTTATAACAAGGTTATTAGTCACTTGTATCCTCTTCCAAATTATCATGATTGTCTCCACCGATGCTGTAATAGTTATTTTCTTCATCTTCGTTGCCGGTTTCTTCTTGCTCGTCGTCCAATTCTGAGTATTTATCTTCGTTTTCACACCAATTGATTTTTGTGTTTGAGCATTTTTAAAAGCAATTTAGCAACAGCTTCAGAAGAGGCGGGATTTTGACCGGTAATTAAAAATCCATCTTTGCGCACATAAGAACTCCAATCCGACCCTTTAGTGTATTTTCCCCCTAATTTTTTTATTTCATCTTCTAATAAGAAAGGAACAACTTTAGTCAGTTTAACCGCTTCTTCTTCCGTATTTGAAAAGCCGGTTATCTCTTTTCCTTTTACTAAAGGTTCGCCATTCGGGGCTTTTACTTTTATCAACGCTCCGGGCGAATGGCAGACAAAAGCCACCGGTTTATTGTGATTATAAAAATCTTCAATCAAAGCGATTGATACAGCATCGTTTGCCAAATCCCATAATGGCCCGTGCCCGCCCGGATAAAAAACGGCATCATAACTCGCTTGGTTGACATCGCTCAGTTTCATTGTGTTGCCCAATTTCTTTTTTAGAGCCTGATCTTCATGAAATCTTTTGGTAGCAGGCGTTTGGGCATCGGTTGCCTCACTTTTGGGGTCAATAGGTGGCTGCCCACCCTTAGGAGAGGCAATGGTTAACGTAATGCCGGCATCAGCCATTACATAGTATGGTGCTGCGAATTCTTCAATCCAAAAACCGGTTTTTTGACCTGTATTACCCAATTCACTGTGGGACGTTAAGACGATGAGTACTTTCATAAGTCGTTTTTATTTTGTCATTTTAGCTTTGGCTTCTACACACCACATCAATTCTTTGATAAAAGCATCAGCTTGTTTATTAATAAAATTTTTATCTGTCGGAGTGCCTTTTTCATCAAAGGCTTCTTGAACTTTTGGTACCGGAAATGTAGCCGGCACTGTCCAAGCTTTTATTTTCCATAAAGAAAATTGCAAGGAAGTGATGACTTGCGAACCACCAAAAATGCCATTTGAAACGGTTGAAATGGCGATGGGTTTGTGATACCATTCGTCGTATAGTAAATCAACCACGTTTTTTAAACTTGCGGGATATCCGCCGTTGTATTCAGGAGTCACAATGATGATTCCGTCAGATGCTTTAATTTTTTCCGCAAAATCCAATACTTTAGCAGTCGGTTCTATTTGAAATTTTAAACGCTCATTGAAAATAGGGAAATTATAACTCTCTAAATCCAGAATTTCGGTAGTGGCTAATTTGTTGTCGGTCAAATAATTTTTAAAAAATAAAGCGACTCGATGACTGTTGCGCCCAGTTCTGACGCTTGATGAAATTATTGAAATGTGCGGCATAATTTTTTTTATTTGACAATATTGTAAATACTTTTCGTTCAGATTAAAGATTAAAAATCTATGCCACGGTTTTTTTTTATATTACCATCAGAAACTGAGGGGGGGTAAAAATGAGTTTATCATTTCTAAGGATTTTCATAATGTTCTATTTGGGGGCGGCTAACATGATACCTTGTCCTTTGAGTATTTCTTTTTTGGACTCTTTAATTATTTCTTCAGCTTCTTTAATTAAACTTGCCATTTTAATCGTGTATCTATCATATATAGTTTCCCACTCCAAAGAATTGTTATATTCTGAAGTGGAAGAAACATTTGGATTGGAAATTAAGTTTTGTTTAGTTATCATTTTCAAGGTATTTACGACAAAAATAAATTGTGTTTTATCCTTATTTATCGAATCTTGGTATTTGGTTATAACTTAAGTAAATGATAAAACACAAAAGCCCGCTTCAAATTGAAACGAGCTTAGTGACTTTTCAAGTAAGCTATTTCATATCAGTTGATAAACATATTTTTCATAACAAAAGAATTAATAAAAGTAAGATAACTATGATGGCTCCCACAGAAAGATAAATACCACCGCCAACCGCTTTGAGCTGGCTTTTTATTGCCCGTGTTTCTTTCCGTAATTGTTTTTTCTCAGAAGAACTCATATTGGACTTATCTAATGACTTGATTTCAGCCAGTCTCCCCAGTAAAGCGTCTGCTTCTTTTGAATTTTCTGCTTTTGTTGTGGAAACTGTTGTAGGATCTGTACCGGTTATCGCTTTCAATGGAGTCGGGACAATTGTCAATAGCAAGAAAGCCGTGATTATACACACCGTTAATTTTTTCATTTTATTATGTTTTACTTGTGAATAACTTTTCACGTAACAAAGTTCGCTTGCTTTTCACCCACAAACGTTACATAATTTTTGAAATAAGTTACATGTTTCACACATTCTGTTTTAAAATATCATAATATTTTTAATGTTTAGATGTGAAACATTCCTGATTTAGAATGCAGTTTTTACTCCTGAATTTTATTGCGACTTTTCTTTTTGATAAAATCGAACTTGAGTGTTGAAGTAGGTACAATATTTCCCAACAAAAAGCCCCACGGCTTTAACGGTTCAATATTATCAAAAATAACTTTAAGAATGGCTGTTAATGGTATGGAGAGAAACATACCCGGAATACCCCAGAGTGCTCCACCCACCAAGACAACGATGATAGAGATTAAGGCATTGATTTTTACTTTAGAAGCAACAATTCGAGGTATAATAAAATGATTATCGGTAAATTGTATGAGAAGATATACACCAAGAACAAGAAATGCTGAGGAGGATGAATCTTTTGTAACAAAAGCGATAATCATGGGCAGTGCAATGGCAATGACGCCTCCAATGTACGGAATGACGTTTAACATAGCCCCAGTTATACCTAAAATAATGGCATAATCAATACCCAGGAGCAATAACCCCAAAGAATTTAAGGTGGCAATAATAACGGCTTCCATCAGCAGCCCGATTAAATAACTCTGTATAATGATTTTTGAATTATGGAGAATATCAAAAACGGTTTTATGGTATTCGATATTAAAAAGTTTGTGAATAAATTCCAGCAATAAAGGTTTATAAAACAAAATCATAAACAAATAAACGGGTATCAAAAAAACCACAATTAAGATACTGTTGAGGGTTGAAAGAGTTTGCCCAATAGCACTGTCCATATTATTTATGGCGTCTTCCTCGGTGGATTTTATCCATGCATTGATTTTTGAAGTTCTGATATTGAAATGTTCTGATGTCCAGCTTATCGTTTGATCGCTTGTTTGATTGAACTTTTCTTTAAGTTTTGGGTAGGTTTCGGTGAATAAAGAAAATTGCATGGAAATAAAATAAATCAACGTTGCCGTTAGCAAAATTGCCGAAACAACGGCGATTGTGATAGCAAGCACTTTGTTAAATTTGTGAAGAACTAAAAAATTCACGAAAGGATTTAACAAAATTGCCATGATAGTTGCATAAATTAATGGCAAAATGATATGTTGCCCAATGTAAAGAGTGTAGACAGATAAAAAAGAGCCGATGGCAATCAAAGCAAATTTTGCGTAAAACGGTAGTTTGAAAGAAGAGTCCATAATGATGTTTTTAGGTGTGATTTAAAGTCGTTTTGTCAGAAAAAATATAGCTCATGTTTGATATCACCCATAAAAATAATCTTTTTATAGTCATTTACCAATTCAAAAATTCAGCCTTACATTAAATGCAAACTACCTAAAAATTGTTTTAAGATTCCTCTTTCTCTTTTGCTAAGTCTGCTAATTCTGAATATTCTTTCGCCATGGCGGACATTTCATGCTCAGTTTTTTCTTCAACGTTAATTACTGAATTGCTTGCGGGTTCATGCGATGCTACAATATACTGAGGGAGCCTAATCTCCCCGAGCACTCGGGATCAGGGGAAAAAAATAAGCGGAAGAGATAATTCAATCCCCTCCGCCACTAATAAAATCCATGTGATTTTAACATTTGGATTGTTGAAAAATTATATTCAATTTGTTTCCAAATTGAGGTATAATTTTTCGGAGTTAACGTTATGTGTATTTGACTAACACTCAATGATTAGGGGGCACTTTTTTACGGATAATTATCGAAGTGATTTTGTAACCACTCCAATAATATCCCCGCCATAAATATTAAAAATAAGTAGAGGTTTCTATTTTTAGAAATTTGTACTTTTATTTTACCCTTTCATGGGAAACATAAATACTTGACTTTTGGTACTGCAAAGGTCAGCCCATTTAAACTTAATAAAGTTACATAACAATGGTGAAAAGTTACATAATTCACACTTTAGATGAGACGAAGTCATATATTTCTCTTTTTTAATTCCTCAACGGCATGATTTGCCGCTCTTGCCGTAATCGCCATGAAGGTCAACGAAGGGTTTTGATTTCCCACGGATGTCATGCAAGCCCCATCGGTAACAAAAACATTTTTGCAGGTGTGCATTTGATTCCATTCATTCAGCAACGATGTTTTGGGGTCTTTGCCCATGCGACAGCCGCCCATTTCGTGGATATCCAAACCGGGAGACTGTTGACTGTCCAACATATTGATACTTGTGCAACCGGCCTTATCCAACATCTCAGCCGCTTGAGTCTGAAAATCATGCATCATTTTATCGTCATTGTCATCGTATCCGATTGACGTGATGAGTTGAGGAATGCCCCAAGAGTCTTTCAAGTCAGTGCTTAGTCGGACGTGGTTGTCGAATTTGGGTATGGTTTCGCCTTGCATTTGTATATAAATGCCCCAATCGCCGGGCTCTGTCAAATCGCTTTTCCACTCGGTACCAAAACCTTCGGTGTGAATTCCTTTCCCCCAAGAACTTCTGGCGGCTGAAAAAGCGACCATGTATCCTCTTAAAAAATCCGTTTCCTGTTTAAAAACATTTCTAAACGAAGGCATAAAAGCGGCGGTAGGTCGTCTCCCATAATAGTATTGGTCTTCAAAACCTTCAAATTTGGCGCTGCCTTGCCCACGGTATTGATGAAAAGCAATATAACGCCCCAATAAATCATTGTCGTTGCCTAATCCATTCGGAAAACGATTGGATTTTGAATTGAGTAATATAAGGTTGGTATTTAAACAAGCGGCATTGACAAATATGATTTTAGCAAAGAATTCGGAACTCTCTTTGTTGTTGGTGTCAATCACCCTAACGCCGGTTGCTTTGCCACTTTTATCATCATACAGGATGGACTCTACCACCATATCCGGCTGGATTGTCAACTTTTTGGTTTTCGCAGCCCACGGCAAAGTGGAAGAATTAGAACTAAAATAACCACCATAAGGACAACCTCTTTCGCAAAGGCTGCGGGCTTGACATTGACCCCGACCTTGTTCAAGGTGAATGGGGTTGGGCTTAGTTAGGTGGGCGCATCTCCCGATAATGACCGGCCGATTCGGGTAATTTTGATGAATACCTTTTTGAATGTGTTTTTCCAGAGTGTTTAATTCCCACGGTGGTAAAAATTCCCCATCGGGCAAATGTTCAATACCGTCTTTATTGCCACTGATACCAACAAATTTTTCAACATGGCTGTACCACGGGGCTAAATCTTTGTACCGAATGGGCCAATCTACCGCAAAGCCATCTCGCGCCGGGGCTTCAAATTCGTAATTGCTCCACCGCTGCGTTTGTCTGGCCCATAAAAGCGATTTACCACCGACTTGATAGCCCCGAATCCAGTCAAACGGTTTTTCCTGAATATAAGGATGTTCATTGTCTTTGACAAAAAAATGAGCAGTTTCCTCACCGAAAGCATAACAGCGAGACGCAATCGGGTTATCATTTTTTTGTTGCAGAGTTAGATTGCCCCGATGCTCAAAATCCCACGGATTTTTGATGGCTGTCGGGTAATCCTGAATGTGTTGCACCATTCTGCCGCGTTCAATCACAAGGGTTTTCAAGCCTTTTTCGCACAATTCCTTTGCTGCCCATCCGCCGCTGATGCCTGAGCCAATAATAATTGCATCATAAGTATTTTTTATTTGAGCATCAATATTCAGGTTCATTGCTTTGATATTTTGTTATTATTGTCGAAAATATTAATTTTTTATGATAATCACCTATTTCTGTCTACCCACTGGCAGGCTGAGGTGGGTATCTTTTCGACGAAATATAAAGAAGATTGGTTAAATTTATGATGTCAATAGTTGTTTAGTGTTTTCAGGTATCTATTTTTACACAAATTACTAATCATTCTTTATTTTTCCATTAAAAAAGCATCAAATAATCAAATTATGAAATTTTTTACCTTTATAGTGGCTATGGCTGTGTCAATGTCGTTGCCTGCGCAAAGTCAACCTGCCGCTACTACAGCCGCTGAACGGATGACAAGTTTTGCTCAACGCAAAAAAATCAGCGATAACTCCATCTTAAAAAATGTCGCTTTTAGGAATATTGGCCCCACAGTGATGAGTGGGCGAGTGGTGGATGTAGATGTTAACCCGAAAGACCCTTCCATCTTTTATGTTTGTTATGCATCGGGCGGCTTATGGAAGACTGAGTCCAATGGTTCGGATTTTACACCCCTTTTTGATAAAGAAGCTGTTATGACCACGGGCGATGTGGCGGTGAATTGGGATAAAAATATTATTTGGCTGGGCACGGGCGAAAACAATGCGAGCCGTTCGTCTTATGCGGGCGCCGGCATTTACAAAAGTATGGACGGTGGCAAGACGTGGATGCACATGGGATTGGAAGAAACGCACCACATCGGCCGCATCGTTTTGCATCCTCAGAATCCGGATGTGGCATGGGTGGCGTCTTTAGGGCATTTGTATTCTCCTAATAAAGAACGAGGGGTGTATAAAACAAATGACGGGGGCAAAACATGGAAACAAACACTGTATGTTGATGATAATTCGGGTGCTATTGACATCGTCGTGGATGAAACCGATCCCAAAACACTCTATGCTGCTATTTGGCAAAAAGAACGCCGCGCGTGGAATTTTGAAGAAAGTGGCAAAAGTACCGGTATTTACAAATCCACAGACGGCGGTGACTCTTGGAAATTGGTAACAGCTGCCGGCTCGGGTTTTCCAACGGGGGACAATGCCGGACGCATCGGGTTGTCCTTGGTAAAAGTCGGCGCTAATACAGTTGTTTTTGCAACGATAGACAACCAAAATCCTTCTTCCAAGAAAAAAGAAGTGGATGAGGATGAATTGACAAAAGAAAAATTGAAAACTATGACCAAAGAGACTTTTTTAAAGTTAGAAAAAAGAGTGGTTTCAACTTTTTTGAAGTCCAATGGTTTTCCTGAAAAATATTCAGCCGCTGATATTATTGATATGATAAAATCGGACAAAATTAAAGTCCAAACCCTCTACGATTATATTGATAGCGGTGATGACGGTTTCTCAAATCAAGGCGTGTTACAAGCCGAAGTGTTTCGTTCGGATGATGGGGGAAAAACATGGAAACGGACGCATGAAGAAGGCGCCATTAAGGATTTGTTTTTCACTTATGGCTACTATTTTGCTCAAATCAGGGTCAATTCCAAAAATCCGAATAAAATATACGTCCTCGGCACCCGCATTGTGAAATCCGATGATGCCGGAAAAACTTGGAAAAGCATCAACAAAGAAAACGTTCATTGGGATCATCATGCCCTTTGGGTGAATCCGAATCGCCCGGGTCATTTGATAAATGGCAATGATGGCGGCATCAATATTTCGTATGATGATGGCAAAACGTGGATCAAATGCAATTCTCCGGCATTGGGGCAGTTTTATCATGTCAATGTGGATATGGCAGAACCGTACAACATCTATGGTGGTTTACAAGACAATGGTGTGTGGTATGGTTCAAGCAAGGCAGTAGTGAATAACGATTGGCATGATACGGGAGACTATCCTTTCAAAGCGTTAATTGGCGGCGATGGCATGCAAACCATGATTGATAATCGAGATAATACCACCGTTTATGCCGGTTCCCAATTTGGAGCGTACATGCGTTTGAGCACAAAAACCAAAGGGCGCCCTAAATTTATCCGACCAGAACACGATTTAGGCGAAAAACCCCTTCGTTTTAATTGGCAAACGCCCATTTGGTTGAGTACGCACAATCAAGATGTATTGTATTTTGGTGCTAATAAATTGTACCGCTCACTCAATAAAGGGGAAGATTGGGAGGCAATCAGTGAGGATTTGACGCAAGGCAGGAAACAAGGCAATGTGCCTTTTGGTACGCTGTCAAGTATCCATGAATCACCATTGAAATTTGGCTTGCTGTATGCCGGCAGTGATGATGGTTTGATACATGTTTCAAAAGATGGCGGTACGACTTGGAAAAAAATATCGGATGCATTGCCTCAAAATCTTTGGGTGTCGCGTGTTATTGCCAGTGGATACGATAAATCAACTGTTTACACGGCATTAAATGGCTACCGATGGGATGATTTTAAACCGTATTTGTATGTTTCAACCAATTATGGTGAAAATTGGGAAAAAATTGGTTTAGATTTGCCCAATGAACCCATCAACGTGGTGAAAGAAGACCCTAAAAATGCCAATATTCTATATGTCGGTACTGACCATGCTTTGTACATTTCATTGGATAAAGGCAAGTCTTTTATGGCAATGGATAATGGTCTGCCGAACGTTGCAGTGCATGATGTTGTGGTTCACCCACGTGATAAAGAATTGGTTGTCGGAACGCATGGGCGGTCATTGTATATCGCCGATGTGTCTCAAATTGAACAATTAACGCCTGAAAACCTCGAAAAAGAGTTGATGGCATTTGAAATTAAAAAAATCCGCAACACCAACTGGGGTAAAAAAGGCGATAATTTTTCAGAAAGACCGGAATTAAAATCACCCTTTCCGATATATGCCAAACACGATGGCACTGTGAATGTGAAAGTAAAAGCTAAGGACATTCTGTTAAAAGAATGGTCTGTTAAAGTACAAAAAGGAATCAATTATATAGATTTTGATTTGACTCATAACGAAAATGCCACCCCTCAGTATCAAGTATGGTTAAATGACAATAAAACGGAAAAAGATGCTAAAAAGATAGAACTCAAAAAAGCCGACGATGGAAAATTTTATTTGCAAAAAGGAAAATACACCATCGCAATTGAAAAAGAAGGAGTCAAAGTAGAAACAGAATTAATTATCGATTAAATTGAATTGCTGTATTGCCATATTGTTAGATTGTTGTGCCCATTAGAGGTATAAACAATTTATCAATATATCAATACAGCAATATAACAATCCAGCAATATGTCCGTCACACTTATTATTATCATTTTTACTGCCATAGTATCCATTCAAGCTTTCAATCGTGTTGATATTTTTGAAAGGTTGAAACATCATCCCTATACTGAATATCGGTATAAAGAATATTACCGTTGGATAACCTCCGGCTTAATCCATGCCGATTATGTGCATTTAGCTATTAATATGTTCGTTTTATGGCAATTTGGCGGTGTGGTAGAGAGAATTTACCAATCACAATTTGGCGATAGTATAGGCAGACTATTATATGTATTGATGTACTTTTCTGCAATGGTAGCGTCAGATTTACCAACGTTTTTTAAATATAAAGATCAGCCTCATTATGCAGCAGTGGGTGCTTCAGGTGCGGTATCAGCTGTTTTATTCACTTTTATACTTTTTTATCCCTGGGCTGAAATGAGCCTTTATGGTATTATACCTTTCAGAGCCATCGTGGGTGGAACTGCCTATCTGCTTTATGAACAATGGGCGAGCAGAAACTCTAATGATAATATTGGTCACGATGCCCACTTTGCCGGAGCTATCTATGGAATCATCTTCACGGTCATTCTTGACCCCAGTATTTATCGAGAGTTTTTAGAACAGATAATGTATGATTCGCCTTATTGGTAGACAAAATAAGGGGTTTATTAAATTATTCCATATTATGAAAAAAATAATTTTCTGTGTTTTACTATTTTGTCAACATCTTTCAGCTCAGAAGATTGATAATATCACCCTTGAAGAGTGTTATCGGTTGGCGCAAGAGGCATTCCCTTTGACAAAGCAAAAAGATTTGATTCGACAAACGAATCTATTGAATATCAATACTTTACAAAAAAACCTTTTGCCTCAAATTGAACTAAATGCTCAAGCGACTTATCAATCTGATGTAACACAATTTCCGGTTAAATTGCCCAATGTAGAAGTGACCCCGCTCAGTAAAGACCAATACAAAGCCGCTTTTGATATCAAGCAAATTATTTGGGATGGGGGTGTCATCAACTTGCAAAAAAATGTATTGAAGAGCCAAGCCGATGTGGAGTCACAAAAAATTGAAGTCGAAATAAGCAAATTAAAAGATCGCGTGAATCAATTGTATTTCAGCATTTTACAAATTGATGAAAATGTGAAACTGATTGATTTATTGAAATCTGATATTTCGGCAAGATTGAAAAAAATAGAAGGTGGCATTGCCAATGGAACAGCCTTGAAAATGAACGGACAAGTATTAGAAGCCGAAAATCTGAAAGCTGACCAACGGTTGATTGAACTATATTCTATTCGCTCCGCATCTATTGCGATGTTGAATGAGTTGATAAAAAAAGAATTGACCGACAGCACTATTTTTGAAATACCCCAAGCCGGTAATCCCCAAACAGATATTGGTTTGACAATAAATCGCCCGGAACTCAAATTATACGATTTGCAAAAAAAGCAAATTGACCAAACGGTTAAAGTAGTATCATTGAGAAATTTTCCGCGGATTTATGCCTTTGCTACCGCAGGCTACGGTCGCCCGGGGTTAAATTTTCTGAGAAACGAATTTGCCCTGTATGGTATTGGGGGAGTGACTTTTAAATGGAATGTTTCTGACTACTACACTAAAACATTGAAAAATGACTTGGAAATTATGAGAATCAATCAACAAGCCATTGATATTCAAAGGGACGTATTTTTGACTAATACACAAATACAAATCAAACAACAATTAGCTGAAATTACCAAATGGGAGCAATTGCTGCAAAAAGACAATCAAATCGTTGATTTAAGAACTAAAATTAAAGCAACTGCTGCAGTACAACTTGAAAATGGCGTCATGACAGCCAACGATTACATCATTGAATTAAACGCCGAAAACCAAGCGAGACAGAATCTTGTTTTGCATGAATTGCAATTGTTGAACGCAAAAATAATTCTGAAAACCATTACCAATAATTGATAATCAATATGTTGTGATTTATAGTCAACTATTATGAAAAATTTAAAGACTTTATTAGGGTTTGTTTTTTTCTTTATTCTCTTTTCCGCTTGTGAGCGAAAAGCTGAAAAATTTGATGCTTCAGGTACGTTTGAAGCAACCGAAATTATTGTATCTGCCGAAGCAACGGGTAAAATTTTAGCTTTCAAACTGAAAGAAGGCGATCATCTGAAAAAAGGGGATATTATCGGTGCCATTGACCCCCTCAGTATCGAGCTTCAAAAAGAGCAGGTTCAGGCTTCTATGGGTGCTTTAAATCAAAAATCTAACGACCCAATGCCTCAAGTGAATGTTTTGAATGAACAAATGGCCACCCAACGCAACCAAATTGCTGTTCAAAAACAACAGCTGATAGTTTTGCAAAAAGAGCAAAAAAGACTTGAAAACCTTGTGAAAGCAGAGGCTGCCACTCCTAAACAATTGGACGATTTGAATGGTCAAATAGATGTTTTGAAAAAACAAATTGAAGCCTCAGAGTCATCGGTATCTATTTTTGAAAAGCAAATATTGGCTCAAAAAGCGGGTGTTTCTATTCAAAATAGAGGCATTTTGAGTGAAAAAGCGCCTCTTGAAAAACGCATCAAACAATTGGATGACCAAATAGCGAAAACAAAGATTAGCAGCCCCATAGAAGGTATTGTGCTTTCAAAATACGCGGAAGAAGGTGAAATTACGGCTGCCGGAAGGGCTTTATTTAAAATTGCCGATGTCAGTGAATTAACACTTCGTGCCTATATCACCGGCAGTCAGTTGCCTCAAGTGAAAATTAATCAAACGGTCAAAGCTTTGATTGACGATGGAAAAGATAAATACCGAGAACTGCAAGGCGTCGTGACCTGGATTTCGGATAAAGCAGAATTCACGCCTAAAACGATTCAGACCAAGGACGAACGCGCTAATTTGGTGTATGCCATGAAAATAAAAGTTAAAAATGATGGCTCGTTAAAAATCGGGATGTTCGGGGAGGTGAAGTTTTGAGTTTTGGGTTTTGGGTTTTGAGTTTTGGGTAGCCCTAAAAGGGCATAATACGTCAAGAGAGGGTGAAGCCCTTTAAAAATAAAAAAAATGAATGCCGTAATTGTCAAAAATATTGTCAAAACCTACGAAAAAGGTAAAATTCAAGCCCTCAAAGATGTCAGCTTTGAAGTGAAAAAAGGCGAACTTTTTGGCTTGATAGGCCCCGATGGGGCGGGTAAAACGTCTCTTTTTCGCGTGTTGACTACACTTTTGATACCCGAGGGCGGGTCTGCTTCAGTGGATAGTTTCGATGTTGTAAAGAATTTAAAAGATATAAGAAAAAGAGTGGGGTATATGCCCGGTCGTTTTTCTTTGTATCAAGATTTGACCGTCGAGGAAAATTTATCGTTTTTTGCGACCATTTTTAACACCTCTATTGAGGAAAATTATGATTTAATCAAAGATATATACGTTCAAATTGAACCTTATAAAACCCGTCGAGCCGGTAAATTGTCCGGCGGTATGAAGCAAAAATTGGCGCTGTGTTGTGCTTTGATTCACAAACCCTCCGTCCTTTTTTTAGATGAACCGACAACGGGTGTGGATGCTGTTTCCCGTAAGGAGTTTTGGGATATGCTCAAAAAATTGAAAGAAAAGGGCATTACCATACTCGTTTCAACGCCTTACATGGACGAAGCCGGGTTGTGCGATCGAGTCGCATTGATTCAAAATGGCAAAATATTGGACATAGACACTCCCCTCAGTATCATCCGAAAATTTGATAGACCGTTGTGGGCGGTTCGCGCAAAAGACATGTTTAAACTCTTGATGGATTTAAGAACATACCCTGAAACGCAAGGTTGTTTTGCGTTCGGTAATGCTCACCATTTAACGTTAAAAGACAAAAATTTAAGGGATATCGACATTCAAGAGTTTTTACAAGATAAACACCATTCTAATTTGGAAATAAAGCGCATTGAGCCTTCGATTGAAGATTGTTTTATGGCGTTGATGTAAATATAGATGAACGAAATTATCATACAAACAGACAAACTCACCAAGCGTTTCGGCGATTTTACCGCCGTGGATAAAGTGACATTTGATGTCTATAAAGGTGAAATATTTGGTTTTTTGGGGGCTAATGGCGCCGGAAAGACCACGGCT
>JANPGW010000003.1:0-26967 GCA_031424115.1 Saprospiraceae bacterium | reverse complement strand
GTAGAATTGAAACGTTAAAAGCATTCTCGATTGGATGTAAATTAGATGAAGAAGCTTCAAATCAAGGGAACATTAATGATAAGCCTAAAATGACTTTCTCTTTTATTAATAATAAGGGGCAAAGTGAAAATATATGTTGTGAACCACATTTGAAAATTTGTAAAAGCGACAATACTGGGGATAGCACGTATTATCATCATCGAATCTATTTTCATGAAGGAAAAATTGATATATCAGAAGGAAAAATTTTAATTGGACATATTGGCGAGCACATTAGATTCAAGAATTAAAAATTAGCATGATATTTGTTTTTATTAAAACATGTTTTCATCCTTAACGAACCTATACGAATCATTTCTGCTCATATTTGTATGTCAGTAATCAGGCGTTTTAGGTTAAAATATGAGATTAATAAATTAAGCCCTCATGGTTTGTTAAAAACCTTGAGGGCTTTTTCGTGTGCATTTCTATTTTTATTCAAATATCAATGGCATATTCATCATTAATTCTATCGTTCTGCTTCAAAATCTTGACCGGACACGCTAAATCTTAATTTTTTAAGTTTGCCATTTTCATCTCTGAAAAATTCGAGGGGGGCTTGGTAATTAGTGATGACAAATATATCTTTTTTGTCTGTCGGTTCAAGCTCTGATTCGCCTTGACCTTCGATAGAACCAATTAACTTACCGTGTTTGAGAACAATGTTCAATTTGTCAAAATCACCGGCAGTAATTTTATATTCACCGGCATATTCCGCTAACGAAATCGTGTCTGAAGTTACTTTTGCTTCTACATTCACAGTGGTAGGTGGTTGTGGTGCATTGTTTTGAGCATTTGATACATTCGGTAATAAAGCAGCAAAAAAGCAAATAATGAGCGCAACAATTTTCATTGATGATGGATTTATTAAAGTTAGAAAATGATGGTTGATTGTTTTTTATGGTAAAATTAGCTTTTTTTGTAAATTTTAGTGAGGTGCTCTCACCACTTTAACGTTTATATAATGGCTTTTAAAAAAAAACTTTCGATAAGTGGTCAATAATAACTGCCAAGTAACTTGGTGAAATGGTAAATAATGGATTTAAATCATCTATGTTTGAGTATTCAAAAATACATTAATTATCATCAATTTTACAATTATGAAAAATCTCATTTTTATCTGCACTTTTTTCATTTCTACCGTGACTGTAACAGCACAACGCACGCCATTGTTTAACGGTAAAGATTTAACCGGTTGGAATATTCACGGCACTGAAAAATGGTACGTTGAAAAAGGTGAAATGGTGTGTGAAAGCGGTCCCGATAAAGCTTATGGCTATCTATCTACCGCCAAATCATATAAAAATTTTGAACTCAGCTTGCAATTTAAACAAGAAGCCAACGGTAACAGCGGTGTATTTTTTCGTTCCAGCATCGAAGGTGTCAAAATTAGCGGTTGGCAAGTGGAAGTGGCTCCTTTAAACAATCATACGGGCGGCATTTATGAATCGTATGGAAGAGGCTGGTTGATTCAACCCAAAAAAGAGGACGAGAAAGCCTTAAAAACAGGTAAATGGAATAAATTGAAAATCAGAGTAGTCGGTGATGAAGTGACCACTTGGCTAAATGGTCAACAAATGATTTACCTCAAAGATGAGAAAATCGGCAAAGGCAATGGTTTTATTGCTCTTCAAATTCACGATGGCGGCGGTATCAAAGTCCGTTGGAAAAAGTTTAAAATGAAGGAAATATTGTAAAAAAATAACGTGCGTTAGAGACATTTGGTAAAAAATCTCCTAACACACGTTTATTAATAAAAAATGACTAACAATTAGAATTTATAACAACCGAATTTGTTTTTTTTCTTAGAATATATGGCTTTTGAAGGGTTTGGGCGTTTTGAAAAGAGCGAAAACCCCGATTTTTTACCGGATGATTTTGTTTTAGTCATTTTCGTCCCACTCGAAGACCTTGAAGCCCGATTTGAGGTGCTTGTTACATGGTTGTTTTCAACTCGATTGCCGATTACCTCTTCTTTTTTTTCTGTTGTCGCAGCTACAACCTGCTTGTCCGAAAATGAATAATCACTGATTTTCTCGGGTTGAATGTTCAATAAAGTAGGTGCCAAAATGGTATTAGCCAAAAGTTTATCCTCGGTTGAATTTTGAGGAGGGGCTTTAGTGTTGATTTGAACAGTTTCAGAAGAACGTGGAATCGGTGTCGAGGTCGTTGTAGTAATGGTTTTCTCAAGTTGAAGTAAAGACCTAACAGACGGTTTGTTTTCAGGCGGTGGCGCATCCGTGATGCGGACGATGTCACCCAAACCATAGTCTTTTTCAATCTCGGTCAAAATCTGTACGTCAGTGGCATTTTTAGCTTTGTAAATTTCAGTAGTATTAGCAAAAGTTTTATCTGTTTTCGAATATTGCACAGCGGATGTTTTTTGAGCAAATGCGAAGGAACAATAACAACTTAAGAATATCCAAAAGCCCAATTTATTGAAATTCCGGGCGAGGAACAATGTTAAGTTTTTCATGATTTATTTTTTAACATAAAAAAATAAGAATTATCGTATTGCACCTGTTAGAGGTTGTCCTTCTTTTTGTTTCTCTAATTTGATGATTTTATAGTACAAGTTTTTGTCTTCGATAATTTCTTTCAAAGTATGATTCCATAAAGGGTCTACTTGCGTAATGCCGGTAATTTTGAGTTCTGTTCGTCTATTTAATTGATGTTCAGATTCGGAGCAAGGCACGCCATCTTTACAACCGTTGATAAGTTCTGATTCACCATATCCTTTCCAGGTGATATTGTCTTTGTTGATACCCCTTTTTTCAACCAAATACCGTACGGCAGATTCAGCACGCCGGTCTGAAAGTGACATGTTATACATATCTGTTCCTCTTGAGTCGGTATGGGCGCCCAATTCCACTTTTACCGCCGGATTATCTTGAAGGAAAGTTGCCAATTTATTAAGAACAAGCGCAGCATCGGGGCGGATAAAAGATTTATCAAAATCATAATAGATATTCGGAATGATAAATTTTTTGCCAATATAGATGGAATCAAGATCAATATCGCCCAAAAAATAACCTATTTCATTGTCATGAGTCATCAAAGCCACCACATTGGGCTGTTTGACGCCCATACCATCGATGCAGAGGATGCAACCGTTGATATTCACGTAGGCTTCAATCCGGCGATTGATATAACCTGGTTTCCTGACAAGAATGGTGTAATGGTTGCCTTCCACAAACGGGAAATTAAAAACGGATTTTGGGTTGCGCGGGATAGTCAGTTCCTGTTCTTTGGTCGTATTATTATATATTTCAACCTTGCAATCTGCCAATGAGTTTATTGCGGCGTGTTGATGGGCTTTATCGAAGATGGTTACATCAAAAATGTAGCCCGGCTTGTTTTTCATCGTTAAATCTTGTTTCGCCATCCAATTATCGGCTGAAACAATTTTTTCAGATTTGAAATAGGTAGGTTTTTTCACTTCGACGCGATACCGTTCTTTTTGCGGAACGGTCAATTTGTAAGCCCCCATGCCGTCAGTTAAGACTTGACCCAGCGGCACTTGCATCTTATCGTCGTAAATTGTTACGAGAGCATCTGGGAGTTGATTACCATTTGTCTCATTGACGATTATTCCCTCAAAAGTTGGAGCAGTAGTAGTTTTTTGAGACAAAACAGCATAAGGCATCAAAAAAAGGAAAGCGAAAAGAAATGTTGTCGTTTTCATAGAAGTTATAAATTTTTGAAAATAATGAGACAATAAAATGTGTTAAATTTTAATTCAAAAACTGTGTCCCACTGTCAAAAATTTAATATGTCCTCTATACTTTTAAGCTTTGAAATACTCAATGTATTTACTACAAATATATATTAATTAACAGAAAAAGTCAATAGGACGATGCTGTATAATGTGTTATTTTCTTGTTAATAAAACATAAAAAAATCATGCCAGCCTTACCGAGTAATTGGGTTTTCTAAACTGGAAAATTTGAAAAATCGGTTGTTGTATGTTAGAACTTTTTTTATTTGTTAAAATTTCAAAATTATTATAACTTGCAGAGTCTGATAGTTAAAACAACGTGAGTTCGGAGATTTTCAGGCTTAAAAAATTAGCATAGCAAATGATTCTGTATCTTGGTTTTGCTTAATAATTAAAAACAAAATCAAGAGCTATGCTGGACGAAATTTATTACGAAATTGACGAGTTCTGTCAACGTGAGCGCAATTTTTTGCATTTTTTGCTTCAAAAAATGGGTTTTTGTGGCAAATCACACCCCTGTTCCTTGAGTTTGAGCGAAGTGATGACGATTTTGGTTTACTATCATTATTCTGACTATCGCCATTTTAAAGCCTATTACACCAAAGGTATTTTAGGACATTTGAAGTCTGATTTTCCAACGGCACCTTCTTATAATCGCTTCGTGGAACTCATACCAAGAGCCTTTTTACCCTTGTGTGCTTTTCTAATTTATCGGTGTAAAGCGGCAAAACAAACGGGTATCTATTTTTTAGATAGTACCAAGCTGCCCGTTTGTTTCATCACACGCGCTCATTGCCACAAGGTTTTTAGAGGCTGGGCTTCTAAAAATAAAACCTCAACAGGGTGGTTTTTTGGACTTAAACTCCACTTAATCATCAATAATTTGGGCGAATTAGTTAATTTTTACCTCTCAACAGGGCGAAAAGCTGACAATGATGCCTTTATACTATTCACCTTAACCCAGTCTTTATTCGGCACTTTTTACACCGATGCAGGCTATCAAATGTGTGAAGACAAACGCTTGCTTTTAGAATTAGATACACTCCGTACATTTATCGTCAAACCAAAAGCTAAGGCTAAAACTAAACAAGAGCCGCTGCTTTACAAGGACGTTTTATGGCATAAAAAAAGACCCACTATCGAATCCGTTATTGATATTCAGAAAGAACATTTGGATTTGAATTTATCAAGACAAAGGTCGCCAATAAATGGGTTTACTACCATTTTTGCCAATCTCATCGCTTATACTTTCTATCCAGATAAGCCTTCTGCCTCAATAAAACCTATTTATCAACTAAAACAGCCTGAAAACCAATGGACGATGGCTGCTTAAATCTCCGAACTCACGTTAAAACACAACTTAATATTGAATAAAAGTATAGTTTAAACTCATCTCAACATTTATCTCACTGATTAATCATTTTTAACTGGACAAACTAATCATTGAAAATGGATAAATTTGACAATTCACAACAAGACAATTCAGCCGCTCATGCAACTTCAGAACAGCTTATATCCTCAACTGATGATTTCCGCACAGAAAAGCACAATCGCCTTTTTTTACGCGGCTGTAAATGGCTGGGCGCTGGTGTAGTAGTAATGGGCTTGAGTTTTTGTATTAATTTTATACTTTTTCATGCTGATGTGTCCTTTACGACAATCATGTATATCCTGACTTCTTTAGGAGCCGTCTGCATCGCTAAAGGATTATTTGATATACTGGGATAAACATATTTTTTAATTTTCCAATGCTTTAAGATTTTCTTTAGCTCTTTGATTTTCCGGTCGAATTTTCAAAGCCTGTTTATAACATTTAATTGCTTCTGATTTGTTGTTTAGACTGCGATAAACGTCCCCCATATCGTTCCAAGCCATGACAATATTGGGAAAGGTCTTGGTATATAATTCATATAGAATCAGAGCTTTGTCTAATTTTTTTTCTTCCATAAGTATTTGACCGACTTCTAATAAAATCATATCATCGTCCACATTTAGCTTGTATTTTGTCAATTCTGCACCTAAATCCGTTGTGGTCGGTTTTTCCAAGATATCATAAATCTTTTTAGACATTGGGTGTTCAAATTTGGATTGTGCTAAAGCATCTTGCTCAATCACACCTTGAAAATACAATTGCGTCACATTTGGCAACACTTTATTGGTATTGATTGAACTTTCATTTGTCACCATATAAAACACCAATCCTTCTTCGGGCAAACGAATCATTCGAGCGTGATAGATACCATTGCTGCCACCGTTGTCAATCAATTTAGTGTTGCGTCGACTTTTTGAAATATTGCAGCCATAGCCAAAGTACGATTGCCCGCCATAACCTTCTTCCAAAACATGAGGTTTAAACATGGTTTCAATGGTGGATGCTTTCAAAATCGTATGGTTGGTAAAACTATTAGCCCATAAAAACATATCGTTTAAAGAGGCTTCTAAACCGCCATTGCCTTTCAAGTTCCAATAAGGACCACCGCCTGCCTTTGCAAAACGTTCTTGGTGCGTTCCCCAAACATTGCCATTTTGATAGCCAATGGCGATTGTATCGCTTGGTTTTAGCGGAAAAGCATAACTAATGCGTTTTATACTGAGGGGGTCAAAAAGTTCTTTTTTTAAGAATTGTTCGTATTCCATTCCTGTAACTTGTTCAATAATAATCGCTAAAACGCTCATGCCGACATTGGTATAAACCGCTTTTCCCCCCGGTTTGAACGCTAAAGGTTCTGAAAAAGCCCTTTTTAGGAATGCGTCAGTTTTAAGGACTTCATAATCGCCGCCATCGTCTTTCAAAAACTCTTGAAAGCCTGAAGAATGGGTGAGCAATTGATGAATCGTAATATCAGCTTTCTCGGCAGGAATATTCGAAAAAAATTGACTCAACTTATCTTCCACCGATAGTTTATTTTGTTCCACCAATTTCATGATAGCCGTAGCTGTAAAAGCCTTTGTAATACTGCCCATCGAGGCTAAAGTGCTGGGTGAAAACGGTATTTTTCTATCTTTATCCGCCCACCCATAGCCTTTACTCAATAGCTGTTTGCCGTCTTTGATGATAAGCAAACCACCAGAGAAATTTTGTTCTTTGGCAAGTTTCGTCAAATAATTGTCAATTAATGAGCAATTATCGCTTGTAGCGTTTTGAGCAATTAAACTACTCGTTGCCCAAAATATTATAAGTAATAGAAATGTTAAATTTTTCATTTTACAATAATAATTGTTAGACAACATGTTATTTTGTCAAAAATATTTTCAAAGCTTCGGATATTATCAATCATTGTTCTGGTGTTTCCTAATTTTAAAATGGGTTTTAAATTTATAAACTCTGAGCAAGGGCTTGTCAAATAAATTGCTATATTTTTCGTGCAATCAAAGTCAAATCGGGTTCTTTAAGTGTCAGCGAAACAATCTTTTCTTTATCAAATTGGAAAGAAACCTCCACTGAAGGCGCACCTTTATAAGCGAATGTATGGTCGCCAATTTTTAATAATGTGCCGCCAAATTTCCCGAGCTTACCTAAAGTGAGGATTTTTCGGCTATTCACTTTTACTGAAAAACCCTCATGCTCACCTTCCCCATATTTATAATCGGCAGCGTAAATTTGTTTTTGGGCATCATCCAAAATCGGATATTTGGGGCTATCGGCATCGCCCAAAGCTGTCAAATAATCAATTAATTTGGTCAAATCTTTTGACTCAGGGTCTCCTTCTTTAGCGTGTTGGAGTAAACTAATGCCATGAGGGCCCATAGTGCGTTGCACGCCGGGCATCCATTCAATCATTGATTTGACCGTTTCATAAGCACCCAACATGGCAAAAGTGAAAATGTCAGGTCTGGCACCCATTGAAATTAAATATTCGGCAATATCTTTTCGCCCTACATGCGAAGCGGCACCTATTGCCGTTTCCCAATCACCAAAGCCCCAATCCCAGGTTGCGCGCGCCAATTCAGGTCTTTTATTGACCAATTCTTTCAACCTATCCAAGTTAAAATGCGATACACCCACCACTTCAGCTACTATATCTTCAGCAATAGCGGGGTATCGTTTGGGTTCAGGCGTTGCCAAAAGTTGAGGATTACTGATGGGGACAATATTATTGGCTTTAACAATATTGGGCAGCGGTAAGGTCAAAAGTCCAAATATGGAACTTTTGACGGCTACTCGTCTTGAAAATGTGCTATTGGTTTCCATAAAAATTCTATTGTCAATTTGTATTTAATATTTCTAAGAGACAACTATTTTTAACAACAGTAACCAATTAAATACACTTTTTAGGCTTTTTTTTTCGAAAAAATGGTGGGTGATAGTTTTTGTGGCCTCAAACCCATTTTTTGGCAAATATTTCAGTATAATTTTTTATTATTACGCTGAATTGAATATTTTTAATCCGAATCAAATTTAATAAAATATGAACAGTATAACGCGAGCGCAACTTTCAATGATGATGTTCCTTGAATTTTTTATTTGGGGAGCTTGGTACGTCACCATGGGTACTTATTTGGCAACTGTTTTGAAAGCAGATAGTTTTCAGATTGGAGCAGCATATAGTGCTATGGCCGTGGCCTCTATTATTTCACCTTTTTTTATCGGTATGATAGCCGACCGTTTTTTTGCAGCGCAAAGACTTTTGGGCGTTTTACACCTCATCGGCGCCGCTTTATTGTACTATTTGACGACTATCAATAATCCGGATACATTTTATTGGGTTTTGCTCCTGTATTCATTGAGTTATGCACCCACTTTATCCCTTTCGAGTTCAGTGGCTTTTCGCCAAATGAGAGATGGTGGTAATCAATTCGCCGGGATACGGGTTTGGGGAACATTGGGCTGGATTGCCATCGGTCAATTGATTGATAAAGTATTTCATATTGCCCCCGAAAACTTAGTGATGACCTTTCAAATTGCAGCGGTGATTTCGGTTTTTTTAGGTATTTTCAGCTTCTTTTTGCCGCATACTCCGCCAACCGCGAAAGGTCAACAAACAAGTTTTGCTCAAATTATGGGTGCCGATTCTTTCGTTTTGTTTAAAGATAAATCATTTGTGGTTTTCTTTATTTCCGCTATACTTATCTTCATACCGCTTTCATTTTATTACAGTCAGACGAATCAGTTCTTAACGGAAGTAGGGATGAAAAATGCCACGAGCAATATGACTTTGGGGCAAATATCCGAAGCCCTCTTTATTCTGGCTATCCCGTTTTTAATCAATCGAATCGGTATTAAAAAGATGATTATTGTGGGTATGGTTGCTTGGGTACTCCGATTTATTTTGTTTGGCTACGGCAATGCGGATTCCAATCTTTGGATGCTTTTTGCGGGTATCATCCTACATGGTGTATGTTTTGATTTCTTTTATGTGACCGGACAGATTTATACCGATAGTAAAGCCGGTGATAAAATAAAAGCTGCTGCCCAAGGAATGTTAACTATGGCAACTTATGGAGTAGGAATGTGGATTGGTACTTTATTGTCAGGAATAGTAGCTAAAGTTTATACTATTGATGGCGTTCATCATTGGTTAGAGATTTGGTTGATTCCTGCCGCTATTGCCGCCGGGGTCTTACTGCTTTTTACTTTATTTTTCAACGAAAAAAAAGACATAAAAGTGGCTATTGATACTGTTCCATAGTGTTGGATATGGTACATTAGCGACCCCTCAATAGTGAGTATTTTTTAAATAAAACCAATAATAATTATGCAAAATATAGCAATGTTGGGCTCAGGTTTTATCGGTCGCTTTTACGCTGATTCTTTAGTAGGATTGCGTAGCAAAGATAAAATCGTGAGCATTTACTCTCGTCGTGAAGAGAGTGTAAAAAAATTTGCGGAAGATTATAATGTCCCGCATTATACAACTAATATGGAGGAGGCCATAGCACACCCCTCAGTATCAGTTGTCTGTATTTCACTGCCTAATAATTTGCACGAAGAAGCGGTTATGTTATGTTGTAAACATAAAAAAGCAGTGATGACAACAAAGCCTTTAGGAAGAAACGCGCAGGAAGCCAAACGTATGTTAGATGCCGTTGAAAAAGCGGGTATTTTTAACGGTTATTTGGAAGACTTGTGCTACACGCCAAAATTTTTGAAGGCTTTAGAAAGCGTAAAAAGTGGTTCTATCGGTCGAGTCCTTTGGGCAAAATCAAGAGAAACGCATCCGGGGCCTCACAGCGATTGGTTTTGGGATTTGGAACAAGCCGGTGGCGGTTGTATGCTCGATTTGGGATGTCATTGTGTCGAAATCGCCAGAAACTACATTGGTAAAGACATCAAACCGGTGGAGGTCATGTGTTGGGCAGATACTCAGGTCAAACCGATTGAAGCCGAAGACCATGCCATTGCTTTGGTGAAATACGAAAATGGGGCAATTGGTCAATTCGAAGTCAGTTGGACTTTCAGAGGAGGACTTGATCTACGGGACGAAGTGATGGGTACAGAGGGCACTATATGGGTAAATAGTTTTTTAAGAACTGGTTTCGAGATGTTCACCACCGGCAAAGGAGGCGATTATGTGGCTGAAAAGGCAGAAAGCAATACCGGTTGGCTTTTTCCGGTGGGTGACGAATTAAATGAATTGGGATACAATCACATGTTTGCGGATATGTTCAACTCACTTGAAAAAGGCATATCACCTCGGGAAACGTTTTATGACGGTTATATTGTGAACTCTGTTCTGGATGCTGCATACCTGTCGGTTAAAACAAAAAAATGGGAAAAAGTGATACTGAAAGAATGGCGGGGCAAAACCGGCTTAACAAAAGATAATCACCTGATAGATTACGATGACACTCACTATTTGGTAAAAGAAGAAATGACGCATTATGGAGAGAAAAAATTAATACTAAAAGATAAAAAAACGGGAAAAATAATTCAAAAAATAATAACTTAAATTAGGTATTGCCTTTAACGAAAGATTAACGAAAAATTATTGACCTTTTTAAATAATTACGTCTTAATACCGTTAAATTTGCGTCTCTAATTATTTTTTATTTATTAAATTTATTTAAATTCTATTCTAAAATGAAAAAACTATTTGTTGCTGCGTTGATGTTTTCTTTTGTAGCTTTCACATCTGCACAAAATCAACCTGCTACTACTGCTGCAACACCGGCAGCTAAGACTACAAAAACAAAAAAAGCATCTGCTGCTAAAGCTCCTGCTGCTACTGCCGCTGCCACACCTGCAGCTGATAAGGCACCAAAAGCACCTAAAGCTAAGAAAGTAGAAGCACCTGCTACTGCCGCTGCCACACCTGCTGCCGATAAGACACCAAAAGCGCCTAAAGCACCTAAGGCTAAGAAAGTAGAAGCAC
Source organism: Saprospiraceae bacterium (assembly GCA_031424115.1). Taxonomy (GTDB): domain Bacteria; phylum Bacteroidota; class Bacteroidia; order Chitinophagales; family Saprospiraceae; genus JAAFJT01. The sequence goes on along the minus strand of JANPGW010000003.1, from coordinate 15,897 downwards.
CTGCTGCCGCTGCAACACCTGCTGCGGATAAGACACCAAAAGCTCCTAAAGAACCTAAGGAAAAGAAAGGAGAAGCACCAGCTGCTGCCACTGCTACACCTGCTGCCGATAAGACACCTAAAGCGCCTAAGGCTAAGAAAGTAGAAGCACCCGCTGCCGCTACTGCCACACCTGCGGCTGATAAGGCACCAAAAGCACCTAAGGCAACTAAAGTTAAGAAAGCTGAAACGCCTGCTGCTGCTACTACTGCGACGCCGGCACCTGCTGCTGCTAAAACAACACCTAAAGCTAAACAAGCAACAAAGGCGACTCAAGGTCAAGTTGCGGGTGATGATAAAACAATTGGTAAAGATGCGAAAGGTCGTACTATTTACGAAGGTCCTCGGGGCGGTCAGTATTACATCAACGAAAACGGCAACAAGACTTACTTGAAAGCGGATAAAAAGTTGAATTAATTTTCTCTTGTTGTTAAAAAATGGCTACTCTCAAATGCTGAGAGTAGCCATTTTTTTTTCAATACTTTTGACAATTTAATAAAAGGAAAAAGGAGTTATCTATTAATTTAGATATATAATCGCTTTTTAAAGAAAAATGTCAATTTAATTTTCGAATATCTTTTTTTATTTTCGATTATTTTTTATTTTTGTATTGAAATCGAAAATAATGCTGCCAAATCAAAGAAAAGAAAAAATATTAGAAATGCTCAAAGAAGACGGCTCGGCTAAAGTAGTCGAGTTGGCTCGCATTTTTAAAGTAACGGAAGTAACCATTCGTCAAGATTTGGAGAAGCTCGAAGCCGAAGGCTTAATCATAAGAGAACATGGTGGCGCATTTCTAAAAAATGTAGCCGACCAAGTACAAAGTTTTTCACTCGCTAATCAAGACAACCTCGATAAAAAAGCCATTATTGCCCAAAAATGCCTCGATTTTATTGAAGAAGGCGATACTATTATTTTGGATTCAGGTTCTACAACCAGCGAAATCGCTAAATTACTCAGAGGCTATAAAAATCTTACCATAATAACGAATGCATTGAACATAGCTCTGATTTTAGGCGTCGAACCTAATATTGAAGTGATTATGACAGGCGGCGAATTCAAATCACCGACTTTATCGCTCACTGGGCAAAAAACCGCCGATTTTTTTAAAGGACTGAATGTCCAAAAACTGTTTTTAGCGACGGCGGGTATTTCATTGAAATCTGGTTTGACCTATCCGAGTATCAGTGATTTAGTGGTAAAAAAAGCAATGATTGACGCGGCTGAAACCACTTATTTAGTTGCAGATTCAACAAAAATCGGTAAAAGTGCTTTGGCCAGTCTGGGTGCATTATCGTTGATTGATTATATCATCACCGACGCAGGTATCGAAGAAAAACACAAACAGGTTTTTAAAGATAATGAAATTGAATTGATAATAGCAAATTAGAGTGTTGAGTCTTTAGTAGAGACTTTGGGCAAGATTGATTTAAAAATAAATAGTAACTAAACTTAACTGAGAAATGATGCCCATTAAGGAAACTTAATGGGTATCTTCTCGATTTGCACTTCAAATATTAAATTTTTAAATAAATGGCAAAACAATTAACACTCGGTATCATTATCGGCAATCGTGATTTTTTCCCAGATAGTTTGGTCGAATTTGCTCGACTTGAAATTATTGAATTATTTAAAGGGTTGAATCTCAAACTGATTTTATTAGATAGTTCAGAGACCTTGCAGCCGTTGTGATTGGTGGTACATCACTTTCGGGTGGCAAGGGTATCATTTGGGGGACGGTGTTAGGGGCTGTTATTATAGGCGTTTTAAATAATGGTTTGGTACTTCTGAATGTCTCTCCGTTTTGGCTACAAGTGGTGATAGGCGGGGTGATTTTATTGGCAGTGATTATTGATAAAGCCAATTCAAAAGAATAAATCCTGTTTTGACTATTTATAAATAATTGATTATCAGATATTTATGTGATTTAAAACTCATCATTCTTAACTTATCATTAAAATATTATGTCATCAAATTCTTCTCTCAAAGTTGCTGTTATAACGGGTTCTGCACGCGGTATCGGCTTGGCAATTGCCCAACGTTTTCACGCTGAAAAGTACCATGTTGTTATTTTAGATCGTGATAAAATAGCCATGCAAGCGTGTAAAACTCAATTAAAAGGTATGCGGCGGTATTCATTTTTCCTTTGCGATGTGTCAAATCTTCGTCAAGTGCAAACGACTTTTCAGAAAATTATGGCTCAGTTCCCTACTGTTCATGCCTTAGTGAATAATGCAGGTATCGCTATTTTCAAACCAGCCGAAGAAGTAACTTTTGAGGACTGGAGTGCAGTGATGGCAACCAATTTGAATGGTACTTTCCTCTGTAGTCAGGCGTGTTTTCCTGCTCTTTTGGCAGGAAAGGGGGCTATTGTCAATATTGCCAGCATTTCTGGTGTCCGTGCGAGTACTTTGCGGATGGCGTACGGTACGAGCAAGGCTGCCATTATGCACCTCACCAAACAACAAGCCGTTGAATATGGCAATAAAGGAGTGCGCTCCAATGCTATTGCACCCGGTCCTGTAGAAACGGAAATGGCAAAACTCGTTCACAGTGCTGACATCAGAACGTCATACAAAGATGCTATTCCGTTGGCTCGTTATGGCTCAATTGATGAAATGGCGAATACTGTTTACTTTTTATGCAGCCCCGAAGCGGCCTATATCAATGGTCAAATTATTGCGGTTGATGGTGGTTTTGATGCATCGGGTGTGGGGTTGCCGAGTTTGAGAGAATGATTCGATTTCGGATTTTGCTTTCCAAAACCCAAAACCCGAAACCCAAAACCCGAAACCCGAAACCCGAAACCCGAAATCGCCTCCCCCCCTCAGTATATAATGATAAAAAAAACTAATGATGAGCCATCTACTCGTTGACAAAAATTATCTTATCCAAAAACAAGAGGCTAAAAGATTGGAAACAAAAATTGAAAGACTCTCTAAAATGATAGAACGTTTGGAAAAGGGATTAAAATTTTATGATTGGATTAAACATGATTGAAAGGGGTTTATATTTTTTTTTTGATTTTTATAAAAATGAAAAACCACTACTTTTAAAATGAAAAAACATGTCTGGTTAGCCATTATTGCTTCGGCTTTGGGCTTTTTTGTGGATTTGTACGATATTATTATCCTCAGCATTGTGCGCTCAAAAAGCCTTTTAGCGGTGGGTGTTCCTGAATCTGAATTGCTCACAAAAGGCGTTTCACTCATCAATATTCAAATGGTGGGCATGCTGATTGGCGGTTTTGTTTGGGGCATTATTGGTGATAAAATGGGGCGATTGTCTGTACTATTCGGCTCTATTATTTTATACTCATCAGCCACTTTTGCTAATGCGTATGCCAATAGTTTTGAGATGTATTTGATGCTGCGTTTCTTGGCAGGCATCGGTTTGGCGGGCGAATTAGGGGCGGCTATTACCTTGATAACGGAGCAAATGCCACAAAAATATCGGGGTATTGGCCCCGCTATTATTGGCGGTTTTGGTATGTTGGGGGCGATTGCAGGGGCGTATATTGGGGGTAAATATTCATGGCAATTCACTTATCAATTGGGTGGTGGTTTGGGTTTTTTATTGCTTATTTTACGTTTGGGTGTTCTCGAATCGGGTCTTTTTAACCAAATGAAAGGAAAAACGAGTACTAAAGGCGATTTGGGATTGTTGTTTAAAAATAAGGATTATATCAAAAAATACATCAGTATTTGCGTCTTAGGCTTCCCTGTTTGGTTCGTAAATGGTGTAGTGATGACTTTCACCCCCGAAATCGGAAAGGCTTGGGGTATGAATCCTATCCCCTCAGTATCAGCAGTGTTTACCTACTATTTTATCGGATTGACCTTTGGTGACTTGACTGGAGGGTTTGTCAGTCAATATTTACAAAGCCGTAAAAAAGCTATTCGTTTGTACTTGATAATGTATACTGTAGGCGCAATAGTTTTCTTCGCTTTTGCGAATCAATCCTTGACGATTTATTATGGATTGCTATTATTCCTCGGCTTTTGTGTCGGTTATTCGATAGTCTTATTGACTTTGGCAGCCGAGCAATATGGAACGAATATTCGGGCGACTGTCACCACCTCCTCGCTGAATATTTTGAGAGCCACTGTCATTCCTCAAACGCTCTTATTTGGTTTCTTAAATCCCTATATCGGAACAGTGAATGCAGCCATAGTTGTGGGTGTGTTGGCTATAATGATTGCCTTTTGGGGTTTGAGTAATTTGGAAGAAACTTTTCATAAAGATTTGGATTATATGGAATAAAAAATTAATCATAAAATGTACATCCTCGACTGGGATATGAACCGCAAAGCGAGTATTTCAGGTTTAACATTTGTTTGTAACAAAAACCATATCGTGCGGGCTGCTTTGGAATCTATTCCATATCAAATAAAAGATGTGATTGTGGCTATGGAGCAAGATGCAAACATCACTTTAATTGCCTTAAATGCGGACGGTGGCATCACTTCTAATACATTTATCATGCAATTTTTAACTGATTTATTGGGTATTGCGGTATCAAAAATTGCCATTAATGACGTATCTGCTTTGGGGGCGGCTTATTTGGCTGGATTGACTATCGGCTTTTACAAAGATTTGGAAGCTTTAAAAAATTTAAAGGCTGATAAAACAATCTATTCACCAGTCAACAATACAGATATTTTAACAGCCTATAAAGTTTGGCAAAGCTTGTTATAACACTTTCAGTTTGCAAAGAATTAAAATGTGGGGCATCCAACCCTTTTCCCCCTTTTTTGCCAGTTACCACTGCCTCCTCTGAATCCGCCGCCACCGCCGAAACCTTCACCGCCAAAGACCCAATAGACTGAAACACCGCCGATATAATAAAAATCATTGGCTTTGCCCGATAATTTGCTAATACCGTCCAAATAATCGGAGAAAGCTTTTCTAACCCCAAATTCAGTTCCTATCCCCAATTGATCAGTGAGTCTTATTTTCATTCCTGCCCCGACAATCAAAGAAGCAGTTCTTTTTTTAAATTGAGCATCTCTATCTACACTGACATCATCATAAATGGGATTGGGTTCGTTAAAATCAGTTTTTGGATTAAAAAAAGCCATGCCTAAGCCACCAAACCCAAATAATGAAATAAATGGGTCGTCACTTTCAAATTGAAAATTTTTATCTAATTTTATTGAATGCCATTCGACTTGGGCGCCTAATTCTGTCAAAGGTGAATTAAAACTGAAACCTCTTTCCTGCCGATAAGATGATGCAGGATATTTTTTTTCATCGCCATAGATTTGTCCCAGAAAAATATGTCCCCTTAATGCCCAGGAAGAAGTCAAGTGATATCTACCAAAAAATCCAGCTGCTGGGCGAATTTGAGGTAACAGATTTTTAGGATTTACATCAATATCCCCATTGTAAAAAGAGGTACCCAGTACCAAGCCAGCCTCAAAAGATTGAGCCCCAAGAATTGTATTAATGCTAAAAAAGAGCATTAGTAATAGTGTATTTTTTATTGATTTCATAATTTTTAGGTTTTCGTAAGGCATTTGAGCCAAAGACTCTGGTTATTAATTAGTAAACAGTTATGATATTTTGTTAAGTTTTAAAGGCACAAATAAAAAATCTAATAGAGTTTAGTTTATAAGCTATTTTACTTTTTATCGTGACTTTAAGAATTCTTTTTTTGGCTTGTTTTTCAATTATTTTTATAACTAAAATGTTATAAAAAAATTATGCCTCATTTTTACGGGGCATTTTGTTCAATTTCAATAAAATATTTTTGCCGGCAGAAACCAATGCCGGTGATGCATAAGGAAGTATATCTTCAAGCAAAATTTGTAGTTCTTCCTTTAAATCCGGCTCTTTTACGCAGATTTTATATAAAAAATGAATTGAAAAAACTCTTATTGCAATAGGTTTAGAGGGATTCGATAGAAAATCGAAACAAATAGAGGTGGCTAATCCAATTGAAGATTCCGGTATTTCTTTTAAGTGATTCAAAACACGTACCGTATTTCTCACCACTGCATGGTTATTATTATTTTTTAGGTTTTCCAACATGGGTTGGATGAAAGGAAGTAACAATTCAGGACTCTTTTCTGCTATTATGCTAACAACCCATGCAGATCTTTGACATACTCGATACTCATCGTTAAGAAATAGATGCATTAAACTTCCAAAACGCTGTTTGTCATCCCCAATATAATGGGCAATCTGAATGGCTTGAGCTTTTGAGTGCTCTCTTAATATTTCTTTTCTTAAATCCATTAACTTTTATCAGCCTAAAAAAGTGCATATTTGTTTGGGAGTGCAAATATTACACATTTTTTTTATATACAAAAGATTTTCTATTCATTTGTGAAATTAACAATAAAAATTTATTAAACGCGAACAATTGTTTTGCTTAACACTGATTCAAATGACATAAAAAAAGGTTTACAAAACGATTTCTGTTTTGTAAACCCTTTTAAATATAAATATTAATAAAATTAATAAGCCATTTGTTTTACTGCCCATAAACCATTAGGATAAGCTCCGATAGTTGTCAATGCCCAAAAAGCATTTTGAACGGTTTGCTTATCTTCTTGATAGGTTACGCCATACCATTGGTCGCGGGTTGTCATAACTGTAATAACCCCACGATTTTCTTCTATGACAGTATTAGCAATTTTCGGAATGTAAAACTCTGCTGTTGGATTGTCGGCATTTTCTTTGACAAAATCCACGAACATTTGACGAGTCAATTCAAAAACACTCGGGTGGTACCCCCAAAAATTCATAGAAACAATAGTATCATCCGATAAATGCGTCAATTTATCATCTTCATGATAATAAATCTGACCGTCTGCTTCATCGCGATTAATTTTTGTGCGCTCCGTCACACTTGTCAAAAGTCCTTGTTCATCTACTTCACAAACACCCCGACTAACAGATCCATTTTCTGAAAGAGTGTTTTTGATTAAATAACCCACCATACCAAAATGGTTAGGAGTACAACGAGTTCTAAGGAAATCACCCATTTTTTGAAAGGCTGAATATCCATAAAAATCATCGGCATTGATGACCAGAAAAGGTTCTTTGATTTTATCTTTTGCCACCAGCATGGCATGACCTGTTCCCCAAGGTTTTTTTCTTTCCGGAAATTTATCAATCCCTTCAATCGGTGTATCAATTTCTTGATAGGCGTATTCCACTTGTATTTTATCTTCGAACTTGTTGGAGATCTTTTCTTTAAAATCTTGTTCTATACTTTTTCGAATAACAATAACAACTTTCCCAAAACCGGCGCGAATAGCATCATAAATCGAATATTCAATGATGGACTCTCCTGATGGACCAATTGAATCTGCTTGTTTTAAACCACCGTAGCGGCTACCAATACCTGCTGCAAGAATTAAAAGGGTTGGTTTCATCTAATGAATTATAGTTTAGTTTAGTTTAAAAAATAGACAAATGTATAATTGTCATATAGTTAAAGAATGTATCGTCTGGAAGTTGTGACTTCTATATGTTGCATTATTGATTCTGAATATAAATACAAATTAGCGTTGTTTTTTCCATAAAATCAATAGCGCTAATAAATTATATAAAAATAATATAAAAACAAAATTTCAATATATCCCTTTTTTTAGGTATAAATCAGAATAACATTGAAATATATGCTTGTATGTCCAAATAAAAAATGATATTTTAGCAAAATATCAGAAATTAATAAAACGCATTTATTGAAAAAATATGGTGTAATTTATCAATGATACTCTAAAGTATCTAACATGAAAGGCTTCCATTGTGACATACTTACAACGATTATTCCATTAATCGAATATTTATCATTTTTGTTTCAATTCAGCATAAAATTGATGAAAATAGGGGATGGTTTCGATGCCTTTGTAATAATTGAAGAGACCATAATGTTCATTTGGGGAATGTAGAGCATCAGAATCCAAACCAAAACCCATCAAAATGCACTTAACTTTCAGTACTTCCTCAAATAAAGCGACAATAGGGATTGAGCCTCCTTCTCGTTTGGGTATTGGGGCTTTGCCAAATGTTGTTTCCATGGCTTTATGTGCAGCTCTATATTCTAACGTATCAGTTGGTGTTACAGCCGGTTGACCACCATGATGGGGTTGAACTTTGACTCTTACTGAGGGGGGGGCAATTTTCAAAAAATGCGCTTCAAAAAGGTCATATATTTTTTCATTGTCTTGATTGGGCACTAAGCGCATCGAAATTTTCGCATTTGCTTTGGAGGGCAAAACTGTTTTTGCTCCGGCACCAATATAGCCACCCCAAATACCATTCACATCCAAAGTCGGACGTATGGAAGTGCGTTCCATTGTGGTGTAGCCGTGTTCTCCCTCAATGTCATTAATATCGAGGTCTTTTTTATAATTGTCCAGATTGAAAGGTGCTTTATCCATTTCGGCACGTTCCGCCAGACTCAATTTTTCTACATCATCATAAAAGCCCGGAATAGTGATTCTACCAGCTTCGTCGTGCAAGGAAGCAATCATTTTGCTCAGAATATTGATGGGATTAGCGACCGCACCGCCATATACACCGGAGTGTAAATCTCGGTTGGCACCCACTACCTCAACTTCAAGATATGTGAGTCCCCTCAGCCCGGTTGTGATGGACGGTACATCATTGGCAATAATGGATGTGTCTGAGATTAAAATAACATCACAGGCTAATTTCTTTCGATTGTCTTTACAAAATTTGCCTAAGTTGGGTGACCCTACTTCTTCTTCACCTTCAATCATGAACTTAACATTGCAATACAAATTACCCGTTTTAATCATGCCTTCAACTGCTTTGACGTGCATATAAAATTGCCCTTTATCGTCACAGCTGCCCCGCGCAAAAATGGCGCCATCCGGATGAATATCAGTTTTTTTTATCACCGGTTCAAATGCCGGTGAATGCCAAAGTTCAAGTGGGTCAGCGGGTTGCACATCGTAATGTCCATATACCAAGACAGTGGGTAATTTGTTATCAATTATCTTATCCGCATAGACAACGGGATACCCCTCAGTAGGGCAAATCTCTGCATTATCCATACCGGCTTCTTCAAAGCGTTGTTTAACGATTTGTGCCATTTTCTGCATTTCGTGCGCTTGCTTAGGATCGGCTGAAACTGACGGAATGCGCAGCATCTCTAATAACTCGTCTAAAAAACGCTCTTTGTTGTCACTTAAATAGTCTTGAACTTTTTTCATAAATTCCTGTAATATTTATAAAATCAATAAATTATATCTTATGATTATTTTATGAGTAATATTTTTCCAATAATTTTGTCAAATGTTGTTCATCTAAATCCACAATTAATTGTCCTTGATGAGCCATCGAAATACGACCGTTTTCTTCCGAAACAATAAAAGCCGTGACGCTTGCCGCCTCCGTAATCCCGAGAGCTGCACGATGCCTCAATCCAGCTTCTTGTGGTAAATCAGGGCTTTCACTCAGTGGTAAAACGCTGCTGGCAGCCCTTATTCTATTATCAGAAATAATGATAGCACCGTCATGCAAAGGACTTTCTTTATTAAATATACTGATAATAAGGCTTTTACTAATCTTGGCATCTAATTTTACGCCTGTTTCAGCCATACTAATCATCGTTGAATTATTTGCCAGCACAACGAGTGCCCCGGTTTCTGTGGCGCTTAGTTCAAGAATAGCTTGTTTTATCTCATTGATTTCCAAGGTGTTATCATCCTTATTCTCATGATTAGGGTTAATGAAATTGAGATGCCCCCGTAATGTTTGATTGCCAATGAGCAATAAAAAACGTCTGAGCTCAGGTTGGAAAACAATGGCAATCACTAAAACCCCTACACTCACAAATTGTCCTAAAATCATGGACAACAATTCCATTTTAAGCGCTTTTACCAACCACCAAACGGTATAAAGCAATACAATCCCAACGAAAATATTGAATGCAACTGACCCCCTCAGTAATCGGTACACCTGATAAATCAAATATCCCACTACAAGAATATCCACGACATCTAACAAGCGGATATTTAAAAAATCAATGTCTATTAATAGAATCATTCGTTTCTACTGTTATTTAACGGCTTTTATGCCCATATTATAAAACATAAACGCTATAATATCGGCACTTTCTTCAATGACTTTTGAAGTGGGTTTGCCGGCACCGTGACCACCGGCTGTCTCAATCCTAATTAAAACAGCATTTGTTCCGGTGTGGTTTTCCTGCAAAGCGGCGGCATATTTAAAGGAATGGGCCGGAACTACTCTATCATCGTGATCGCCGGTCGTAATCATCGTTGCCGGATAACCCACTTTTTTTAAATTGTGTAATGGAGAGTATTTATACAGATATTTGAATTCATTTTCTTTTTCACTCAAACCGTAATCTACTGACCAGGCCCGTCCGATAGTAAATTTATGGTAACGCAACATATCCAAAACGCCCACAGCCGGAAAAGCTACCTTAAAAAGATCAGGTCGTTGAGTCATACATGCCCCTACAAGTAAGCCCCCGTTTGAACCGCCTTGTATGGCAAGGAATTGATTTGTGGTATATTTTTGTTGAATTAAAAACTCTGCTGCAGCAATAAAATCGTCAAAAACATTTTGTTTACGTTCTTTCGTACCGGATTTATGCCAATCTTCACCAAACTCGCCTCCGCCTCTTATATTCGCAACGGCATAAATGCCTCCCATTTCCATAAGCAAAGCGCGCGTTACAGCAAATTGAGGCTGTTGGCTGATATTGAAACCGCCGTACCCATAGAGTAGGGTTGGGTTCTTGCCGTCGAGTTTAATTCCTTTTTTATGGCTGATAAACATTGGTACTTTAGTGCCATCTTTTGACGTGTACCAAACTTGTTTTGTTACGTAGTTATCACTTTGAAAATCAACTTTTGGCGCTTTGAAAATTGTTGATTTCATGATCTTAGTATTCAATTCATATACAGAATTAGGACGAGTATAACTCGAAAATGCGTAAAAAGCTTGATTATCATCGCGTTTTCCAGTAATTCCGCCTAATGTACCGATGCCGGGTAAGGTCAGTTCATTCAGAAATTTACCTGTCATGTCATAAAATTTCACTTTACTGGCGGCATTGTGTAACCAGGTTGTTACTAATTTTTCACCAATAAAGCCGGCTCCTTGAAGAACAGCATATTTATCTTCGGGAATGATTTCTTTCCAATTTTTTTCATCGGGCATAGAAAGGTTGACGGCTATAATGCGGCTTTTAGGAGCTTTAAAATTCGTTTTAACAAAAACCCAATCACCGTCATTGTCAATGACCTGCCAATCTTTATCAAAATTATCCACAATTTTGATAAATCCCGAGCCTGCTTTTAGGGCATCTTTTATCAAAAGCATGTTACCGCTTGTGCCTTCGCTGATATATAACGCAATAAAACGCTCATCCTCGGTTACATTGGTATAAATATTGCGCTTAGGATTGTCTTTTTCTTCATAAATTAGCTCATCTTCCTCTTGAGGGGTAGCGAGTTTATGATAATACACTTTATGATTTAAAAGTGCACCTTTGAGTTCATCACCTTTTTTAGGCTCAGGATAACGACTATAAAAAAAACCATCATTGAGCCACTCAATGCCGCTGAATTTGACCCATTGAATTTCATCGCTCAATGTTTGACCCGTTTCTAAATCTTTAATATAAATGGTTTGCCAATCTGAGCCGGCTTTAGCTAATTGATAGGCTATTTTGTCACCCTCTTTGTTAAATGCGATTGTACCCAAAGCCACTGTGCCTTCTTTCGACAGCGTATTCGGGTCAAGTACTACTGAGGGGGTACTATTCAGCGTCTCTTGGACAAATAATATGGATTGATTTTGTAATCCGGTATTTTTATAATAATAATATTTGCCACCTTTTTTAAAAGGCGTTCCGTATTTTTCGTAGTTCCATATTTTTTCAAGCCGTTCTTTTATCTGTTTGCGGTAAGGAATCGTTTTCAAATAACCGAATGTTACCTCATTTTGCGCTTTGACCCAAGCTTTAGTTTCATCAGAGTTGTCGTCTTCGAGCCAGCGGTATGGGTCAGCTACTACCGTTCCGAAATAATCATCAGATACTGATGGGTCTTTTTTTGTGATGGGATAATTGAAATTCATAGATTGTGCCAAGAGTTCTGAGTTTAAAGTGAGAATAAAGGTGAACAATATCAGGATAATGAGAGCAGATTTCATGGTGCTTTTTTTAAAAAATTGATTAATAAATTTAAAAGCAATTTTATGTAACTCAAATATTCATAAAATACTAATAGAACATGTGAATTTATATTTTATTCCTTTAATTTTGCGTTCTGATAAGAGCGTCAAAATTAACAAAATAGCTTCTTCGACCAAATGATACACTAAAATAAAACTGTTTGTTCATCATCCTTTGTATTGTTTTGTCAATATCAAGTTAAATTTAGAATATGTACACCTTCCTTAAAACTCTTTTAATCGTTTTCGCCTGTTTTACGATAAAACAGTCCTCGGCTCAGACATTTGAAACCAATATGCGAAAAGCTTATATCTTGCTTTCCATTGCTCAAGAACGGGACAGGCAGACTGCCGAAATTTTGGATGATATCAAAACTAAACGCATAAGAGTAGAAGAAGATTTGATTGATGCTCAGGAAAATCCCCAAACTATCTCCAAAATAGAAAAAGACAAACTGCAAACCCAATTGAAATCGTTGAAAAAACAAGAGTCTCAATCTACAAAAAAAAGGATTGATGCAAGTCTGTATCTTACTGAAATCACCGATTTGATTAAGGGGAATGAACAAAAGAGAGCAAAATATATTGCGGATTACGAAAAAAAACATGGTAATTTAGATAATGCCGTTACTATTGACAGTAATAATCCTACCGTAATTCCCGCTCAGCAGGAACGACCTACCGATAAAATTGCCGTTTTGGAGAAAGAAACTTCTGAAAATAAAACTGAAAAAACAAAGAAAAAGGAGAAACCACAAACTACAAAAAAAAGTAAAACCGACACCAAAAAACGAGAAAATAATGAATCTGGTTCGATTCAAGTCGGTCAGATTCGGAAATATGATGCCAAAGAGGACGTTTCTATCAATCCTCCGGTTCCTGAATGTGTCGTGACGTTCGATGGTATAGACGATTTCACAAAAAAGAAAAAAAGAGAATTGGCTTCACAGTCTTTTTTTCGCCATACCGAAGATTTCATGAAGGCAGCGTTGAAAGACAAAGATTATATCAGTTGTGACATTTCGGCTTCGAGGATTCAAGGAGGGTACTATTTTATGAATTTAAATTTTACAATTTTAACAAAAGAAGCACAAAAGTCGTTTGGTTTTTTAGACAAAGGTTCTCTTTTCGTTTTCAAACTCATCAACGGTGAAATTGTTAGTTTGTATAATGCTAAAACAGATATCGGGACAGTTGATGCTAATAATGGCACCACATCTTATCGGGTAGGTTTACAATTGAATGGAGCAGAAGTGAAAGCCCTCACATCTTCTGAATTAGATATTGTTCGGGTGGCTTGGAGTACCGGTTATGAGGATTATGAAATTTTTAAAATGGATATTTTAATGAATATGTTTAGATGTCTCGATAAAGAGAATAAATGAAAAACCTGATTTACAACCTTTGGGTTTTGAATTTAAAAAATTAAGACATGATTTTTAAAAGTATTAAAGCCGATATTGAAGTACTTGACGATGAATTCGATCGGATATACTCCCAAAAAATTAAAAAAACCGCTGAAATACATTTCACGCCCGTGGATGTTTCTAAAACGGCTGCTCAATATCTTGCCCCTAAAAGAGGTGTCAAAATTTTGGATATTGGTTCCGGGGCTGGTAAGTTTTGTATGATTGGTTCAGTTTGTACGGATGGTTTTTTTACGGGTGTGGAGCAACGAAAAAGCTTTTACTCGGCTGCCAAACGGATTTCACAAAGGTACGATTTGAACAATGTCGAGTTTGTTAACTGCAATATCACGGATATTTCGTTTAAAGAATTTGACGCTTTCTATTTTTTTAATTCATTTTACGAAAATGTCAGTGTGTTGGGTAGGAGTAGTTTAGATGATGAAGTGGAACTCAAGCGAGAACTTTATAATACGTACTCTCAGTATGTCAACCACCAATTGGATGCCATGCCGATTGGGACTAAACTGGTGACTTATTTTAGTTTTTTAAAAGAAGTTCCGGATAGTTATAAAGTCAAATTTTCTAACTTTGACGATAAATTAAAAATGTGGGAAAAAGTAACCTGAAATAAAACTTGTCATGGGTAACAATCCGTCTACATCTTGGATATTGTAAAAAACAAAAAATAATAATACCCCCCCTCAGTATAATGTCCAAAATAGTCTTTTCTTTAAAAGGCAGTATTTATCTTTGGGAAATTTTAAGCCGATTACTTTCAAAATTAGGAATAGTTATTTTACTATCATTCATTTTAATTTCAGTATATTGTCATTATGAAAGGACACATTTATTCTATTATTACGGGTTCAGGACGTTATATTCCTTCGCAGGTTGTTAAAAATGAAGATTTTTTGAACAATGCTTTTTACAATTCTTTGGGTGAAAAAAACCACAAAAAGAATGAAGAAATTATCACTAAATTTCAGCAAATAACCGAAATTGAAGAAAGAAGATATGCTGAAGATGATTATGTGGCGTCTGATTTAGGTTATTTTGCTGCTTTGGAAGCCATAAATGCCGCTCATATTGATAAAGAAACTTTAGATTATATCATAGTGGCTCATAATTTTGGTGATGTTTTAAAATCTAATAAAAAATCAGATTTGGTGCCAAGCTTAGCAGCCAGAATCAAATACAAATTGGGTATTAAAAACCCCGAAACTATCGCTTACGATTTGCCTTTTGGCTGTCCGGGTTGGCTTCAAGCGGTTATTCAAGCGGATTATTACATCAAATCCGGCGATGCCCAAAAAGTATTGGTTATCGGAACGGAAACCCTTTCGCGTATTTCCGATCCACACGATATTGATAGCATGATTTATTCCGATGGTGCGGGTGCTGTTATTGTTGAAGGCTCCCATAGCGATGAACCGGTTGGAATCCTCACACATAAAACCCGTTCGGACACCGCTGACCATGCACATTTGCTGAGAATGGGTGTGACATATGACCCTTTTTCGGAGGATGATACTCTTTTTCTGAAAATGGACGGTCGAAAACTGTATGAATATGCCCTTAACACCGTTGCACCGGCTATAAAAGCTTGTATTGATAAAGCAGGTATGTCCATTACGGATATTAAAAAAGTGCTGATTCATCAGGCGAATGCCAAAATGGATTATGCCATCCTGATTCGTTTGTTAAAATTATACCATATCAAAGAGATTCCTGAAGGAATAATGCCCATGACTATCGCTAAACTTGGTAACAATTCCGTGGCAACTTTACCAATATTGTATGATTTGATTATGAAGGGCGAGTTAGACAATCATTCAATGCATTCAGGTGATAACATTGTCTTTGCATCTGTCGGCGCAGGTATGAATGTGAATGCGGTTGTGTATAAGATGCCGTAATTTTAATTAGGAATTGTGATAAAAGATTGATTATCAGCTTTTTATCACAATTCCTAATTCCTAATTCCTAATTATTTTTTAAGCGCTTTTTGAAACTCCTCGTTTTCAGGTTTGATTTTAGAGGCGAAGAACTCTACCAATTCTCCCTTTTCGTTGATAAGGTATTTACAAAAATTCCAAGAAGGTTCTTGGTCATTCCAACCGTTTTGATTTTTATCGGTTAACCAAGCGTACAGTGGCGATTTATTGTCACCCTTTACCTCGGTTTTTTCAAAAATGGGAAAAGTGACGCCATAGTTTTTTTGACAAAAAGACTGAATAGTGGCATTATCACCCGGTTCT
>JANPGW010000002.1:0-5780 GCA_031424115.1 Saprospiraceae bacterium | reverse complement strand
AATGGCGAGAGTTTCCCGCTTACATCGGGAAGGTGTTGGTTCGATTCCAACCGAGTCAACTGTGGCTGTGGCATATTGGTTTGCCGATAAGAATGTGGCTCTTATTGATACGGGTTCGATTCCGGTCAGTCACCCTATTTTAAGTAAGTATAGTTTAATGGTAAAATTTCTGTCTTCCAAACAGTGGATGTCAGTTCGATTCTGACTACTTACTCTCATAAATTTGGCTTGTAGCTCAACGGTCGAGAGCAGCATTCTTATACAATGAAGGTCGTGGGTTCAATTCCTACCAAGCCAACCAAAACAGTTTCGTCGTTCAACGGATGAGGATACTTGGCTACGAACCAAGAGATGGGCGTTCGATTCGCTCCGAAACTACAAAATAATGCAAAATTGAAAATAAAAAATTGAAAATCATTGTTTTATAAATTTTAAAAATAATCAATCATGAAAAGCGACAAGTATCGAAAGCTGTCTGACTTCGTAGCTTAATTGGCAGAGCATCGGTCTTTTAAACCGAGGGTTATGGGTTCGATTCCCATCGGGGTCACGTTTTGGTGCTTGGTTTTTGGTGCTTAGTGCTTAGTGCTTGGCACGAGTAGACTAAGCACCAAGCACCACCAACCAAGCACTAAGCACCAATAAAAAGTCCTTTAGCCCAACTGGAAGAGGTGCTTGTCTTAGAAACAAGTGAGTGTCGGTTCGAATCCGACAAGGGCTACTTTCATGAATTTTTCAATATTACTGTACCGACCAGCTTGTCGCAGGCTGGTTGGGGCATCGCCCCTAAAGTTCGGTAGAATAAGTATAGATGAAAAGATATAGTCGCGGCAGAGCCAAAAGATATAATTCTTATGCGGCTCTGCCGCGAAAGAAGTCTATAAATCGTAATAAATCTACCGAACTTTTGGGGCGATGCCCCAACTCACCTGCGACATGCGGGTTTGTACCGTAATTTTCTTGAAATCTGAGACACAAAAAGGCTGGCATGTTCCAAGGCAAGGCGAGCGTGATTTGCAATCATGCTGAGGTGAGTTCGATTCTCACTTGGTCCACAATTACAGTAGTGATGTTAAGAGATACTTCGACTGTTAATCGAGATGTAGTTGGTTCGATTCCAACATCTGCCGCTAAAGTTTGATTAAAAATATGGCAGATTAGCTCAATGGTAGAGCGCTAAAAAACTCTGACTTTTTTTCTCTGTAATTTTTTTTAAAAGGCTTAAAAACCGATTTTTACTGAGGGGGTACCCTCAAACAGGTGCATAGCTCAATAGGTAGAGTTGCGGTCTCCAAAACCGTCGGTCGGAGGTTCGAATCCTTCTGCGCCTGCGAATTGTAGTAGTGATGAAAAGGGATACTTCGGTGATTAATTGGTTCAACTCCAATCGGCGCCTCCTTTTTAATTAAAAATGGCGTTGAAAAGCCTGTGAAAATGGGCATTTCTCTTTCAGATTTTCTCTACAATTTTTTTAACGGAGATGTGGCGCAATGGTAGCGCGGTGGATTGTCTATCCAATGGTTGTGGGTTCGAGCCCCATCATTTCCGCTTTTTTTAAGTATACGGAAATATTTCAATCGGTAGAATTCGGGCTTTGGGAGCCTGAGGTTGTCAGTTCGAGTCTGGCTTTCCGTACTATGGAAGATGACGCAGCGCAATGGATGTGCGACTTGTCTTGAAAACAAGGTCTCGATGTGAGTTGAGTGGGGTTCGAGTCCTCCGTCTTCCGCTTATTTTAAAATGCCGATGCGGTGAAGCTGGAGAGTCACAGGTGTCTGTAAAACATCTACCGCGCGTTGAGTAGGTTCGATTCCTACCGTCGGCACTAACTGGAAAATAAATCTGCAAGGGGCAGAGACAACCTGCTAAGTTGCTTCGGTCGAGATAACTTGACTGTGGTTCGAGTCCACTGTTTTCCGCATTAAAAAAGGACGAATAGCTCAGTTGGTCAGAGCGTCCCCCTGAAAAGGGGAAGGTCGGTGGTTCGATCCCATCTGCGTCCACGAAGGAAGTAGCCAGTTTGTCAGTAGCCAGTTGTAAGCAAGCTTCTGATAATTAGTAAACTGAACACTAAATAGGATTTGTAGCGCAATGGTAGAGTCCCGAGAATTCGGGATTAACCACAGGGAGGTTGGAGGTTCGAGCCCTTCCGAGTCCGCCAAAAAGTAGGTATTTCAAAAGCTCTTGCGGTAGTGAGAATGGGAGTTACTTCGATAGGACTGAAAACACACTTCGATTCAGTTTACTCCGCAAGGTTTTTTTTTACTCAAAAATTAAATTTTAAAAATAACAAATATGGAAAACCTGATTAAATACAGTAGGAAACTCTCAAAAATACTCCGACATCAGCCCGATATGATTGGTCTGACACTCGATGAAAATGGCTGGGCAAGTGTTATTGAACTGATTGAAAAATTCGGAGATGTGCAAGGTCAAGCGCTCACTATGGATATTTTAAAAGAAGTGGTGGAAACAAATGATAAAAAACGATTTGCTTTTAATGACGATATGACGAAGATTAGAGCCAATCAAGGTCATTCAGTGAATATTGATTTGGCTCTTCAACCTCAGATACCGCCCGCTCTTTTATTTCATGGAACAGCCGCAAAAAGCCTTCAAAGCATTAAAAATCAAGGTTTGATAAAGGGTTCACGTCAGCACGTTCATCTTTCAGTGGATGAAACCACGGCTAAAAAAGTGGGTAGCCGACACGGTGCACCTGTTATTTTAAAAGTGAAAACGGCTGATATGGTAGCAGATAATTTTAAGTTTTACATCAGTGATAATGGTGTTTGGCTGACGGATCATGTGCCGGTGAAATTTATCAGTTTCCCGTAGGTGGAACTCTAATTCTGCTTTTTAAATTAATTCATTTGCGAACCAAGAGTTTTACTCTATAAAATTAAAAAAAATGACCCAGACCATAAAAATTAACGACACAATCGAATTGACAGAAATGCGAGAAACGGATAAAGCAGCTTTGGTGCAGCATCTGAATGACATTAACATTTTTGAGAACACGCTTATGATTCCATACCCGTACACAGAAGCGAATGCCGAATGGTTTATCAATTATGCACGGGAAATGGAAGCGAAACATGGGTTTGTGGTCAAATTTGCGATTCGTACTGAGGGGGTACAGATTGGCGGTATTGGCTTGATGTTGAATGAAAAAGACACTCAAAAACACAAAGCCGAAATTGGTTATTGGTTAGCCAAACCGTACCGAGGGCAGGGGATAATGACCGCAGTTGTGAAGGGTTTGGTAGAGCATGTTTTCAACACTACGCCGCTCACTCGCCTTGACGCGATGGCATTTGCACCGAACATTGCTTCTCAAAAAACACTGGAAAAAGCCGGTTTTGAGCGGGAAGGTTTTGCGAAAAAGTACGTGTTGAAGCCCGAAAATGGGCACGAAATTGATGTTGCCCTATTCGGAAAAGTAAAGTAGCGCGGAACTCTGTTCCGCTTTAAAAACTAATTTTTTAATACGTAACTAAGTTCCAAACACATAAAAAAGATATTAAAATGGCACTTTTCAATATAAAATCTAAAAATAAAGATAAAACAGTGAATTTGCCGGGAGGAAACGCCTACACTGTAACGCCTGAGATGGAGTTGGCTTCATTAGTGTTGACCTCATTTGCACAAGAGCAGTTTTATCGTACACAAGCTCAATCTTTTGATGCGTTAAAAGGCGTAATGGCAAAATGTGAGCCTGCGTTTGTGGCGAAGGCGGGTATTTATGCCCGCACTCAATACGGAATGCGCTCAATTACCCACGCTTTGGCGGCTGAATTGGCGCAAGCAGCTTTAGGTCAAGACTGGTCAAAGGCATTTTACGATAAAATCGTGAACCGTCCTGATGATATGTTGGAAATTGCAGCGTATTTCATGGCTCAAAACAAGGGTAAAAACTTGACAAATGCCATGAAAAAAGGTTTTGCGGAAGCATTTAACCGTTTCGATACCTATCAATTGGCGAAGTATCGTGGTGAAAACAAAGCCGTGAAAATGGTGGATTTGGTGAACTTGGTTCGTCCAGTGCCGACTACCCGCAACGCGGATGGTTTGAGCGGATTGGTGAATGACACTTTGCGCCAAACCGAGACTTGGGAAGCAAAATTGACTGAAGTAGGTCAAAAAGCCGAAACTGAGGATGAAAAAACAAGCCTAAAAGCCGATGCTTGGGCTGAATTATTGGGAAGCAAGCGATTGGGTTACTTCGCGCTATTGCGTAATGTGCGCAATATTTTGGAGCAAGCACCACACTTGACCCCCACCGAGGCTTCGGGGTTAATAACCTCAGTATGTGAGCAGTTGACCGATCGTAAAGCGATTAAAAACTCAATGGTTTTGCCATTCCGTTTTTTAACGGCTTACAAGCAATTAAACGGCAACGATGCGAACACCCGCAAAGTGCGTGCTGCTTTGGATATGGCGATTAATTTGTCATGCGATAACGTGCCTGTTTTGGATAATACCTTAATTGCTATTGATAATTCAGGCTCAATGGCAAGCCCTGTTGCGAATTCAGCGCATTTGCAATGTAGTGAAGCGGGAGCTATTTTTGGGATGATGTTGGCAAAAAGCAGCAATGCGGATGTCATGGAGTTCGGTAATACAGCCCGTTTTATCAATTACAATCTGAATACATCAGTGATGGAGTTTGGGGCGTCATTTGCTCAAAACAATAAAGTAGGTCACGGAACCAACTTCCACGCCATCTTTGAAAAAGCGACAAAAAGCTACGAACGTATCGTCATTTTCTCTGATATGCAAGGTTGGGCGCCTTCAGCTTACGGTTACAATGATATTGCGAAAGCCCAAACGGATTACAAAAGCCGTACGGGAGCTAATCCGTTTATCTACTCTTTTGACTTGTTGGGTTACGGTTCATTACAATTCCCGGAGGATAAAGTATTTGCATTGGCTGGTTTCAGCGAAAAAACGTTTGACTTGTTCAAATTGTTGGAGGCTGACCGTCAGGCTTTGGTGAATGCTATTGAAGCAGTTGATTTGTAAAAGAGGTATATTTTACTTGTAATAAAACGACAAGAGCCTATCTCGTAATCAATGGATTATGGATAGGCTCTTTTGTTTTTTAGCGGGATAAAAAGAATTCTCTAAATATCTCAAACTCTTTTTTTTCCTGTTCTACAAATCGGTTAAACAGGCGGTCACCTACTTGTTTTTTAAGTGCTGATATGCCAACATCAATGAGTCGAAGCCCCGTTTGAGTTAAAAAGATATTGTCAAAAGTCAGTCCGGGCATGTCAGAAGGACGTCTGAGGTCTCGATGAACGAAACCCGCTTGATGCAACTGTACTAATTCATCCTCCAATACATCCAGTAATAATTCTCGTTTTTCGTATTCATAAGCCCGAAAATCAAAAGGGAACAAACGTTCCATCACCAGCATTTCACCTTCTTCGCCAAATTCATCTAACCGAATAAACTTGACAACTAAGCTATTAACACCATTAGCAAATTTCATTTTTTCTGCTTCTGACCCAATATCTGACCTCGTATCGCCAGTAAAAATCTTACCCACTTCAGTATCGGACAACGCGATAACGGTATTATTGGCACCTGATGACAATGTTCTTGGATACCTTTTTTTCATTTCACCTTTTTTTCTGTAAAAATATGGAACTTTTGTCAATTGCTTTCTAAAATTAGCAATAGCATAGTAGCCATACTCTGAATAATGATACCGGCTAAAACAGTTTTATACTGAGGGGGGATAGTTTAATCGTAAATGGTGCGATTAAAAGGAT
>JANPGW010000001.1:0-15955 GCA_031424115.1 Saprospiraceae bacterium | reverse complement strand
GCCATCCGCAGAGCCATTGTTTGGTTTAAAAAAATAGGCTATATCAAAGAAGGCAACTCATTTTTAAAATAAAAACCACATGTTTAAAGACCTAAAATACGTTTTCAGCCCAAATAAAACCATCAGCAAGCCAACAGTTTTTATGATTATTGGGACTCAAATTGTGCTTTTATTGCTGGCTTGGTATTCAACGGGCGAGTTGATTCCAAAACCACATGAAGTATTGAATGCTTTGGGGAATTTTTTTAAAGAAGGTGATTTAGTTCGTGAACTCTTTGTGAGTACCGGACTCTGTTTGGAAGCGATGGCTATTGCTATTATTTTATCGCTGCTTGTTTCGTACCTAACGGTGTTGCCTTTTTTTCGTCCGCCGGCGTTTTTAATATCGAAAGGGCGCTTTTTGACACTCGTCGGTTTGAGCTTCGTTTTTACGCTGATGGTCAGCAGCGGGCATAGTTTAAAAGTCTCATTATTAGTTTTCGGTATCTCCGTTTTTATGGTAACTTCATTGGTTTCAATGATAAAAAGTATTCCCAAAGCCGATTTCAACCACGCTCGTACCTTGCGGATGAGCGAGTGGCAAACCGTTTGGGAGGTCGTTATTTTAGGTAAAATAGATCAAGTTTTTGAAATCATCCGTCAAAATTTTGCCATTGGTTGGATGATGCTGACAATGGTGGAAGGCATTTCACGCTCGGAAGGCGGCATCGGCACCATGCTTTTGAATCAAAGTAAACACTTGCATTTAGATGCTGTTTTTGCTATTCAAATCGTTATTTTATTGGTCGGTATCTTCATGGATTATTTGATTGGCGTTTTTAAAAATATCCTTTACCCATATGCCCAATTGACTTTAGAACGATGAAAATCACCTTTATTTAATTAAAACTCCAAGCGACATAATCGCTTTTCCAATATGAAATTTCCTTATGAAATAAAAGATACCATCTTGAAAGTGGAGAATGTATCCCTTTCAATGGGCGGACGACAGATATTAAAAGATGTGAATGTCGACATCAAAGACATTGTTCGTCCTGATAAAAAACAAGGTCAAATTGTCGGTTTTGTCGGACCATCGGGCATCGGTAAAACCAAGTTTTTTGAAATTTTATCCGGCTTGATAAAACCTGATTCGGGGCAAGTTTTGATGGGTGACCCCCTGACGCCCGTTACCGCTGGACGCATTGGCGTGGTGCAACAAAGCTACCCTTTGTTCAATCACCGGACAGTTTTGGGCAATCTGGAAGTCGGTGCTAAAAATGGCGATATTCCTGTAGCCGAGCGTGAAGGTAAAATCCGTAAGATGCTTGAACGCTTCAACCTTACAGACCAAGCCAATAAATACCCTGCGGAACTCTCGGGCGGGCAGCGTCAACGCATTGCCATTGCTCAACAATTGCTGTGCAGCGAGCATTTTTTACTCATGGATGAGCCGTTCAGCGGTTTGGATATTTTGATGATTGACCGTGTTCGGCAAATGTTGCTCGAAATTGCTTGCGAACATGAGCATAATACGATTATCGTCGTCTCGCACGATATTTATGCTACCGCTTCTATTGCCGACACGATTTGGGTGATGGGTCGAGACCATGATGCACAAGGCAATATCATTGAAGGGTCTAAAATAAAACATACTTTTAACCTCGTGGAGCGTGGCGTTTGCTGGCACGATGACGTACAATCGCGTCCTGAATTTCAGGATGTGGTGGATGAGGTGAGAGGGTTGTTTCCAAGTTTATAATAATTTACCCCCCTCAGTATATCTCATATTCTATGACGAAATAACTCATACTGAGGGGGGTATCTATACTACAAGTTTTTCTTTTTCAATTCTTTCACTGCATAATCAGCGGCGCGGGCAGTTAAAGCCATATACGTCAAAGAAGGGTTTACGCAGCTGGTGGAAACCATAGCCGACCCATCCGTTACAAATACATTTTTACATTCATGGACTTGATTCCACTCATTGAGAATACTTGTTTTAGGGTCTTTACCCATGCGGGCAGTACCCATTTCATGGATTGCCATACCCGGATAAGAGCCCCGATCATACGTTCTAATGTTTTTTAAACCGGCTGCTTCGAGCATTTCAGCCGCGTCGTTCATCATATCTTTACGCATTTTCATTTCGTTGTCTCTGAATTCTGCATCGAAATGCACGGTAGGTTGCCCCCATTTATCTTTTTTATCCAAATTTAATTTCATGTGGTTCTCTTCGTATGGCAGACACTCGCCAAAACCCCCTAAACCCATTGTCCATTGTCCCGGTTCCGTTGCTTTTTCTTTCAATTCTTCTCCAAAGCCCATTTCAGCGATTGTCCGCTGCCAACCCGAACGGCTTGCACCGCCTTGATAACCGAAACCTCTGATATAATCCCGTTTTTCATTACCCAAATTGCGGAAACGCGGTACATAAATACCATTGGGACGTCGACCATAAAGATAATAATCCTCAAAGCCTTCTGCCGTACCGCTCGCGCCTGTTCGGAAGTGATGATCCATGAGGTAATGACCCAATACGCCATTAGAGTTGCCTAAACCATTCGGAAACTGAGCCGATATGGAATTTTGTAAAACCCAGGTAGAACCCACTGTTGACGCACAAACAAAGATGATTTTTGCGTAAAATTCATGCCTTTCACTCGTTTCGCTATCAATCACTAAAACACCTTTTGCCTTACTTGTTTTAGGATCATAAATGATAGAATTCACAATTGAATGTGGTCTTAACGTCAATCTTTTTGTTGCCATTGCGGGCGGTAAAGTCGAAGATTGCGTACTAAAATAACCACTAAAAGGGCATCCTCTACTGCACATATTGCGGTACTGACACTGAGAGCGCCCCATATGTGTTTGTGTTAAGTTTGCCACCCGTCCGATTGTCATGTATCTGCCCGGAAAAGCTTTTTCAATGCGTTTTCGAACATCTTTTTCTACGATATTCATATCCATGGGTGGCAATGTGTTGCCATCCGGATAGTGGGGCAAGCCTAATTTTTCACCGGAAATGCCTGCGTGACCTTCTACATAATCGTACCAAGGAGCAATCTCTTTATATCGAATGGGCCAATCAATGGCAATGCCGTCCTTAGCATTGGCTTCAAAATCGAGGTCGGTAAGGCGATATGATTGACGACCCCACATAATAGATTTTCCACCGACAATATCCGGACGAAACCAGTCGAAACGTTTAGATTCAGTATAAAGAGCATCTGAATCTTTCATCCAATATTTTTCATTTTGCTCCGAATACGGATAATCACGCTTCAAAAAAGGATGTTCTTCGGCTTGTTTGGTAGTGATGCGCCCGCGATGCTCATATTGCCACGGGTCTTTTTGACCCTCAGCATAACCAGTGATATGCTCAAGCGGTTTACCTTTTTCGAGCATGAGCACTTTTAAGCCTTTTTCTGTCAACTCTTTTGCTGCCCACCCTCCGCTCACGCCTGAGCCAATGACGATAGCGTCATATTTTTTCTTAGCTGCTGTTATGTTTAGATTTGCCATACGTAGAATTATTTCAACCCGTTTTCAAATAGGTTATTTTGTAAAAAAATATGAAGTATCATGTACACCATGGTTTGAAAAACGACGAGTTACACAATACTTCATATTTTGAAAGCAACACCAATAAAGTTATTTGACTTACTTTTTTAAAGTACTCACCCAAGCATGTATCTTACCTAAATCACCCTTTGGTACATTGGGTAGCGGTGCCATAGCCACAAAACCGGGCCAATTAGTTGGTTGAGGTTTTGCGACAAGACTTGCAAATTTCTTGGCATCATATTTTTTTGCCGCCACGTCTGTCCAAGCCGGTCCCACTATTTTTTTAGTTGGGTGATGGCATGTATAGCATGTATGTTTTTGTAACAGAGCATTGACGTCAGCCGGTATAGCCGGAGTTTGTGTTTTAGCCGTTAAACCCAAAGCAACAAGTGCTGCGCTAAAAAGAAGTTTTTTCATTAAAAATAGAATTAAAGTTTTAAATTCATAAATTTTTGACTATCAATAAGATAAGCACAAAATTAAGGTCAAAAAAGGATGATTATCTTTAACAAAAAGTTAAAAAATCAAATGAGTTTAGTTAAATTTTCAATTCATCAGGTTGCCCACGCTTTATCCCCTTTTTTATAAGGCAAAGCGCCGTCAAATCTACCCGGTACAGCCTCGTAGCGCAAGGCTTGAGTACACCCTATTTCAGACGTAAAATAGCCTACTACTGTCAATTCTTTAGCTAAGAAGAAAAATTGTGGCTCTTTTGGCACCGCTTTTCTGTCTTCATAAGCTTGTTTTTCGACTGCCTTCATCAATTCAATGCGCTGCTCAGGTGTAATATCGGCATAGGATTTTCCGAATTGTGTCGTCGCATCAGCATCCAATTTGTCCATCCCTTTCATAAAAGCGTCACTACTGGGTTTCTCGTAGCAATCCGCCAGCATTTTTTTGATGAAATCAGGCACTCCTGCCGCTTTCGCTCCGGGCGTATCGGTTGTCGGTATGATAGTTTCACAAACCTCCGCAAGCGTTTGTTCTTGTCTGAGAGATATACGAAAAGCCTTATTTTCAATTGCAGGATTACTCCATGCTTTCAAAATATCAGGCATCAAAATAGACCCCCCAACCCATAGTGCCGCACGTTTTATAGCTTCTCTTCTATCCATTTCAATCTTTGTTTTTCTATTTGTACTCCCCCCTCAGTATAAGTAAAGAGGGATGAGGAATAATAAAGAATTGGGTTTTTCGAGAGTTTCAAGGTTCAGACG
Organism: Saprospiraceae bacterium; assembly: GCA_031424115.1. Lineage (GTDB taxonomy): Bacteria > Bacteroidota > Bacteroidia > Chitinophagales > Saprospiraceae > JAAFJT01. The sequence goes on along the minus strand of JANPGW010000001.1, from coordinate 11,189 downwards.
CTTTAAAAGCGTCTAACACCTGAGCCACCCACTAATTTTACAAAAGTACCAAAGAATTAAAGAATTAAAGAATCTTGCGAAGATTTTTGTAGCATACTGCCACGTCTTCAACAGAGGTTTTTTTATAATCTTCCAGTTCTACAATGAATAATTTTATACCACCCAATTTTTGATTAGCGATGATTTCTTTGAAATTAACAACGCCTTCTCCGATGATACATGAACCATCTTTATCTTGAGATGCCAAATCTTTCATGTGTACAGCATGGAAACGACCCGGATATAGCCTGAACCAATCCACCGGATTGTATTTCCCTCTAACTGCCCAGCACAAATCCATTTCCATAACGACAAGTTTAGGGTCGGTATTATCTAAGATATAGCGGTACATTGTTTCGTCGTCTAAACGGGTTTGGAACTCAAAAGCGTGATTGTGATAACCGAATTGAAGTCCTTTGCTTTTGCATAATTCACCCGCTTTGTTGAAAGCTTCACAAAGCACTTTCACGGATTCTTTGTTGCGGTCAGAATCTGCCATATAAGGGCAAATAACGTATTTTTGACCTACTTCAATGGCTGCATCTACACCCTTTTTGAAGTCATCTGACAATGTTTTATTTGCATAATCTTTCGTAGTAATCATCAAATGGTTACTTTTCATGCTCATGCCCAACCCACCAAGAGTTTTCTTCATTTCTGAAGGTGTCAAGCCAAACCACTTGCCATCAGCAAAACCAAACCCTTCTACATATTTATAGCCTTGCTTAGATAATTGAGTGAGCGTACCCACAGCATCTTTCGCCATAGCGTCTCGGACACTCCAGAGCTGGATACCTATGGGGGTTGTTTTATCAGCGAATAAAGAAGGTAGGAGTGCTGTTGAAGCAGCCATAGCCGCTGACGATTTTAGGAACTCTCTCCGTTTCATTTTTAGTTATTTTCAGAATTAAATTTTGTTACTATTGATTTCAACCTTAAAATTATTTTTAAAAATTGGAATAAAAAAATTTATTTCGTAAATTATTGTACTTTTTACACTTAGTCTTAAAAATAGTGTCTTTCGTCGAAGCTAATTTTTCAAAAAAGAAAGCTCAACCTGTTTTGAATCAGATTGAGCCTTTTTTTGTTGGGAAAAAACAACTTGAAATTTATTTCATAATCATCAATTTTTTCATCACTAAGCGTTTGCCTTGGGGCTGAATGCGGATGAAATATTGACCATTTTCTATATTATCGAGTTCTAATTGATAAGATACTGAGGGGGTACTTACACGCTCTTGCTTGGCCACTTTACCGAGCAAAGAGATTATAGTAATGTCCACCGGTTTCCCGTTTGCGCTCGAAAGGTCTATCGAAACATTCTCCGTTGCCGGATTAGGGAAAACAGCATAGGCATCGGGGCGTTCATAATGCACTTTCACTACCTCGCTATACTGGTAATTCACTCCTGATGGATTAATAGCATTTTGATACACTGTTTTCAAACGATAGAAGTTATCGCCGTCAATAAGATTCTGATCAATGTAAGAAAAGGCTTGCACTGATTTGTCTTTGTTCACCGCGTTCACAATATCCAATTGTTTAAATTCTCCTGTTTTTTCATCTGCTTTTTCCAAAACATAATAATCGGTTGCAACCACAGATTTTGAAGCCCAATTTATAACCGCTTTATCAACATCCAAGCGGGCATCAAAAGCAAAGTAATTGGTAGTAGCCGCTAATGCTGCGGGCGCCGTACAGGTTTTAGAAGAGAAATAAGCTTTGTCAATCAGTGTGATGGTGTTATTTGATGGTGTCTGCCAATGCACACCAAAATGGTCTGTTCCGGTGCCTTCTACGTGTAGCAATTCGCAATAGTAATATTTGCCGGCTTCTAATGTAACAGAACTGGATTTTTGGCTTTTATACTTATTGTATTCTGTCTCACCGGTAAAACCACTGATTCTGCACCTTCTTTTTTTATTTGATGTACTTTCGTTTGTACTCAAATAAAATTCTGTGTTATCATCACCCGTTATGTAAAAAGTGTATCTCCCGGTTTCTTTGGGAACAATATAGCCGGTAACGCGATTGCCATAATTATCACCCAAATTTGAAGTCTTAAACTCCGTTAAAATAGTTGTTGTGGTAGGATTATTCGGATATCGTGAATCAATAGTCAAATAACCGATTGAAGGTGTTGAAAGAGCGTTAATATTATTCCAAAATTGATGAATTAATTGACCGTCCGGTCCGCAAGTTGGTGGCGGTACAGCATTAGGAATACTATTCACCTCTACCCCACTCGACCAAACAGTACCCAATCGAGAATAAGCCCGGAAATAATACACCGTTCCAGCGGTGAGGTTGGTGACATTTACGCTCGTGCCGATACCCCGATACACGACTTTACCACCTTCAAAAACAGTTGCTGTACCTAAAAAATCGCTATTAGAAGAATAGGTTGTGCCTACCGGTAAAGTCGTAAAACCGGAAAGAGCTTTCGCTACAATCATCACTTCATCAAAATTAGAAGCCGGGTTTGACCAAGTTAACCCAATCGCCTCGGTTTGAGGGGCTGCCGCAAAATTCAGAATATTCGAAGGCTGTGTCGGGATAGGTTCTGTTGGTATAGCGTTAACTTCTACCCCCGATGACCAACTGGTGCCTAAACGGCTAAAGGCTTTGAAATAGTAGCGTGTGCCGGCAGTCAAATTGGTTATTGAAACACTGGTTCCCGTACCACGATACACCACTTTACCGCTTTCAAAAGCTGTACCAGCACCGCTAAAATCTGCATTTGCCGTATATATCGTACCGCTTGGAACAGAAGTGAAACTTGAAAGCGGTTGAGCCACTATCATCACTTCATCAAAATTAGCGGTCGGATTTGACCAATTCAATGATACCGCATTGGTTTGGGGCGTGGCGACAAAACTCAAAATATTATTAGGCGTTGGTGGTGGTGTTGAGCAATTGGTACAAGTAAGGGTCACTGCTCCTTGGTGCGGATAAACATTGAATGAAATAATGTTACCTACTCGAGAAGCGGCCACAGTACTATTATTTTGTGTAACGTTATAAACCCCGGCAATACCATTTAGATTCACATTAACCGTAACGGGTGTTCTCAATACTGAGGGGTCAATAGTTTTCAGAGAATTGAACGTAACATTGATGATACCGGTTGATGCGGTATAAGACACCGAAGGCTGAAATGCGTCGCGCTGCATCTTATAAGTAATAGCTTCAGTAGCCGTAACCGACCAAAGAGAGCCGTCATCCATTTTTGATTTAACATAGTTCAAATGGTTGGTATAATTGGTCACAGTCATCTGTGCCCAAGAACCATCTTCAATACCGTGAAATTCTCGCATGGCGTATCCCCCTGTTGCAATAGCATTATCTACGGCAGTGTTAAGGCTATTAAGTGCAGAAGCTGAGCCATCATACACATAATAGTTAAGTCGCATAAAATCGGTAAACGTGTTGGGATTAGCAATTAATTGAGTGCCTGCTCTCGTACCCAAATATCCGAGTCCTTTTAGATAGGTCAAAATAGCATCCGAAGGGGCGTCATAGGGGTGAATAAAAAATCTGGGGCGTACGTTTGTATTATTTTGAATCGTTTGCGTAGAAAGGTCTAATTCAGTAGGAAAATCCGCCGTTCCATAAGTTTGTAGTCCGGAACACTGTCCAGCAGTACCGCCACATTTATGGTTGTGGGAGTGATTGACACATTCATGCCCGTCCGCCATCATTTCTCGTGCATGTTGCCATTCTAAATCTCCGCAAAATTCAGGATTAGTAATGGCTCCGAAGCATAGTTTTACGCCGCGTTGGGTAGCAATGGGGTATGCATACTGATAAATACCGGTAACGTAATTACTGTAATCATCATGTATAATCGTGTAAGCTGCTTTTTTATTGTCCTTCCACGTAGCAAAACTTGCCGTGGGAGTCTGTCCACTCAATGGCGCCAAAAAACAGCAGGCCAAGATAGCCCAAAGGAGAGAGTATGTTTGTTTATTCATAGCGTAGAATTCGTTTTCTTCTTAAAAAAATGTGTAAATTTATTATTTGAGATTTTGAATTTTGAGAAAAAATGTCCCGTTCCGAAAAACGGGACATGAAACCAAAATTTATCCTACTGAGGGGGTTGTCTTCAATTCAATATCTTCTTGTTGGATAACGGGCAGAGGCTGATTGACCGCTATTTGACCCATACTACCGGTGCGTTTCAAAACACCCCAGCCCATCAATTCCCCTTTCAGGGCTTTGATGTATGATTTAAATAAAACATAATACATCAAAGGACGATAAACCAATCTTTGCGGAAATAACAACAATAATTGCCAAATTGGTTCTTTTTGAATCCTAAAAGCTATGGCTGATACGCTTAAATCTATGCTCATGAATGCCAAATATAGAATCAGTGTGTGGTATTCCTCATAAAAGCTTGTCGGGGCAATAGGTGAAATATCGGGTGATGTAATCGTTTTTATAATGGATGACAAAACCGAGGACAACAAAACTAAATCCGCTATAGGAGCAAATAGGGGTAAAATCATCCCAAAAATAAGGATATTGGGAAATGCTACCCACCCAAGTGACTCATATCGTTTATTGAAAAGAACATGTTTGCTTTTCCAGAAAGCCTGCATGACGCCAAATGTCCACCTGAAACGCTGTTTTAAAAACTGTTTCAAAGTTTCAGGGGACTCTGTAATAGCAATGGACTTATTGTTTTGCGCCACACGATACCCTTTACGAATAATCCGCATGGTCAAATCACAATCTTCAGCCAAAGTATCCGTTTCGTACCAGCCCACCGAACCGATTGCCTGACGGCGAAATGCCCCGATAGCACCGGGCACCACTGTTATACAATTCAAATAAGCAAAAGCCATGCGGTCAAAGTTTTGAGCCGTTATGTACTCAATACTTTGCCATTTGGTGAGCATATTGATTTGATTACCTACTTTCACATTGCCCGCTACTGCGCCGACTTTAGGATCAGAAAATGGTTTTGCGATTTCGCGAATAGCATTCGGGTCGAGTTGTGTATCAGCATCAATGCACACCACAAAATCGTGTCTGCACCTTTTTAAACCATAGTTCAATGCTGATGCTTTACCGCCATTGGCTTTGGTCAACACCTGTACTTGAGGGTGATTGCCATAAGCTGCTTGGACGTTTTCAAATGTTTTATCCTTAGAACCATCATCCACAAAAACAATTTCAAAATTCGGGTAGTTTTGATTAAGTAAGCTGGCGATGGTACTCGTTGCACCGACTTCTTCATTATACGCCGGTACGATGATACTGAGGGGGGGGGTAAAGTCTTTAAATATTTCTTTATCATCTTTGAATTTCTGCTTCATCGCAAAATAAAAGATGAATAAAACACGAAAAATAGCTAAAAAGACAGCCGTATAAAAAACACCTTCCAAAGCAGCTGATATCCAGTTACTAAAATCACTCACTTTGCGATTCATTTGAACCAAGAGTTTTTGGTCTTCCTCAATGACTGGCATAAGCTCCGCTCTTTTTTTACCCATCAATTCGGAAATGGACACAAAACTATAGCCTCTATCCTTAAAATGGCGAATAATGCGCGGCAGTGCTTCTACTGTTGCCTCTCTCTTCCCACCGGCGTCATGCAAGAGGATAATATGACCGTAGCTACTATCCACTTTTCTGACTATTCTATTGAAAATGGAATCCGCAGTCATTCCAGACTTCCAGTCAAGAGGGTCAATACTTTCATTTACTGTCAAATAGTTATGCTGACGAGCCAAGATAAACGCTTCTAATTCTTCTCTCTTTTTAGGCTCGGGGTAGGGATTGTAAGGCGGCCGGAACAATAAGGTAGAACTTCCCGTAAGGCTTTCTATACTGCGTCGAGTTTTAATCAACTCCAACTCTGCCTGAATACCCCAAATTTTATTGATATCCGGGTGTGTAAACGTATGGTTTCCAATCTCATGTCCTTCGTTGAAAATCCGTTTTGTTAAGGAAGGATTTTTTTCAATTAAATTTCCTATCAGAAAAAAAGCCGCGGGTACATGTTCTTTTTTCAAAATATCTAAAACTTGCGGCGTATATTTCTCATCAGGCCCATCATCAAAAGTAAGAACTAATTTTTTATCGTCCGATTTCCCATAGCGTTGTACAACATAGGACGTCGGTAACTCAACGTAATATTGTTCAGAAATAACGTGATAGATAGAGTCATATTCAAAACGAATAGTACCCTCTTTGGGCTCTGTCAATATATCCATTACTTCTCCGTAGCCGACATACGTCACATCATTAGGAGGAATTGTAGTGCCGAGTGTTTGAGGGTCAAAACTTCCTTGTTTTAATGCTTTTACACTCAAATCTTTTTTGTAAAATTGCCAAACCCGCGGATCTTCCGACCCCAGCCGCCACATACAAGCACCCCGCCAACCGAAATTATCAACAGTACGGATAGCATTGAAATTAGTAGCCGCGTCAACAAAAAACACTTTGTGGGGAGAATTATCATCATCAACATACTCAAAATCGAGATTATATGTTGTATTGTTATATTTCACTCTTGCCTCAGCCTCTTTGGCAACCGAAATTGCCATGCGATAAGTTAACTCTTTGCTCGGTACGCCCTTTTTGCCCCAATCTAAGCCAAAGGTAGGAATGCAAAGCACAAATTTTTCGTTCGGCACAATGGCTGAAACGCTGTCCATTACTCTTTCTACCCATTTTTGGTCGGCAATAGGTCCCGGAATGCCCGTTTCATAGTGTTGGTTGTAAGCCATAACAAAAAGCAAATCATTGTATTCATTAACCCGATTGATGGCAAATTGCTGATTGAACGGCACAATTTCTTGTGAAACAAGGAACCCCTCATTATGTAACCTTGTATAAAGGTCTTTCATAAATATATGAAAATCCTCCGTGTAGGCTTCCTCTAAATTTTCAATATCTATATTGATTCCCTGAAACCCGAAGCGCTTTAAGGTAATTACAATGTTTTCAATAAATTTAGTTTTAACCTCCGGGTTTTGAATAATGCGTCGAACATTTTCCCCATCCCATTTTTCACCATAGCAATTGGTTAACATGGGTAATACTGCTACTGAAGGGTATTTTTGCAAAAATTGATAAGCGGTGGTGTCGATATTACAGATGACGGTGTCCGCATTTCCAAGAGTAAACCAACCGGGAATTACCATGTTCATCTTATCAATATTGTCGCGCAACGAATAAAAACTTTGCTGATTGCGGTCATCCCAATTCATGTAAAAAGCTGCCCTAATTTGTTGTGACATAGGCACCCGCGCCGGATTGCTTAAAGGAGTCAATAATCGCGACACATAATCCTGACAACATCCGGTTGAATGCACGGCGCTATTGTGCCAGCTGATACTCGTATCTTTAGCAATTTGGTCATACGTGAGGTTACATTTTGAAAAATTTTTGGGGACCTCCGGTTTATTCGGGTTGGCTAAGGTCACAACCATAACGGCAATGCCTATAACCACGAAACCCAGCAGTAATCCGGCGGCGGACTTAACAATGTGCCAACGACGGGGAGACATCGTCGAAAAGATTTGATAATCGTTCATAGTAGTTTGTTAGTAGGATAAAAAAAAGTATATGTTTGCGTCTGTTTTTCTTGCTAAAAGTCCCTCAGTATCTGAAATAAATCAGATACCAAAAGGATGATAAAACCGAAATTTATTCAAATAACTGAATTTCAATTATTCAAACAAAGGGGGTAAAAGGGGGTGTTGTGCTTAAATCAGAGAAAGGGAGGTCATCATTTCTTCTTGTTTGTAATATTATCTTTATGTCGCCATAAAAGGATTTTCAAGTCGGCTGTAAAATAGAAAAACGGTTTTCCTTCTTCCGCGCCATCATAACTTAATACGTTTACAGGATGCGTTAGGTGTAGTTTTGGTGAAAAATCAAATCTTCCAACTCGTCTGTAAGTAACCGGTAATACCAATTCGTAATCAATCACTCTCACAATTTTACCAGAGGGCTTATCGGGCTGTGTGGCATAATACCGATCACGCGATGACAGCATCCAAGTAAAACTGGGTTCAAAAATTAGCTTGCCTCCTAAAAAAGGCTTTCTCAGTTCTTTATATTTTGAAGCTGTCAACGCAAATTGCGCCACATTTTCGCTTTTCCCAATTTGATAATAAAACGATGGCGAAAGCCCCATGAATCCCAAATCAATCGTCCAATAGGTAGATAAAAAATCACTGAAAACCCACCTCAACTCTTCATCGCTCTTGCCAAAATACATCCATCGGCTATAACCAAATGACGCACTTAAATGCTCGTCTAAAGATAATGCATAACCCACCGCAATATCCGCTTTTGGAAATTTCACCGTTGAGCCTTCCCAATAATAGCCTACCGTCGAAAGCCAAAATCCACTTTTGTGCTGAAAAGTTAACTGTCCCATCGTACCAAATCCTTTCAATCCATAATCACGACCTGAATAGACAACTCTATTCATAAATTGTGTTTCGAAAATGATTTTTGAAGACCGACTAATTTTATAATCCAACGAATCCAAGCGAAATTTTACTTGCTGAATATTGAATTGCGGATTATTCACCTGTGCCGAAGCCGATGTTACGAGCCAAAAACTCATAAAAAAAAGTAAGCGGTTCCTCATGTATTACAATCAGTTTTGGTAACGTTTTAGTCGGTCTAAAGGGGGGTAGTATATTTTATAAGCGTCATGAACTTACAAAATAAAAAGGAAAGATGTGTAAAAACCATGAACGGGGAGTCTAAAATCCAAAGTTGTTTTCTCATTAATTTCCAACCACAAAGGTATCACGTATTTCCCAATCATACATAACCTACTTCTTGTAATTTTGACATAAGGTTTTATAAAAATAGCAAAAGCCATTTTATAAGTGTAATTTTAATGTTTTAACAACAAAAAAAAGTTTTTACTTATAAAATGGCTTTTAAACCCCCTTTATACTGAGAGGGTATCGTTAACACAAATTTTATTAGCCTTAAGTGGCTTTTTAAAAAATGACAACTTTATTTAATGTCTCGCCAAAACTGAAACGCGCTGTTGTGCCAACTCAAAACCGCCGAACAAAACTGCACACCATACCATGTCACCTAATACCGTATTCATAAAAAATGGTAAGCCAGCTGCATAGCACGTCATCAAGCCCGTAAAGGTTTGTGGATACATCGTCGTTGAGTGAAACCAAACGCCGAAATTTGAAATTAGGAAGAATAAAGTAGAACCCAATAAGCTTGCGCCAACCACATTCGCCATTTTTACTTTTTTCAATAACGTCCAACCCAGTACCGTTATCAAAGCAATACTGCCATAGATAAAGATAGACCCCTCAGTAAAAAGGGTGAAATTTGGATTATACTCCTTGTATATCACATTATTCAGTACTAAGTCACTCAACCACATTGCTACAAGCGGCAACAATACTGATTGCCAACGTTGTGAAAAGTACGCACCACCAAATAATGCCATCGCTCCTACAGCCGTAGCATTAGGCGGGTGAGGCAATAAACGGCTCATAGCCGCTGCCAATACTATAAAAGCTAAAACGCCTAAGCGAAGATTCAATTTTGTTTGCATAAAACGTCAGGTTTTATTTAAATGTAAAATAATATACCGCAAATTTAAAGGATTAAAACAAGAAACCCATAAAGTTTTTTAAAACCTTATGGGTTGTACTTTAATTTCTTGAGAGATATGTTCAAAACAAGTATTTTTCAAGAAAAAAATTTGACCTGTATATCAAAATAGTATATACTTGTAGAATATTTCAATCAAAAAAAATAATTAAATATGAAATCATTGTCTCTTAAACTTGAAGATAACATTTTTTTAGAGACTGAAAAAATGTTAAAAAACCTTAAAAAACCACGTAATACTTACATCAACGAAGCATTAGACTATTATAATAAAATTCAAAGACGATTATATTTAGCTGAACAATTAAAAGAGGAAAGTAAACTCATCGCTGAAAGTTCTATGGAAGTTCTACGTGAATGGGAAAATATTGACCCACATTTACTTGATGTCTACGAAGATGATTAACCAAAACTAATAAATGACCTTCTATGAGAAAATATGATATTTGGCTTGCCAATTTAGACCCGTCTTTCGGTACAGAAGCGGGTAAAACACGCCCTGTTGTGATTGTCCAAACAGATATGTTGAATGGACATCATCCTTCAACTGTTGTTTGTCCAATTACTTCTAACCCTTCTCCAAAAGTAAAAATATTACGTATCACACTTGATATAGGTGAAGGCAATTTATATAAAAGTTCAAATATATTAGTGGACCAAATTAGAACTATCGACAATAAACGTTTCATAAAAAAAATAGGTGTTTTACCTGTACATTACTACACCCTTTTAGACGAAAACATCCGTATTGTCTTGGATTTATGAATGAAAATTCAAACCATGCGTCGTCGCTTGCACGTATTTTTTCCGAATGGTAAAATCGCCAAACCATTCGTCTTTTTCTCGATTTTTAGCGTAATCTTCAATAATCGGTTTCAATTCCGCTATAATTTCATCTTCATTGAGCATTTCTTTATACAATTTATTCAAACGCTCGCCACCGTGTCCCGCTCCAAGATATAAATTATAACGCCCAACAGCACGACCTATCAAGCCAATTTCACCTAAATACGGGCGCCCACAGCCATTAGGGCAGCCTGTCATTCGGATAACAATTTCCTTATTATCCAAAGCATTCATCCGAATAATGCCATCCAATTTAGTAATCAAGCTCGGCAAATAACGCTCCGCTTCCGCAAACGCTAAAGTACAGGTATTCAAAGCCACACACGACATAGAATTAAGGCGCAAACCCGTGTGTTTATACACTTCGCGCATCACGCCGTATTCGCTCAATATACTTTGCACTCTATCCTTGCTCCTCACGGGGATATTACAAATCATCAGGTTTTGATTACCCGTCAAACGGAAATCACCTAAACCCAACATAGCAACTTCATGCAAAGCTGTTTTGAGCTTATACTGAGGGGTATCTTTCACACGACCACCTTCGATAAAAAGGGTCAAATTCATATTCCCATTATAGTTCGTTGACCAACCGTAATGGTCTCCATTGCTTTCAAAATGATACGGCTTGGCGGGCTCTAAATCATAACCACACCGTTTATTTATTTCAGCAACGAAAG